>JAZSOD010000001.1:0-16670 GCA_045536775.1 Eubacteriales bacterium | reverse complement strand
TGTAAACGATGCTATCTTCCAGAGAAACCTTGCGATCGAAGAAGCATATAATTTGAAATTCAATATGGTTGAGGCTGAGCCTAACGTGGGCGCCGATATGATTAAAAACTTTGTTTTGTCAGGTGACAAGACCTATCAGTTTTATCAGGCTACACAGCACAACGGACTTGATACGATGATACTCAACGATTACTTCGTTGACTGGACTCAGATGGAAGCAATCAAGTTTGACAGACCGTACTGGAATACAAAGGGCGTTCAGAATATCAACTTTGCCGATAAGATATACACAATAGGCGGAGACTTGAATCTCACAACCTACAACAGTACCAACTGTATTCTTTTCAATAAGAAGCTTTTTGACGACCTCGGAATAGACTATCCCTATCAGGAGGTTTACGACAAGACCTGGACTGTTGACAAATTCATAGCTATCGTAAAGCAGGGATATAAGGATCTCAACGGTGATACCGAATGGAATCATGCGACCGACCGAACGGGCTTCTCGGGCTGGGGATATGAAATGCTTACTGCCGTTTATATAGGACTCGGCGGTCAAACGCTTGTGAAGGATGAGGACGGTATGCCCATGCTTGCGATGGGAGGAGACAGAACCGTAAAGATCATCGACAAGATAATTGAGGTATTCGATGGCACCAACGCATGGAACAACCAGGAGGAGTCGAGGTACCACACTAGTGCCTTCAATGAAGGCAGACTTCTTATGCGTGATGACATGATCACGGGACTTTCCAAGAACCGTAATTCGGACTTTGATATAGGACTTCTTCCTTATCCGATGCTTGACGAGGCTCAGGGCGAATACTATAGCCGTGCGGCTAACATTGCTCACCTTTCGTACATACCGACTACAAATACCGATCTTCAGAACACAGGTATAATCCTCGAAGGTATGTCGATCCAGTCGTACAACACGGTAAGACCTACTTATTATGATATAACTCTAAGCCTTAAGGAAGCGGCAGACGAAGAAACTATTGATATGGTTGATATCGTTCTTGGCTCCGCTACCTATATGTACGAGGGCTTTATGACGCCTACCCAGATCAAGAAATTCATTAATGCTCAGACTAATACCTTCCCATCATGGTATGCAGGTCAGAAGAGAGGCTTCGAAAAGCAGGTTAAGAAGATAGCTGACTTCTACAGCAAGTAATTTGACTTTGCAAAAAATCCGACGGAGTTTTCCGTCGGATTTTTTGTTTTTTTGGGGGGAGAGCAAAAAAACACGCAGAAAAAAGTGGAAAATTGTAGTTTTTGCTATTGCATTTGATTTGACTTTGTATTATAATATAATTAAAATGGGGTAGAATGGTAAACAAACGGAAATTCGCCTCATGGTGTTGTTATAAGTAACACATTTGACAAGAAAAATATATATCGGAGGTTTCCTATGGTAAACAACGGAAAGTCGGCAGAAATGCCGAAAACGCCGTCCGCCGCAGAGCTCAGAGAAGCTCTTGCTGAGGAAGTGAACGCAATCGGCGTAAACGGACGGTTAAACGGTGCGGTACGTATCGCCTCCATCTTTGACGAAGGCACGTTCGTTGAGATCGGAAAGTACGCAAAAGCATCTGCGACCGAATTTTCAAACAACTCTAATGAATTCGAAGGAGTCATCACAGGCTACGGTGCGATCGACGGCAGACTCGTATTTGCTTTTATTCAGGACTTCTCAAGAATGAAGGGTGCGGTCGGCGAAATGCACGCAAAGAAGATAGCATCTCTTTACGAGCTTGCTATCAAGAACAGCGCCCCCGTTATCGGAGTGTTCGACAGTGCGGGAGCATACGTTCTCGAAGGTGTTGCGGCACTTGCCGGCTACGGTAAGATAATGAAATGCGTAGCTAAGGCGTCGGGAATCATTCCTCAGATCGCAGTAGTGGCAGGGGTTTGCTCGGGCTCGCTCGCGACCATCGCTTCTATGTTCGATTTTGTGGTTGCTTCCGAAAAGAACGGTGAGTTCTACGTAAATCCTCCTTTTGTTATGAACAAGAAGGAAAACGGCAAAGAGCTCGGAAGCATCAAGAGTGCAAATGAATGCGGTCTTGTTGACTTCGTATGCGCAGACGAGCCTGCGGCTTACGCAAAGGCTAAGGAGCTTCTTAACGTGCTTCCTCAGAACTGTGCTGACGGAACTGTATACACAATGAGCGCGGACGAAATTAACCGACTCACTCCAGAGGTGTCAAGCATTATTTCGGCAGAGGGCTACGATATGAAGAGCGTGATCGCTGCAGTGAGCGACAACGGCTCCTTTGTTGAAAGAATGGCTGACTTTGCTCCCGAAATGATAACAGGCTTTATTACCCTCAATTCCATGGTGATAGGTATAGTCGCAAACGCACCGTCCGTAAACGGCGGACGCATTACTGCAAATGCGGCAAAGAAGGCGGCTAAGCACGTTGGCTTCTGTGACAACTTTGATATCCCCGTACTCACACTCGTTGATACAGAGGGCTACGACGTAACTGTTGAGAGCGAAAAGGCTCCTTACAGCGATCACCTTGCAGACCTCGCATACGGCTTTAGCGTAAGCGATAACGCCAAGGTAAGCGTTGTTCTCGGCAAGGCTTACGGCGCGGCATTTACGCTCATGTGCTCCAAGAGCCTCGGCGCAGATATCGCTTTTGCGGTAGATAACGCAAAGATATCCGCAATGCCTACAGACAGCGCGGTTGCATTCGTCAAGGGCAGTAAGGTCACAGACGAAGCGCGTGCAGAGTGGGACGCAACTATGGGTTCACCCGTAGCGGCGGCAAGAAGCGGCGAGATAGACGATATAATTTCCTGCGACGAGCTTCGCCAAAGAGTAGCGGCAGCGTTTGAAATGCTCAGCGATAAGGGCTAAGCGGCGAGGTAAGTGATATGAAAACAACTTTACTTATGCTCGCGGCAGACGCATCGGCTTTTGAAAATATGACATTTGCAGACCGTGCATCGGAGGCACTCAGAGTTTCTGTGCTCGGTATGGGAATGGTCTTTGCGGTACTCGCAATACTTTGGGGTGTGCTTGAAATTTTCAGATACGTGTTCTACGATTTGAAAAACAAGGGTAAAACCGAAGAAAAGAAGCCGGAAAAGCCTGCAAAGACAGAGCCTGTCCCTGCACCTGTGGCGGTCGAGTCTGCTCAGGCTGATGACGGTGAGATCATCGCGGCAATAACCGCGGCACTCTGCGTTGTGCTTGACAAGCCTGCTACGGGCTTCAGAGTGGTTTCCTTCAGAAAAACAGGCACTCGCTGAATTGAATTGCTAATAAACGCCAACGGCGTGACATAATTTTGTGCCGCATACGCGGCAGAACGGAGATTGATATGAGAAAGTTTAATGTAACAGTTAACGGAACAACCTACGAGGTAGACGTAGAAGAGATCGGCGCAGGTGCAGCTGTAGCGGCACCCGCACCCGTGGCAGCTCCTGCTCCTGCAGCATCAGCTCCCGCAGCACCCAAGGCAGCTCCTGCTCCCAAGGTACAGGGAAGTGCAGGTGCGACCGCAGTTAACGCTCCTATGCCGGGTAATATACTCAAGGTCAACGTAAGCGTTGGTCAGCAGGTTAAGTCCGGTGAGGTTCTTTGCGTGCTTGAGGCTATGAAGATGGAAAATGACATTCCCGCACCCGCAGACGGTGTAGTTGCTTCTGTAAACGTACAGAAGGGCGCATCCGTAAACTCGGGAGACGTTCTTGTAACCCTCAACTGACAGAACTGATAGGAGTAATATATAATGTTAGACTCAATACTCAATTTTATAAACACTACGGGTATTGCACAGCTTATCGCGGAACAACCGATAGAGATACTCAAGACGCTTGTTATGTATGTCATCATAGGTGCTCTTTTCTATCTCGCTATTGTCAAGAAGTTTGAGCCCCTTCTGCTTCTTCCCATTGCATTCGGTATGCTTCTTGCAAATTTGCCGGGTGCTAACCTCGTTCATATCGAGAAGCTATACATAGAGCCCGAGGTAGTTGATTACGGTAAAGTCCTGCAAGAGGGCGGACTTATCGACTTGCTCTATATGGGAGTCAAGCTCGGCATTTATCCCTCACTCATATTCCTCGGAGTAGGTGCAATGACAGACTTCACCGCGCTTATCGCAAACCCCAAGAGCTTACTTATCGGAGCGGCGGCTCAGTTTGGCGTTTTCGTTGCGTTTTCGGGAGCTCTCCTTTCGGGACAGTTTGATCCCTTTGAAGCCGCGGCTATTGGTATTATCGGCGGAGCAGACGGACCTACTGCCATACTCGTAACAAAGATTCTTGCTCCTGCACTTCTTGGAGCAATTGCAATTGCAGCATATTCGTATATGGCGCTTATTCCGATAATCCAGCCTCCGTTTATGAGACTTCTTACGACAGAAAAAGAGCGTAAGATAGTGATGAAGGAGCTTCGCCCCGTATCTAAGACAGAGAAAATACTTTTCCCGATAATAGTTGCATTCGTAGTAATACTTATAATACCCGATGCGGCACCTCTTATAGGCTTTTTGATGCTTGGTAACCTCTTCAATGTGTGCGGAGTTACTGACAGACTTTCAAAGACTGCCCAGAACGAGCTTATCAACATTGTAACGATATTCCTCGGGGTATCGGTAGGTGCAACCGCAAACGCATCGAACTTCCTCAGATTAGAGACAATTCTTATCGTCCTTCTCGGACTCACGGCATTTATAATATCCACCTGTGGCGGTCTGCTTTTCGCAAAGCTTATGTGCTTCCTCACAGGCGGAAAGGTAAATCCGCTTATCGGCTCTGCGGGAGTTTCCGCAGTACCTATGGCGGCTCGTGTTGCTCAGGTTGAGGGACAGAAGGCAAATCCCTCGAACTTCTTACTTATGCACGCTATGGGACCTAACGTTGCAGGTGTTATCGGCTCCGCCGTTGCCGCAGGTGTGTTCCTCAGCGCATACAAGGACTTACTTATTAAATAAACCTTAATTGGAGGTAGAATAGAATGGCAAAGGTAAAAATTACCGAAACCGTGCTCCGCGACTCTCATCAGTCGCTTATAGCAACGAGAATGACCACCGAGGAGATCCTTCCCGTTCTCGAAAAGCTTGATGCGGTCGGTTATCATTCTCTCGAAGCATGGGGCGGCGCTACGTTTGACGCTTGTCTCAGATTTTTGAACGAAGACCCGTGGGAAAGACTCAGAAAGATTCGTGAGCAGGTAAAGAACACCAAGCTCCAGATGCTTTTCCGCGGACAGAATATACTCGGATACAGGCACTATGCTGATGACGTTGTTGAATATTTCGTACAGAAGTCTATCGCAAACGGTATAGACATTCTCAGAATCTTCGACGCGCTCAACGATGCCCGTAATCTCGAGACCGCTATCAACGCTACGAAGAAGGAGGGCGGTCACGTTCAGGCGGCTATCAGCTACACAACGGGTCCCGTTTACAGCAACGAGTACTTCGTAAAGTATGCAAAGCAGCTTGAGAGCATGGGCGCTGACTCTATCTGTATCAAGGATATGTCGGGACTTCTTCTTCCTTACGATGCGTATGAGCTTGTCAGCGCACTCAAGAAGGAGGTAAAGCTTCCCATTCAGCTTCACACTCACTACACCGCGGGTGTTGCGTCTATGACCATACTCAAGGCGATAGAAGCAGGAGTTGACGTTGTTGATACGGCGATCTCGCCTATGGCGCTCGGTACTTCTCAACCCCCCACAGAGCCCATCGTTGCGGCTCTTGCGGGTACGGAATACGATACAGGTCTTGACCTTGCAAAGCTTGACGAGGTATGCAAGTACTTCACACCTCTCAGAGAGAGATACCTCAAGGAAGGTCTTCTTGACCCCAAGGTGCTCAAGGTTGACGTTAACGCGCTTCTTTATCAGGTTCCCGGCGGAATGCTCTCCAACCTCGTTTCTCAGCTCAAGCAGGCAGGAAAGAGCGAGCTTCTTCCCGAGGTGCTTGCAGAGGTGCCGAGAGTAAGAGCAGACGCAGGCTATCCGCCTCTTGTAACGCCCTCCTCGCAGATCGTAGGAACACAGGCAGTGTTCAACGTTCTTATGGGCGAGAGATACAAGACGGTAACAAAGGAATTCAAGGGAATAGTCAGAGGCGACTACGGAACAACACCCGTGCCGATACACCCCGAATTTGCAAAGAAGATAATCGGAGACGAAAAGCAGATCACCTGCCGTCCCGCCGACAATATCAAGCCCGAGCTTGACACACTTCGTGAGAAGGTAAGCGAGTACTCGGAGCAGGAGGAGGACGTTCTCTCCTACGCGCTCTTCGAGCAGGTTGCTACAAAGTTCTTCGAATACAGAAAGAACCAGAAGTACGGACTCGACGGTACAAACGCCGACTCCGAAAACAAGATCCACACTGTTTGAGTAAAAAAGCAAGGCGTTTTTTGCCTTGCTTTTTTTGTAATCATGTGGTATATTATACGTGTAATTCTTATCCATAATTATAGGTTGTAAAAAGAGTGGAATGATATGAAAAAAAGCTTGATTGTGTTTTTACCTATTTTTCTCTTGTGTTTTTCGATATACATATGTGCTACAACTAATGAATATGAGTTGGAGGATCTTCAATTATCCTTGAAAATTCCTTCTAATTATTGGGTAATAACAAGGAACACCCCAAATGATGATCCTGCTTTCGAATATTTGCCTATAACAAAATCGGAAATAATGAAACAACTCGAAAGTGAAAATATTTATTTAAGTGCTATATCGCACAAATATGAAGAAGAATTGGTTGTTTCAATGTGGGATAATAGTATTGTCGATTTTAATCTTTTTAGTGATACTATGATTATGGGATTTGTTGGGTCATTGGTTGAGAAACTTGAAAATCAAGGATTTACGGTGACTAACTATGAGTTGTATTATCATCCTCAGCAAAAATTCGTCAAACTACATTATAAAGATCCTTTAACTTCTATTTGTTCACTGCAATATTGTACAGTTTCTGATAATAAATTAATGTCATTTTCTTTACGATCGTATTCTGGAGAAATTACTTCGATTCAAGAAACGATAATCAATAATGTTGTTGAAAGTATTTTGTTTAACAACAAAACAAATAAAGAAGATAATACCGAAGAAACAAAATCTTTTACTTATTTTGACACCAAATCTAAAGTAATGTTTGAGGTGCCAGCTAATTGGAAAAAGGCAGAGTTATATAAGGAAAGAGAGATGATTGATGTTAAGTTTGTTTCAACAAAAGAAGAGGGCCCAACAATTATGTATGGAAGTGCGGATCTTTGGGAAACTCTTTCAAGCTCCGACAGGGAAGGATATACTCGATCACAGATAAATAATTCAATTTTTACGAAATCTATAATAGCGGAAGAGAATGGTGTTCCCATTGAAAAAGTGACGACGGTTACATATAACAATATTACCTACTACCAAATAGAAAAAAGTGAGTATATTGAAATGTACGAGTGGGAATACAAACTGGATATGATACAACTTATTTGTATTGATAACGGTTGGTTATATAGCTTTTCGTTTTGTGGAACACCGAATAGTGATTATTACGATGATTTTATAAGCTTGTTAAAAAGTGTACAATGTCCTAGAGCGATCAATAACAAGTCAAGCATCAATAAATTGGTAGACCAGGAGACCTCCAAGTCAATTATGGTTGTTATCTTGGGATTTATATTTATATGTGCAATAATCGTTATACTTTTATACAAAAAAGAAAATAAAAAAACAAGCTATATGTATTGTCACAATTGTGGCCAGAAACTTCCATTAGATAGTGAGTTTTGTCACATTTGTGGAGTTGAATTAATAAAACAGGAGAATAATTTATGAAAGCATTAATTTGGATTTTTAGTTTTTTGGGCGTTTTTGCTATTAATTCATTTGTGAAAACCAAGACGGGTTATGCGTTTGGAGAATTCATTATCTTTTTATTGTGGTGGATTGTTTCGCGTTACTTGTGTAGATTGTGGGATAAATATGAGTTAAAAAAAGAAGCGAAAAAGAGAGGCCTTTCTCCATTCGAATATATAAAACATGATATTGATGATTCGATTTTGGAGCAATGTGAAATATTGCATGAAAACGAAGATGAATTAGAGACATATTTGATTCAAAAAGTTAAAGAAAAGAAACTGACAAAGATTTATTTAGACATAATTTATGAGAGATATGTTGCTTTGAACGAACCAAATATAGATGATCAACTTTATTTGGGAAAAGAAACATACAATGATGAGATTAATCATTGTAACAGTTGCGGAGAAAAACTAATTGAAGACAGCAAATTCTGTCGTAAATGTGGTGCTGAAATAAAAAAATAACAGGTCTAATATCGTTGTTTCATTGAAAAGCGTTTTTAACCCCAAGGGTATTGTGGTCAATATAGTAGGAGGATAGCAAATGACAAGAATGATTTTTGTCCGCCACGGTGAAAGCACCGGAAACGAAACGCATCGTTTCTACGGACACTTTGACGGCGGACTTACAGAAAGAGGACGTGCTCAGGCGAGAGACACAGCAGAGTATTTGAAGGACTATAAAATTGATATAGCGTACGGCAGCGACCTTTCTCGCGCCTTTGAAACGGGAAGCATCATCGCAGAGCCGCATGGACTTGTGGTAATACCTGACAAAGAGCTTCGTGAAATATACGCAGGCGAATGGGAAAATCTTTTGTTTGAGGAAATCGGCGAAAAGTATCCTGTGGAGTTTGGCTTGTGGAAGGCAGATATTTGGAACGCTATGCCTGTTGGCGGAGAGAAGGTTTCGGACGTTGCGGCAAGAGTTCGCCGCGAGGTATGGAAGCTTGCCCGTGAAAACGAGGGTAAGACGGTCCTTATTGCGACCCACGCGACACCCGTGCGCTCACTTGTGTGCGAGTGGCTTGGAATGGCTGACGAGCAGATGAAAGAGATCAACTGGGTAAAGAACGCATCGGTATCAATAGTTGACTATGACACCGAAAACAATACGGTCAAGCCTGTTGTGATAGGTGAAGCTGAGTTTCTCGGCGACATTGCAACTCAGTTTGATAAAAAGGAAGTATAAAAAAGCCGCGCCGTTGTGCGCGGTGCTTTGCCGTTTGGCATAAGAGAGGGTGAAATATCGGGTGAAAATGTATCAGGTTTCGGGAATGAGCTGTGCGGCGTGCAGCGCCCGTGTTGAAAAGGCTGTGTCGGGGCTTGACGGCGTAAGGTCCTGCAACGTCAGTCTGCTGACTAATACGATGTCCGTTGACAGCGACCTGCCCGACGAGGTTATAATAGGGGCGGTAGAAGGCGCAGGATATTCGGCAAGACTTACCGACTCTATGGATCCCGTGTCCAAAAGAGAAGGAGATACTCTTGCAGACCGTGAAACCCTCGTACTGAAGCGAAGGCTTGTAAGCTCTCTTGTTTTTCTTGCTCTGCTGATGTATATTTCAATGGGGCATACGATGTGGAGTCTTCCCGTGCCGAGCGCACTTGCGGAGAATCCCGCGGCAATAGGAGCTTTGCAGCTTGTTCTAACGGTGACCGTAATGGTCATAAACAGAAGGTTTTTTATAAACGGCTTCAAGGGAATTATAAACCTCGCGCCGAATATGGATACGCTCGTTTCGCTCGGAAGCGCCGCGGCTTTTATTTACAGCGTGTGTGTGCTTTTCACTTTAACAGATGTTCAGCTTGACGGAAACGTCGGCGCGGCGGCAGAGCATCTGCACGAGCTTTACTTTGAGTCTGCGGCTATGATACTGACTCTTATAACCGTTGGTAAAATGCTTGAGGCAAGAGCAAAGGGTAAGACCACCGACGCGCTAAAGGGGCTTATTGATCTCGCACCCAAGCTTGCAAACGTTATAAGAGACGGCAAAGAGATGACGCTTCCTGCCGACACGGTCAAAACAGACGATATTTTTGTGGTAAGACCGGGCGAGAGCATACCCGTTGACGGAGTTGTTATCGAGGGCGAGAGCGCGGTCAACGAATCGGCTCTTACGGGTGAAAGCGTGCCTGTTGATAAGACTGTCGGCGATACTGTATCAGCGGCGACCGTTAATCAGTCGGGATTTCTCAAATGCAGAGCGACGAGGGTTGGTGAGGACACCGCGCTCGCGCAGATAATAAAAGCCGTAAGTGATGCGGCAGCGACAAAGGCACCTATCGCAAGACTTGCGGACAAGGTTTCGGGAATATTCGTTCCCGCTGTTATCATCATTGCCATTATTACTACGGCAGTATGGCTTGTTCTCGGCAAGGACGTTGGCTTTGCGCTTGCGCGCGGAATATCGGTGCTGGTTATAAGCTGTCCGTGTGCGCTCGGACTTGCGACCCCCGTATCCATAATGGTCGGCTCGGGAGTCGGCGCAAAATACGGAATACTTTTTAAGACTGCGGCAGCTCTTGAAGAGGCAGGCAGAATAAATACGGTCGCACTTGACAAAACGGGGACGGTGACTCTCGGTGAACCGCAGGTCACGGACGTGATACCGTTTGGCGAAATTACTCGCGATGAGCTTGTGAAGCTCGCGTATTCGCTTGAAATTATGAGTGAGCATCCGCTTGCACGCGCAGTTGTGGATTTTGCCAAAGAGAATAACGTCAGCGCAATAGAGCTTGACTCATTTAAGGCGGTGACGGGAAGCGGAGTTACGGCAGAACTTTCGGGCAAGACCTTGTGCGGCGGAAATATGAGGCTTATATCGGGTGTTGCCGAAATTGACGGAGAGGTCGCGGACGCGGTGACTGAGCTTTCGGACAGCGGCAAAACACCTCTTATATTTGCGCTTGAAAACAAGGTGATAGGTATAATTGCGGTAGCCGACACGGTGAAGTCCGATGCCGCAGAAGCGGTAAAAGCTCTTAAGACTATGGGTGTTAAGGTAGTAATGCTCACGGGTGACAATGAGCGCACGGCAAGGACGGTAGCTGAGAGCGTCGGTATAGACGAGGTGGTTGCAGGCGTCCTTCCCGACGGGAAAGCGGCAGAAATCGAAAAACTAAAGAAACACGGCAGAGTGGCTATGGTTGGAGACGGGATCAACGATTCCCCTGCGCTCACGGCAGCCAATGTCGGAATTGCTATTGGGGCAGGCGCGGACATTGCCATAGATTCGGCTGACGTGGTACTGATGAAGAATGATCCGTCGGACATTGCAAAAGCCATAAGGCTTGGAAGAAAGACACTTAAAAATATAAAGGAAAATCTGTTCTGGGCGTTTATATATAACGTGATAGGAATACCCGTTGCCGCAGGCGCGCTTATTGTGCTTGGTATAACCTTAAATCCTATGCTCGGTGCGGCGGCTATGAGCCTGTCAAGCTTTTGCGTGGTATCAAATTCACTCAGACTGAATCTTATAAGCTTGAATCAAAATAAAACTGAAAAGAGGAAAAAAATGGAAATAACGCTTAAAATTGAAGGAATGATGTGTACTCATTGCTCGGGAAGAGTAAAGAAGGTGCTTGAGGAGCAGAGTGGGGTCATAAGTGCGGACGTAAGTCACGAAAAGGGAACTGCAGTCGTTAAGACTGACGGCTCGGTTACGGCAGAAAAGCTTGCCGCACTCGTTGAAGAGCAGGGATATAAGGTAATATAACAAAAAGGCTTCGGTTAAAATTTAACCGAAGCCTTTTTGTTACAGACCGCTGCGCTCTACTATTATCGCGTCTCTTGGGTCGAAGTAATCGTTTGTGTTACTGCTCAGTCCACCAGCTCTCCAAGCCTGATCGAATGTTATATCCTCTGTGTTTGAGAGGATAATATAACGGCTGTCATTCGCGGCGTTGTTGAGCCTGCCGCTTATGTCAAGGCGGTATTTGTAGTTATATCCGCCGCACTCAAAGCTGCCGTCGTCAAGCTTGTGATATGTGTTTGTGATCACCATTTCCGAATTATCAAGCAGTTCTTTGATGTCGCCGTTTTTAGACTTTTCATAGGTTTCAACTGCATTTTTGGGAGGAGTACCTCTGTCAGGACGCTGACCTTGTGGTAGCTTTTCCCATCCGTTATATCTGTCGCCGTTGAATTCTCCCTCGATGGGAGGCATATTTTCGATATCAAAGTCGGGCATAGGTCCTCCCGGTCCGCGACCGCTGAATCCTCCGCCGAAGCCGCCAAATCTGCCGTTACCTATTACCGTATCGTTCGAGCTGATGGTTATGTCAAGAACTCCCTCGCCGTATTTTAAGATGTACTTGTTATCAAGCTTGATGCTCGGAGAGGTGATAAAGATATGATTGTATTTTTTGGAGGGGGAGTAATTCAGTATTACGTTTCCGTTTGCATCGCTCAGGGTTATCGCGTCGGCTACCGCTTCCTCAAGGAAGACGTTTATTGTCGGATTCGAGGTTGTCTTAAATCCACGGAACATACCCGAAAAACCTGTTGCTATAACGGATGCGTCACCGAGTGTGGCATCGAGGTCAAAGTCAACAGAGGCATTTCCGCCGTCTGCCGCACCGGAAATGAATATCCGACCGCCTATAAAGCTTAAGTCTCCGTTTGAATCAACGCCGTCACCGTTTACGTCGATGTTGATAATTCCGCCGTTTATAGTGAGATCCGCGCCCTCGTATTTTTCATCGCTCACTTCAATTCCGCGCGCATTTATACCGTCATCGTTCGCCACAATATTAATATTGCCGTTTTCGATAAGTACGGTCTTGCCTTCAAGACCCTCCTCACAGACGGTGATATTGATATCTGCGTTATTGATCGTAAGGTCACCCGTAGTGGTAACGCCGTCGTCAACTGCGGAGAGATTAAAGCTTCCGCCGCTTAATGTGAGCTTTGCTTGTTCTGGCTCATCGTTCTCGGCTTTGATTGCATCGTTCCCGCTTTTTATATTGAATTCACCCCCGTCAAACGTGAGTGCTTTCTCGGACTCAATACCGTTGTGACCGACATCGATGTTGTAAACGCCTCCGCTGACGGATATGTCATTCTTGCATACGATTCCGTCGTCTTTGCTTGATTTTATCGTAAGCGTGCCGTTACCGCCGAAAGAGATATCTGACTTTGAATAGATAGCAGAGCTTTCGTCCTCGTCCGCACTTTCTATCAAAAGCTTGTTTTCGCTTGAATCGGCAAGGGTCACCGTAACAGAATTTGCAGAAAGCACGTTTATCATGGGCTTACTTGAAAAAAGATTTACGCCGTCAAGGATCAGCTCAACGTCGCCCTTAGTGTCGACGATTATCTGACAGTCGTTACCGGTTCCGCTGAAGGTGTAAGCTCCACCGTCGGTTATTCTTATGTCAGAGTTGTTTTCAAAAACAAACGCGCCGTTTTTGGCTGTATTTCCACCGCAGCTGCAAAGCAGGAGGAAAACTGATAATAACAGTAAAGATATGGTGTTTTTCATATAAAGCCTCCGGTTTTTATTGGTTTGATTATACACGCAAAACAAGATGAAATCAAGACGGTAACGTGACGGTTTTATGAAAACTAAGAAAGAGGAGCAGCGGAAACCTGTGCAGGTTGAAAAGCAAAAAGCCTTCCCCTTGAGGGGAAGGTGGCATCCGAAGGATGACGGATGAGGTGTAAAAACAAACGAATTAAAAACACCTCATCAGTCACTTTGTGACAGCTTCCCCTCAAGGGGAAGCCTGTGATTATACGTTCATTATAATCGGAAGGATCATGGGACGGCGCTTTGTCTGATTGAAGATAAACTTCGACATACGGTCCTTGACGTTGTTTTTGATCTCTGTCCAATCGGCGTAGCCCTCGTCGAGACAATCCTCGATAGCGTACTTGGCTGCCTCGCGAAGCTGTTCCATAAGCTCCTCGGCTTCTCTCACGTACACGAAGCCGCGCGAGATTATGTCGGGACCCGAAACAATGTCTCCGAATTCCACGTCAACAGTTGCAACCACAACGATGATACCGTCCTGCGAGAGGTGACGTCTGTCGCGGAGAACAATGTTGCCAACGTCTCCGACTCCAAGTCCGTCAACGAGAACTCGTCCGCAGGGAACGTTCTGTCCCCACTTTGCCGTATCGCGCGTAAGCTCGAGCACCTTACCTATTTCTGATATAAATATTCTGTCGGGTGTCATACCCATTTCGATTGCGAGCTCACGGTTTTTGATGAGATGCTTACATTCACCGTGTATGGGCATAAAGAACTTGGGCTTCAGAAGCGCCTGAAGAAGCTTTAATTCCTCCTGGCACGCATGTCCCGAAACGTGAACGTCCGCAACCGCGTCGTTTAAGACGTTTACACCCTTGCGGTAAAGTTCGTTTACTATATTGCCGACAAGCTTTTCGTTGCCCGGGATAGCCGTTGCGCTGATAACAACTAGGTCCTTGGGACCAAGCTCGACCTTGTCGTGATTTGAGAACGCCATTCTGTAAAGAGCGCTCATGGGCTCACCCTGGCTTCCGGTGGTGATGATGGTGAGCTGCTCGGGGGGATATCTCTTGATATCGTTGATATCGATAAGCACCTTTTCCGGATCGTGCATACATTCAAGCTTTATCGCGGTGCTGACGATATTCACCATACTTCTTCCCGTAACCGCGACCTTACGTCCGCAAGCGGCACTCGCGTCTATTATCTGCTGAACGCGGTGTACGTTTGAGGAGAAGGTTGCTATAACTATTCGCTTGTCTTTATTCTTCATAAAGATGGTTTCAAGCGACTTGCCGACCGTCTTTTCGCTGGGAGTATAACCGGGACGCTCTGAGTTTGTGGACTCGCACATCAGAAGCAGTACACCCTTGTTACCGATCTCGCCCATTCTTGCAATGTCCATCATTTTTCCCTCGATGGGAGTAAGGTCGAGCTTGAAGTCTCCCGAGTGAAATACCACGCCGACAGGTGTAGTGATCGAGAGTGCGCACGCGTCAACTATAGAGTGGTTGACGTGAACGAATTCGATCTTAAAGCAGCCGAGTTTGACCGTGTCGCCTGCCTTGACCGTATGAAGCTCGGGGTTATAGTCGAACGTGAACTCCGTGAGCTTGTTTTCGATAATACCGATAGTGAGTCTGGTTCCGTAAACGGGAGCCTTTATTGATTTGAGCGCGTAGGGAAGAGCTCCTATGTGGTCCTCGTGACCGTGAGTGATAACAAATCCGCGTACCTTGTCGATGTTCTTTTCGAGATACGTCATATCGGGTATAACGAGGTCTATGCCGAGCATATCCTCGTCGGGAAAACCGAGACCGCAGTCAACGATGAGAATATCGTCCTCGTACTCGAGAACGCACATATTCTTACCTATTTCCTGAAGTCCGCCGAGAAACATTACCTTCAGTTTGCTTTTAGCCATTATATTCTGCCTTTCTAAAAATATGTATATCTGTACACTGAATAAAGAAGTTATTTAATTGCGCGACAAAACAAAGCTTGATAAAAATCAAGCTGTTTCACTAAAACGCGGACACGGGCGATCATTGCCGCGTTATTACTTGCGATGGGTAACGAACAAATTAAACAACTATATTATACAGTATGTTTCGCCATTTTGCAATATGCTTTTTTTAATATTGTGTTAATATTTGTATCAGACGAAGATCCACAGAATTCCCGAAAGAACACCGCCTGCCGATAACACCAGAAGGCTCAAAAAGAAAAGAGGGCTTATTCTGACCGTCTTTTTTCGTGATCTTTCCTGCTTGTACGATATTTCCTTGATTATTCTGTTAGCCTCAAGCACGAGGTCGCGCTCCGTCATTATATTTCTTGTACTTTGCGGCTTCATTATGAAATACGCTTCCTCAAACACGCTGTCAGCGCGTCCCGATATCTTTATCATCTGTCTTTGGCAACCCTTTAGCAATTTGATTCTCCCCGTTAACTGACTTTAAGGATATTATTGACACCGTGTGCTAATTTATTCAGTTTTTCATATATATTGAAGTATAAGAAAAGCACTGCCGAAGCAGTGCTTTCAGTACTTATTTTGAACTTAGCTTACTAAGACACTGGCGGCAGATATGCTTTTCATCAAGCTCAATGAGTGAGTCGCCCGACGAGCAGAAAACACAAGCAGGCTTGTCGCGCCTGATGACTATGGAATTGTTTTCAAGCGAGATCTTGAGAAAATCCCCCTCGCCAATATTAAGCGCCTCGCGCATTTTCTTTGGCAAAACGAGTCTGCCGAGGTTATCAAGCTGTCTTGCTTCGGTAAGTTTGAGCTTCATTTGGATCCCCCCTTTGCTTTTACGTCTTTATTCTACAATAATTTCCAAAAAATGTCAATAGTTTTTCTGTAAAGGAGTAAAAATGCTCGGAAAAATGTTTTCTTTTATCTGTGTGACATCGTTTTTATGCGCTGTAGTGGGCGGTAGAATGAGCGAGCTTGCGGAGTCGGTTCTGACGGGCGCTGCGGGCGCGGTAAGTCTCACTCTTGCGCTTGTCGGTATGATGAGCCTGTGGAACGGAGTAATGGAGCTTTTACGCGAGGCGGGTGCGATCGACCGTCTTGCTCGGATAATATCACCGCTTTTGAAAATACTGTTCCCGACGGCGCACCGTACGGGACGGGGTGTGAAGGAGGCGTGCGCCAACATATCCGCGAATCTTCTCGGAATCGGCAACGCTGCAACCCCTTTTGCCATCTCTGCACTTGAAAAAATGCAGCTTGACAATCCCGAGCAAGCTGTGGCAAGTGACGATCAGGTGACCCTCGCGGTTATGAACTCGGCCTCTGTCAATATTATGCCCGTAACCCTTATTGCAATACGTACT
>JAZSOD010000063.1:0-6474 GCA_045536775.1 Eubacteriales bacterium | reverse complement strand
GGGCTACTTCGACAACTATACCAACTGATAAAAAACTCCGCAGAGTCATCTGCGGAGTTTTTTGCGGGAAGCACCCGCGGGTAAACAGCGGTCGGGACGCCCCGACAGGCGAGGCGCGCGTGATGATTTGCGGTAATTGAGGTATCGACCCATACCGCTGACGTTGGTGAAAATTTGGCGGGAGGCGAAATGCCTCCCCTACAAATATAAATTCTATCCGTAGGGGCGAACTCTGTTCGCCCGTTTTTGTTGGTGTAAATTGGTGGGCGAACACAGTTCGCCCCTACGAGGATTGATTGAAATTTTCATCCGTAGGGCGGGGGCTTGCTCCCGCCGTTCATTTTTGCGGGCGATGCTTGAATCGCCCCTACAAACAAATTTGAAATTTTATCTCTCAATTATGCGCTCGCTGACCGTATATAGCGTGAAAACAACCGTGTCGCCGGGGAATCAAAAGGGACCTCCCTTTTGCAGGAGGAGTTTTTTAAGAGGAGGCATTGAGCCTCCTCTTAAATGCTTCTTTGGTTACTTTCGTTGCAGAACGAAAGTAACGACCAATAAAATTTTCGCAAATCATAATCAGGCCATACTCTTTCGCCAAAAAACATATTTCCTCTTGATATTTTTCTTCAAATATGGTATCATATTAAAGTATGTGTAAAATAATATACTAAAACAAAAAATATTGACAGAATGGAGAAAAACAATGGATAATAAGGACAATCAGTTTAAGCCTTACGTTCCGGCAAGTAAGGTCACACCGGAATTTACACTGACCTCCATTATCATGGGTATCATCCTTGCGGTAGTGTTCGGCGCGGCTAACGCTTACCTCGGACTCAGAGTAGGTATGACGGTATCGGCGTCTATCCCTGCGGCAGTTATCGCTATGGGTGTTATAAGAGTGATAATGAGAAAAAATTCAATTCTCGAAAGCAATATCGTTCAGACAATAGGCTCTGCAGGCGAATCTCTCGCCGCAGGTGCGATATTTACCCTCCCCACACTCTTCTTATGGGCGACAGAGGGTGTTGAGGGCATGAACAAGCCCAGCCTCATCGAAATTACGCTTATCGCCCTTATCGGCGGTCTTCTCGGAGTGTTCTTTATGGTTCCGCTTCGCAACGCGCTTATCGTTAAGGAGCACGGCGTGCTTCCTTATCCCGAAGGAACGGCTTGCGCAGAGGTTCTTCTTGCAGGTGAGGAGGGCAGTGCAAACGCCTCTACCGTTTTTGCGGGTATGGGAATTGCAGCAGCATTCAAGTTTATTATCGACGGACTCAAGGCAGTGCCCGGTGAGATCTCACTCAGATTCAAGGGCTTTGCAGGTGAAATAGGCACCCAGATCTATCCTGCTGTATTCAGCGTTGGCTACATCTGCGGACCCCGTATAGCATCGTATATGTTCTCGGGCGGCGCGCTCAGCTGGCTCGTGCTTATTCCGATAATCGTTCTTTTCGGAGAGAATATGATACTTTACCCCGGTACTGCTCCTATCGGTGAAATGTTTGCGGCAGGCGGAGCGAGTGCAATATGGAGCTCTTATATCCGCTACATAGGTGCGGGAGCTCTTGCGGCTGGCGGTATTATCAGCCTTATCAAGTCACTTCCTCTTATCGTGAACACCTTTGCGGGTGCTATGAAGAGCTTTAAGGTAAAGGGCGAGGGCGACGATTCGAGAACCGGTAAGGATCTCAATATGAAGGTAGTTCTTATAGCTATCGCAATTCTTACTCTTCTCGTATGGCTTGTACCCGTTATTCCCGTAAACCTTATCGGTGCGATAATTATAGTTGTGTTCGGCTTTTTCTTTGCAACCGTTTCCTCGAGAATGGTTGGACTTGTAGGAAGCAGTAACAACCCCGTTTCGGGTATGTCTATCGCAACCCTTCTTATAGCAACTCTCATTCTCAAGTTCACGGGTATGACCGGAGCTGCGGGAATGAGCGCGGCTATTGCGATCGGTTCTATCATTTGTATCGTTGCGGCTATCTCGGGCGATACATCACAGGATCTCAAGACCGGCTATATCCTCGGCGCTACACCCAAGAAGCAGCAGATCGGTGAGATCATCGGCGTTGTTGCATCTGCACTTGCTATCGGCGGAACGCTTTATCTACTCGATAGCGCGTGGGGCTTCGGTACTGAAGAGCTTGCAGCTCCTCAGGCGACTCTTATGAAGATGATAGTAGAGGGAGTTATGAGCGCAGAGCTTCCATGGAATCTCGTACTTATCGGCGCGCTTATCGCGGTAGTCGTTGAGATCTTAGGTATTCCCGTGCTTCCTTTTGCTATCGGTATCTATCTCCCGATCCGCTTGAATGCTTGCATTATGGTAGGCGGTATCGTTCGTCTTGTATTTGACAGAATGAAGGGCGATGCAAAGAAGAAGGAGAGAGTGGTTAGCGATGGAATTCTCTTCTGCTCGGGTATGATCGCGGGCGAGGGACTCGTCGGTATTCTTCTTGCAATATTTGCGGTTCTCGGACTCGACAAGGCAATAGATATTTCGGGACTTTTAGGACTTCCCGAGGGTGTTGCATCAATAGCAAGCCTCGTAGTATTTGCTCTTGTTATCGTATGTCTGCTCACTTTCTCACTATGGAAGAAGCAGAAGGGCGGAGACGGCTCGAATGAGTAAAAAGCACACCGATTACGGAAAGGTCTGCCCGAAGCGTTCGGACACGATCGCGTGGTCGGCGGACGAAAACGGGATCGTAACCCTTGATGTCGAAAACAAGGGTGTCTTCAACCGTGTTTTTCAGCTTATCTTAAAGAAGCCGAAGGTGTCTCACATTCACCTCGACGAGCTCGGAAGCTTCGTGTGGAGGAGCATTGACGGTGTGAGAAACGTTGAGGCGCTTTGTGAGCTTGTTGAGAGTGAGCTGGGCGATATGGCGCACCCCACGGAAGAGCGTCTCGTTAAGTTTCTGGAAATACTGAAGGAATACAAATTCATAACAATGAACGAATAAAAACAAGGCGTCGGAGATGAGTCTCCGATGCCTTGTTGCGCTTTGGAGAGACATTTCGTCAGATTACACCGTCTAAAGCGTTAAAAATGGGCGAAATGTATCAAAAATACTTAAATTTTACTTTACAAATTGCGGTGTTTGTGGTATAATGAGCGAAAGACATAATTTTAACAATCGTGTCTTGATATATTATTTTTTCTTGGAGGAAAAAACAATGAAGAAGTTTTTAGCACTCGTTCTTGCAGCGCTTATGGTTCTTGCAGTTGCATCCTGCGGCCCTGCGGCAACAAACGGTGATGAAAATGTTGCCGACGAAAAGGTTATCAAGATAGGCGTATTTGAGCCTTCTACAGGTGACTCTGCTTCCGGCGGTAAGAAGGAAATCCTCGGTATGCAGTACGCAAACTCCGAGACACCCACCGTTATGATCGGCGGCGAAGAATACAAGGTTGAGCTTGTACTCTCCGACAATGGCTCTACAACAGACAAGGCTCCTTCCGCAGCAGCGGCTCTCGTTGGCGCTGACGTAGCAATCGTGCTCGGTTCTTACGGCTCCGGCGTTTCTATGGCAGGAAGCGAAACCTTTAATCAGGCAGGACTTGCTGCAATCGGCGTAACCTGCACAAACCCCAACGTAACAGCTGGTAATGACCACTACTTCAGAATCTGCTTCCTCGATCCCTTCCAGGGCTCTGTACTTGCAAACTTTGCAGCAGAAAAGTTCGAGGCAAAGAAGGCATACCTCCTCGGCGAGCTCGGTAACGAGTATGACCAGGGTCTTATCACCTTCTTCGAGCAGGCATTCACAAAGGCAGGCGGCGAAGTAATCAAGGATTCCTTCCCCACCAACAACGCTGACTTCACTACATACCTCAACAAGGCTAAGGCTGAAGGCGCAGACGTTATCTTCACACCCGTATCTATAGCTTACGCTACACAGATCATCACCCAGGCAGCTGCTCTCGGCATCGAAGCTCCTATCCTCGGCTCCGACACACTCGACGACAACAAGGTTCTCGAGGCTGCTAAGGACACAAACATCAAGCTCTTCGTATCTACCTTCTATCAGGAAGGCGGATCTCCCGAGTTTGACGCAGGCATCAAGGCTTACATCAACAACAACGAAGACGCTAAGACCTCTAACGGCGGTAATGATACTATTTCCGCAGTTACAGCAATGGGTTACGATGCTTACTACGTAGCACTTGAGGCTATCAAGGCTGCAGACTCTGCAGACGCAGGCGATATCAAGGCGGCTCTTCCCACAGTAGTTTATGACGGTGTATCCGGTCACATCGCATTTGATAAGATCGGTGACGCAGTTCGTGATACTGCTTACATCAAGACCTCCGATAACGCAACTGCTACATGGACTCTCGAAACAGTTCAGCAGGCAAAGTAATTAAACCGGTTTAAGCTTAATCGGAATCGCTTGGCGGATTTTTGTCCGCCAAGCGATTAGTTGCTTTTTTGACCGCGCGAAAAACACACGGAAAACCGCGTATTTTTCGGACGGTCAAAGAAAAACGGCAAGATTCATGACTGTTTTTATAAAAAACAACGGGGATTTACGGATCGCTCCGTTATCCTTGCACGTGAATAAAAGATGAGAGGTGCTTTCGTGGAATTTATTGCTTCTATTCTGGTATCGGGTGTTTCGCTCGGCGGTCAGTACGCGCTTATCGCTATCGGATACACCATGGTCTATGGAATTTTAAGACTTATAAACTTCGCTCACGGCGACGTGTTTATGGTTGCGGGTATGTTCCTGATTTTCATAGTCAGCTCGCTTCCGTGGTACGCGGCTATTCCGTTTGCGGTTATCGTAACTATTATTCTCGGCTTTATTATAGAGCGCGCTGCGTATCTGCCGCTCAGAAGCGCACCGAGAATGAGTGTTATGATCTCGGCTATCGGTGTAAGCTATCTGCTTCAGAATCTTATTACATACGTAACCGCAGGTCAGCCTCAGTACTATCCGAAGCTCCCGTTTCTCTCTGAAACGGTACCGGTATTCGGTACGGAAACACAGTGGTCCAAGCTTGTGACTCCGGTTATTGTTATAATTCTCGTGTTTGCGCTGACCCAGCTTATCAACCATACCAAGATTGGTATGGCTATGCGCGCGGTTTCCAAGGACTTTGAAACCAGTCGTCTTATGGGTATCAAGATAAACAGCGTTATCTCGTTCACCTTTATCATAGGCTCGGCTCTTGCGGCAGTAGGCTCGGTGCTCTACTTCTCAAACTTCTCGGTAATCGTTCCCACCTCGGGCGCGCTTCCCGGACTCAGAGCCTTCGTTGCGGCGGTATTCGGCGGTATCGGCTCGGTACCCGGCGCGGTAGTCGGCGCGTTTATAATCGGTATTTGCGAAAGCATTATCAGAGGTACGGACTTTGCAACCTTCTCTGATGCGTTCACCTTTGCTTTGCTTATAATCATTCTCGTTGTTAAGCCTACGGGTCTGTTCGGCGAGAAGGTAACCGATAAGGTATAAGGAGGGCAGAAACGTGACACAGAACAAGAAAAATATAAAGGGCACCCTCGTATCCATACTGTTCATACTTTTGTTTATGGGCGCGATAATGGTGCTTGAAAACCTGAACCTCTGGCTTCCTGCATCAAGCCTTCCCAAGTGGCTCAAGCCCACGTCTATGCTTTTCACCGTTCTCAAAAAGGGCGCGGTGTATTCGCTTATCGCGGTTTCCATGAACCTGCTTAACGGCTTCACGGGTCTTTTCTCCCTTGGCCACGCAGGCTTTATGCTTCTCGGTGCATATACCTATGCAATATTCTGCACTCCCGTAGCTATTAAGGAAAGTGTTTTCTATAAATTCGAGGGCTCGTCAGTCAACTTTTCGATACAGGAGCTCTATATGAGCTTTATCGGAAACGAAATGGCGGCAAATCTCCTCGGAGTAATTACGGCGATGATACTCGCGGGACTTATCGCTGCGCTCTTCGCATTCCTCATCGGTCTCCCCGTTCTCAGACTCAAGAGCGACTATCTTGCGATCGCGACCCTCGGCTTTGCCGAGATCGTTCGCGCTCTCTTCCAATGGGAGCAGCCTGTTTGGAGTAAGATCACAAACGGAGCTAACATTATCAAAGGCTTCCCCCTTTTTACAAACTTCAATATTAAGGGCTCGAACGGTAAGGTGGTATTCTATATGTCCACCCTGTTCCCGATAATAATCGCGGCAGTATGTATTACCTTTATGGTGCTTATAATAAAGTCGACCTACGGACGCGCATTCAAGGCTATCAGAGACGATGAGATCGCGGCTGAAGCGATGGGAATAAACCTCGCAAAGCACAAGATGCTTTCGTTCTGCACCTCGGCATTCTTCGCAGGTATTGGCGGCGTTCTTTACGCTATGTATTCTACCACGGTTCAGGCAAAGCCATTCACCTCGGCACTTACGTATGAGCTTCTTCTCATCGTGGTGATCGGCGGTATCGGCTCGGTATCGGGAAGCTGTATATCCTCCTTCCTGTT
>JAZSOD010000087.1:0-19117 GCA_045536775.1 Eubacteriales bacterium | reverse complement strand
AGAGTCGCCGAGGCAGTTTACTACGGGAAGGTCTGTGATCTTCATTCCCGTGCGTCTTGCAAACTCAACGGGTGCAAGCTTTTCTGCGAGCACATAGACCTTACAGGTGGACACATTTGCGTTTGATTTCGCGGTGATCGTTGCAACGCCCGACGACTTTGCGGTTATAGTGCCGTCTGCGGCAACCGAAACCACCGCGTCGTTGTCGCTTTCAAACGTTAGTGAAGAAGGTTCGGCGTCGATTGTGGTAAGCTTAAACGTATCGCCGACAACAAGTCTCTGTACCTGTTCAAGAAATTTAGCATTCACTTTTATTTCTCCCGGAGTGTACTTATACTCTTTCATTGCCTTCTCTGTTTTGAAAAAGCCTACGTATTGTACGTCAAAGTAATCACCTGCGTTTGCAACGTTACCCGTGTTACTCCAAAGAGGAATATAAACAGAGTTTGCTACCGCGCTTGTTCCGTAAGAGCCCTTGTATTCCCCCGTACCAATAGCGTCCTTACCGACGGTTCTTGCCTGAGAAAAAAATACCTTTGCTTCTCTTGTGTAAGTACCGCCAATTGTGGTAAGGTTGAAATTGAGCTTAGGTACGTCTATATTCGTATTGTAGGAAACCGTTACATAGGGATATTCGGTAAGGTTGATATTGTCAACCGCGATAATGAGTCTGTCACTTGCCGTTGACGCAGCACCCGGATTTGTGGATACGAAGCGGACCATACCGTTACTGTACGCGCCCTTTACGTTTCCTCCGATTATATTTTTGTTCATTCCGTCCGGAACAGTCGTGACAATACGTCCGTCGGAGGAAATGTCCTCTGCTGTGTAGATTATTGCATCATCAGAGGCCGATGCAATAAGCGTGTATGCCATTATTGCGCACATAATAAGCGCGAGTATAATAGCGCTTCTAAGGATCTTGTTCATAATATAGTCTCCCTTTGCTTTATAACTATATGTAGTTATTATACAATATTTGAGCCGAAAATGCAACAACCCCGCATATTCCGTTCCTAATTTCTGCGAATCTCACAAAACAAGTCGTTTGTTTTTGTATCACTTCAACAAACGGTCTTTCAAATCTCAATCACTCAAACAGGGCTGCTGACAACAAAATACAGAAGCATATAAAAAGAGGGCGCAAACTTAGTTTGCGCCCTCTTTTTTTGAGAAATTATCAGGACAAATCACGACAGAATTCCTACTTTTTTGTTAGTCAAAATGCACAAACGTCTTGCGCTATCACGGATAATTTTTGGTTTTATTGCGTGTTGAAATGCTTTTCCATATTTGTTACAATGGGTTTACCTGCCCAATTTGTCCCTTTTTACAGGGATTTTCAGGTTTTGTGCAAATTAACAACAGTATTTTTTAGTATTGGAGTAAGCACCGCTTATGTCGAACAACGAGCAGTATAAAGAGATGAACGGCATAGCCCTCGCCTACCTCGGCGACTGTGTTTTGGAGCTTGAGGTAAGACGTTTTCTTTTGTCACTCGGTATGTATGACAGCGCCGCGCTTAACCGTCACGCGCTCGATTTCGTCCGCGCTTCTGCACAGAGCAAAGCGTTTGAGAAGATCGAACCGCTTCTTAACGAGGATGAGCTTGCATATTACAAGCGAGGCAGGAACACCCACACCGCCAAAACTCCCAAAAGCGCTTCTCCTGTCGAATACAGGCGCGCTACAGGCTTTGAAGCTCTGTTTGGCTATCTTTACCTTTCCGGAAAGCAAAATCGCGTAGAGGAGCTTTTCAAGCTTGCGTACGCAGACGTTATAAACGCTCTAAAAGGGTAAAACAAAAGGAGAGCTTTCGCTCTCCCGTTGATTCTTTCGCTAATTACTTCGCAGTCTCTACTGTAATCTTATCATAAAGTTCAGTAAACTCTGCAGATTCTATAAGCTTCGTTGCAAAGCTATCTACATACTCGTAATAATCATTTACAAGAAGGTCAGCTGCAAGAGCTACATAGTTTTCGTTGATGTAATCCTCACTCTTTTCGAGTCTGCGGATTATGTGATAACCGTAATCAGACTTGACGAGGTCACTTGTTTCGCCAACCTCAAGCTCAAAGCTTGCCTTTTCGAAAGGCTCAACCATCATACCGTATGTGAAGCAGTATCCCTGAGTATTGCCAATCATTCCACCGTCTTCAGCATCCTGAGCAAGTGCATAGAACTCATCGTCAGTCGCATTCTTTGCTTGTTCGAGAATACCCTGTGCAGTCGCCTCGTCAGCATAGAGGATGTGCATAACACGAATGTAGTCGTCAGAATTCAGAGTCGCTTTAGTCTCGCTTTCTTTGCCAAGCACGTCATTCTCAATAACGTACTGATAAAGCTCTGATTCAAGGACACCGAGGCTGGTCATTCTTTCGAATAGCTCAAGTGTCAAGTAATTCTGTTCCATAACACTTGCAAACGCTTCACCGCATGCTTCGCTATAACTATCAATGACACTCTTAGCTTCAGCCTTTCCTTCTTCGGAAAGAACTACACCATTTTCAGCAGCTGCTGCTTCAATTGCGTAGAACTGAGAGTTAGAATAGAGAGCATCTTCCTTGAGCTTTGCTTCAGCATCGGGATTAGTAGTCCAATAAGTTTCATCTCCGCCATCCATACTATACTTTGTATTAAAGTAAAAGTATCTGTATTCCCCATAATTAACAGCATTGTCACCGAATTTCAAAACGATATCCTCATTTTTGATTTCAACCGGTTCATTCTGCTCGGTCTTACCGCAAGCGACAAGAGATGCGACACATACTACCGCAAGTATAAGAGCAAACATTTTTTTAAGATTTAAACTTTTCATTTGAAAGGTCCTTTCCCGGGAGTTATCCCATTTGTTTGTACACAACAAGGCGCATAATCCGACCTCGTCGGTTTGAGTATAATTATATCCCATACAACTATTAAAGTCAAGATAAATAAAGATTATTTCACACAGAATTCACTATTCTGAGGCTCAAAAATGAGAAGAAAGGAAAAACTATGACAGCCATAAAGCGTTCATTCTATATCGCACTGGCAGTACTCGCAGTCTTGCTCACAGTTCCCTTCATTACCTCGTTTGAATTCTACGGCAGCAATATGGCAAGTGTCACAAGATCGACCGAGCTTGCCGCAGGTATCCTGCTTACAAGGTCTCAAGCTCCCGACATAAAAGCGGCAGACAGCTTAAGCGACGTTCACGCTCTTGCAAGGACAAGTCATTCGGGATCGTATCAATCAGACGTTATGTCTCCCGAGGAAGCTCTCGGAGACGTACCTTACAGCACGACCTTCAACATTGCGGTTAATTACAGTAACCCCGTAGAGATCACGGAAGCGGAAAAAAATATGATAGCGGCAACCGTTCAGCTTGAGGTTATCGGCAAGTATTCAAAGATCTATCAATTTGAAAATCCCGACCTTAAGTACTACGAAATGCTCGCTGTTGCACAAATCATAAGAAACCGTATGGGCAATCCCTATTTCCCTTCGACTCCCGCAGAGATAATTCATCACAAGATGTATAAGGACGGAGCACTTCTCTATCAATTTGCTACCTCCCCCGACGTTTCAAGCACTACTCCCTCCGCAGCTGCACTTGATGCAGTAAGCGAAGTGTTCGATGACGGAGCTTCGGTTCTGCCCGACGATTACGTATACTTCTGCGCAACATGGCGTGAAAGCGGCTTTGAGATGAACAATTCTCCCGTGCTCAAGTTTGTCGGCAACGCTGACGATTATGATAAGATAGTTGCAGATGCGACCACCTTCTACGCAGGTGTTACCATGAAAGACAACATCGCTCACAATTACGTTTATTAAAAAGCGAAAGCAAATGCTTTCGCTTTTTGTTTTGTAACCTATCCTCGTGATTTGAATATACTGTTATCAGATAAAATTTTGCATAAAGGAGATTTTTATGTCCGATAACAGTTTAAGCTGTATGCTGAATATCCCGTACCCCAAAATTTCCGAATCAAGCCTTAACCGTTATGACACACAAATGATACTGAGGCTTTACGCCGAAAAGCTTGTCGGTATTCACGATTACATATATTATAATTTGCTATTTTCAGACTCGAACCCAGAGCTTGCCGATATTTTCGAGTGCATTTCAATTGCCGAGATGAAGCATTTCAAGCTATACGCAAAGCTTTTGCTTTTGTCGGGAATACACCCCGGCTACAAGGTGCTGCTTCCCTATCTCAGAAAAGAGGGACGCGGTCCTGTCAGCACGGGCTTGAACAACGCTCTTGATAGGCTATACGCCGCCGAGCAATTATCCGCAAGCAACACCAGACTCGTTCTATCTCAGACAAACGATGCATCTGCTGTGCGAGTTCTAAAGCGTACTGTTGAAGATGAGGACCATCACGTTAAGATACTTGCGGCGCTGAAGAAAAGGTATCAATAGCAAAAAAGAGACGGTCAATTACCGTCTCTTTTTTATTTATGCTTTTCTTCCGAAGATTACTTTTCCGGGGTTTAAGATGCCGTTCGGGTCGAAGGCTGTCTTTATGCCCTGCATAAGCGCGAGCATTCCCTCGCCTGCAAAGTCCTCAAGGTACTCCTGCTTCGCGTGGCCGATACCGTGCTCACCCGAAACCGCGCCCTTAAGCTCCTTTGCCTTTGCATACATTTTATCCATTGCAAGCTTGAGCTTACTCTGCCATTCGTCCTCGGAAAGATCGTCCTTAAGAACGTAAATATGAAGGTTACCGTCGCCGGCGTGTCCAAAGTACTTGATCCTGATGCCGATCTCGGTCTCAAGGGTGGCAACGTACTCAACCATATCATTGATAAGGCTTCTCGGTACTACAACGTCTACCTCGTCCATTTCGGTAGTAGAGTTCTTAATAGCCTCGAGGAACGCGCCTCTTGCCTTCCATACAGCGTCGTTTCTCTCCTCGGTATCAAGTATGAACACGTCGGGTGCGCCAAGTGTCAGGCAAAGCTCTGCGACGTTTTGGTAGTCCTTCTCTATTTCTTCTTTAGAGTTACCGTCAAATTTGAGAAGCAGATATGCGTCATAGGTTCTGTCGGGAAATTTACAGCCAAGATAGCTTTCCGCGTCGAGAATTACCTGCCTTTGCATAAACTCAATTGCCGTAGGTATTGCCTTTGACTTGATTATCTCGGGAACGGCGTCGATTGCCGCTTTAAGCGACTTGAATGGCACGAGAAGGCTTACGTTCTTTTTGGGAAGCGGCAAAAGCTTCATTGTTGCTTTCGTTACAATTCCGAGCGTACCCTCCGAGCCTACGATAAGATCCTTTATCGAGTATCCCGAGCTGTTTTTAACTATTTTGCCGCCGAGATTCATAATTTCACCGCTTGGCAACACCACCTCGAGCGCTCTGACGTAATCTCTCGTTACGCCGTACTTTACCGCACGCATACCGCCTGCGTTTGTGCTGATATTTCCTCCGATAGTCGCCGTCTTTTCACCCGGGTCGGGGGGATAGAAGAAGCCGTGCTCCTCGGTAAACGCCGCGAGCTCCATAAGAAGCACACCCGGCTCAACAGTTACCGTGAGGTTTTCTTCGTCAAGCTCGAGTATCTTATTCATTCCCGAAAGATCGATAACAATACCGTTGTGTGTGGGGACTGCTGCACCGACAAGTCCCGTTCCCGCTCCGCGGGGTGTAACGCAGATGCCGTTCTCATTCGCGTAGCGCATAATCTTTGACACTTCCTCGGCGCTCTTTGCCTTTACTACGACGTCGGGCATTACGCTTACTGCCGAAAGCTCGTCTCGTCCGTAGTCAGAGCCGATCGACGCGCCAAACAGCACTCTGTCCGAGTCACCGATAAGCGAAAGTATATTGTTGAAGTCGTCAATTTTAGCCTGTCTTATTGCCGCCATTACATTGTACCTCCGTTTTCGATCTTTTCTATAAGTGTGGGGATTATTTCATTCACGTCACCAACAAGCCCGTAGTGAGCCACGTTGAATATTGACGCGTTTTTATCCGTGTTTATTGCTACAATAGTGTCAGCGCCCTTCATTCCCGCAGTGAACTGTACTGCGCCCGATACACCGCAGGTGATTATAAGCTTGGGGCGTACCGTTCTTCCGCTGAGTCCTATCTGTCTGTTTGCGGGCATTACTCCACTTTCAACGAGGGGTCTTGTGCAGGCGTACGTACCGCCGAGCGCATCCGCGAGCTTCTTTACGAGCTCAATACCGCCGGCACTCGACGCACCGCGTCCTGCAACTACTATGATTTCTGCTGACTCAATGCTCTCAACCTTCGGCTTCTTTTCGACCGAAATTATCTTTGTGCCGGAGCCGAGCTTGTCGGCACTGATATTGCAAAGCGTAAGCTTTCCGAAGGGCTTGTCGAGTCGCTTTGCCGAGTCCATAACCTTGTATCTTACGGTTGCGAGCTGAGGACGGTTATTGGGAGTGCATATCTGCGCCATTATATTACCGCCGAACGCGGGACGGATCTGAACGAGGTCGGTATTTTCCTCCATATCGAGTATGGTGCAGTCTGCGGTAAGACCCGTACGGAAGCGAGCCGCAACTCGAGGTGCAAGCTGACGTCCAACCGTAGTTGCCCCGACAAGTATAGCCGTCGGCTTAATATTGTTTATAAAATCCTCGAACACCGCCGTATAAGGCTCTATTCTGAAGTTTTCAAGCTCCTCTCTGTCGTATACGAACACCTCGTCTGCAGGATAGTACAGAAGCTCGTTTGCGCTGTCCTTTATACCGCTTCCTATCATAAGGCAGTACACCTTATGACCGATCTTGTCGGCAAGCTCTCTTGCCTTTCCGATAAGCTCATAGGTCACGGGGTGTATCTCGCCTTCAACGTGCTCAACGTATACGCACACGCCACTCCAGAGAGATTTGTCAACAGACTTCACCTCGTCCTCGACGTATTCGATCTCACCGTTTGCGCTCTTTTTTACGCAAAGCTTACACATTTTACAAGCCGCGTTTATAGAAAGCTTGTTATCTGCCGCTTCTATTGCGCCGAAGGGACACACCTTTACGAACGCTTCGGCGTCCTTTACCTTTTCGTTATGTACAACAAGTCTTCCCATATTACTTCGCACCTCCAACAAACTTAAGCTCGGCAAGCTTACTGTAAAGTGTTTCGGAAAGCTCGCCCGAGCTGCCCTCCCACATTACTCTCTCGCTGTTATCCTCGGGCGGAAAGATCCTTCTAACCTGTGTAGGTGAGCCCGAGAGTCCGTAGGTCTTTTCGTTTTTATCGTCAAAGGAATCAAGAGTAATAAAGGTGATATCTCTGTCAGTCGTTTCCTTTTTGCGAACGTACGAGGGCAAACGCGGCTCAAAAATATCCTTTTCAACACATATAAGGCAGGGGAAGCTTATTTCGGCTATCTCAAAGCTTGTGCCCATATCCATTCTGACCGTTAGCGATTTGTCACCTATCTTCTGTATCTCGGAAACACCCGCAATGCAGGGTATCGACATATATTCGCTTATTTCGGGGCCTACCTGCGCGGTGTCACCGTCTGTCGTCTGCTTACCACAGATTATGATATCAAAATCATCGGCACTCGCTATTCCCTGCGAAAGAGTTTTCGCGGTTGCAAGCACGTCGGCGCCTGCAAAGCGGCGGTCAGTGAGAAGATAACCCTTATCCGCGCCCATTGAATACGCCTCTTTGATTATATCGGTTGCCTTGGGAGGACCCATGGTTATGACCGTCACCTCTGCTCCGCACTCCTCCTTGAGTCTGAACGCGGTTTCAAGAGCGTAAAGGTCGTATGGGTTCATTTTAGAGTCTGCACTATCACGCTTGATAGTGCCGTTTACAGGATCTACCTCGACCTTATTTGAGTCGGGTACCTGCTTGATACATACGCAAATTTTCACTTTAATTCCCTCTCTTACAACATGCTTTGTATTGTATTTAATATTATATCACAACATCTAGTCATTTTCAACCATTGTTAAATAAATAACACAATTTGTTTTGTGATATATTACAACAAAAGCTTCAACCTGCAATGGGTTGAAGCTTTTGCTTTTTTATGTATGCGCCACACTTTCGTGGGTAACACAAACGATAATTTAAGCTATCTTCTTCAAAAGGTCATTCGAACGGCAGAAAGTGATGAAGCAAACGAGACCAAAGCAAGCATTGTACGCGCTGTGCTGACACTCATACTTTCAGAAATATCAGAAAGCAGACCAAGCAAGAGCACAAGGACACGTTCGATATCCCCAAAGGTTATAGAATATATAAATCAAAACCTGTGCACTGAGCTTTCAGTTGCAGATATAGCAAGAAAAATGAATATATCCCAGTCGAGCCTTACGCATCGGTTTAAGAGAGAGATGAACATATCCCTTCACCGTTATATAATAGAAAAGCGGCTAGTACTCGCCCACAGAAGTATAGCAAACGGCGAGTCCGCCACAACGGTGGCAATTGAGTGCGGCTTTAACGACTATTCGGGATTTTACAAGCAGTACAAAAAAATGTTTGGAATACCTCCGTCCTCCACAAGTGTATTTGACGTGTAATACAAAAAGAGCGGTTCGTCTGAACCGCTCTTTTTCAAATTAAAAGCATTTCTTCCTGCATGGCATAATAATCGAGTATGCCGTTAACTATTGACTGTGCCGCGCGACTGATACCGTCGGGCGAGGATATGCGTTCAAGCTCCTCGACGTTTGTAATAAATCCAACCTCGACAAGAGTCGACGGATAGCGCTCACATCTTACCATCGCAAGCTTTTGTGTGGATGCGCCGCGATTCTGCCTGCTGAGTCCGATTGATACCGACTCCGTCATAGCTTTTGCGAGTGATCGTCCTGCATACTCCCAGTACAGTGCGAGCGTACCGTGTACCTTGGTAACATCCACATTATATTCCATTGAGTTCTGATGCACCGAAACGCAAAGGTCGGGAGAAAGCTTCTCAACGGCGGCTATTCTGTCGGTCAAGGCAACGTAGGTATCGTCACCGCGCGTGAGGATCACGTTTGCACCAAGCACCTCGAGCTTCTGTTTTGCTTCAAGCACTATACTCAGATTGAGTGCCGCCTCGCTATGCTCGGCAGATGCACCCAAAGCGCCGCCGTCATATCCTCCGTGACCTGCATCAAGCACAATAACACGGTCATTTAGCGGCTTATCACCGTCTGCAAGCTTTGAGGGGTTTCTCACACTCACTATCGCATATCCGTCCGAATACGAAAACTCAAATCCGTAGAAGTTGTCCTCGTGCTTGAGCTTAAGGTGATATCTGAAGCAGTTTTCCTTTGTACTGTTCTGATATTCCGCAGACTCAAAAAGGGGATTATCGGAAAGCGTCGGCGCTATTGCGGTAGATGTATCTACATTGTAAAGATTTAATATGAATGCGCCGTTCTCCACCCTGCCGTTCATAGGAATATTTACGTCGGTTTTTATGTAAATGCGCGTGAAGTCGCCGTCATTTCTGACCTCAGCACCCGAAACCTTTGCTATCGGCACGTCATCGCTAAGCTCGGTTACGTCAGACTCACTGACAAATCCACCCACGCGGAGTCGGTAGTAACCGTTTTCAAGGCTCAGGGCATTGTCGCACATACCCTGTGCCTGAGTAGTGAAATCATCGTAGTAATAGCTGTCGGGTGAGACCTTGAGCCCTGTACGCTCTGCGTTGACCTCAACGGGAATGACCGCGCCATCTCCTCCGACACGAACACGTCCGAGTTCAAGCGTCACGCTCTCTTTTTTCAAGGTTGCCTTTACGGTGATTTTACCGAGGTCAAGTATCTCTCCCTCGTCTACCTTTGGCATAGTCAGCTTTCCGCTGTAATACTCCTCGTAAAGCTTATGCGTACTCGGCGCCGTGCCCTCGGAAATAAGCTTTACCGAGTTGTCGGCAAGCTCTGCGTATACGGTCGCACCCGCGGGCGCTTTGACTCTGAGAGACACCGTTTCCTTCTCTTGAATAAAGTAATCCTTTACCGAGGAAACGGGAATTATTTCAAGCTTTTCCATTAGCTTGTGCGAGGGTGCTCCGCCCGTAGAGCCCGTGGAAGGTCTTACCCCGTTATATACGGAAAAATCATATTTTTCTCCGTTTTGCGTAAACTCAAATCTGTTTTCGCCCTTTGAAAGCTTTGCCATAACCGAGAAATATCCGCTTTTTGTCCTGCCGACCTTTTTGCCGTCAATGTAAAGAGGATATGCCGGATCAGACACGCCGAGTATATAGGTCTGTGTTAGAGAAGATAGTGCTATTCCCTTCTCTGGACTCGTTACGGACACTCCCGAGCCCGTCGAAACGGTATCCGTATATATTATCTCGCGGTCAAACGCCATTGCAAGCTCGTTTTCGATGCCACTGACGTTTCGTTTTATAACGTCATAGCCGTAAAGCAGGCTTCCGCGGTACGAAAGCTCACTTCTCGCAAATTCTATCTGCTTCAGTATCTCGTTTTCGGGCTCATCCCAGCCCTCTGCGTATCGGTAGACTCCGTGTGAAATATAGAGGTCCACTCCCGTGGAGTCGCACAGAGTGTTCCACCATCTTACAAGGGTATCAAATCTTGCTGACTTATTGTCAAAGCGCCAGTATAGCTGAGGCGCGATATAGTCAATATAGCCGCCCTCTATCCACGCCGCCGCATCGCAGTATAGCTCCTCGTACGCGCTTGTTCCGTCGGTGTCGCTGCCGCCGTTTTTACCGTCGTCATTCTGCCAGATGCCGAAGGGGGAAACACCGAAGAGACACTCTGAGTCTATTCCCTTGACCGTGTCATAACAAAGCTTTATAAGAGTGTTTATGTTCTCACGGCGCCACTCGTCAAGCGGCTTACCTTCACCGTGCTCTGCGTATGCAGCTGAATCGTCAAACTCATCGAGAACGCCGTTCGTATATGAAGCGTATGGGTAGAAATAATCGTCGAACACCACTCCGTCAACATCATATCCGCGCACTATCTCGGCTACTCCGTCGGCAACAAGCTCACGCACCGCGGGGATTCCTGCGTTATAATAAAGCTTACCGTCACCATAGGCTACGGTATAGTTGGGGTTGACACGAGCAGGATTAGATTTTGCAAGCGCGTCGGTGCTGTGCGATGGCTTAGCCTTCGTGCCGTAGCTTACGCGCAGAGGATTTACCCACGCGTGTACCTTAATATTGTTTTCGTGTGCCGTTCTAACGAGGTATTCGAGCGGGTCAAATCCACCCGCAAGTGCAGTCCCCTGCTTTCCGGTAAGGTATTCGGAGGTGGGGAAAAGTTCTGACTTATAAAGCGCGTCTCCGCAGGGCCTTACCTGAAAATACACGGCATTGATCCCGTTTTTCTTACAGGTAGACAATATATCGTCAAGCTCGCGCTTGAGCGCGAGGGCATCAAGCCCCTTCTTGCTTGGGAAGTTTATGTTATTGACAGTTGCGATCCACACACCTCGCACCTCGCTGTCGGGGTTTAATATGTGCTCCGTTAGCTCGTGGACAGCGTCGGAGCTCATAATTCCGTGATTCTCGGGCGTGGTGTCAGAGGGGTCAAGCACCTTGTCGGATCTACCGTTCATAATCAAAACTACACAAAGAATACTTACGGCAAGGCAGAGTGCGGAAAAAGCGATATACGCAACACGCACAGATTTTCTTTCGGTATCAAATAAGGTATCGAGAGTTATCTTCATTTCGCACGCCTTCCCTGCTCAAATAATTTATTTCAGTATAACAAAATACGACGTTTATTGCAAGCGGCATTTTGTGTAGATAAAGTAAATTTTTTACATATAACTAAAAATATGCCGAAGAAGATATTTTTACCACCCGCAAAAAAATCCTTAAAACTCTGTTCACAAAAATATGGTAATATATCTGAGTACTCTTATGCCGAATTATCGGCGGAAAGGAAATTTTATGAACTTTCAAAACATGGGCAAGCCCAAGGCTCCACGCTTGGTAAACCCAAAGAAAATCATTACAACGCTCATGATTATTGCCGTGGTCGTGGCTATACTCTCGCTCCTTACGTCTTGTTGGTACACCATAGACGAAAAGCAGCAGGGCGTCATCCTCACCTTCGGAAAGGTTACGGGAACTGCCGACGCAGGTATGCACTTCAAGCTTCCCTTCGGTATTCAGAGCGTCAAGAAGGTTAACGTCAACGTTTATCAGAAGATTGAGCTCGGATACCGCACAAACCCGAACAGTAACGACTATCAGACGATTGAAAACGAAAGCCGTATGATCACGGGCGACTACAACATCGTAAACATCGACTTTTTCGTTGAGTATAAGGTCTCAGACCCCGTTAAATACCTATTCTCATCACAGCAGCCCGAATTGGTGCTCAAGAATCTCGTACAGAGCCAGATCAGAAACGTGGTCGGCTCGTCAACGGTTGACAGCGTTCTGACAGACGGTAAGACCCAGATCCAAAGTCAGATCAAGGAGCTTGTAACCAAGGTGCTTGAGGAATACGACATCGGTCTTATTCTGACGGACGTTAAGATTCAGGACAGTGAGCCCCCCACAACCTCGGTCATTGAAGCGTTCAAGGCAGTCGAAACCGCAAAGCAGGGCGCCGAGACCGCGATAAACCAGGCTAAGGCTTACGAAAACTCCGAGCTTCCCAAAGCTCAGGCGGCGGCTGATAAGCTTATCCAGAATGCCGAATACTTAAAGCAGAACAGAATCAACGAGGCTACAAAGCTTGTTGCTAAGTTCAACGCGATGTACGAGGAGTATGCAAAGAATCCCGGCATCACAAGAACAAGAATGTACTACGAAATGATAAACGAAACCCTTCCCGGCGTAAAGCTTTACATCGATGCAGGTGACGGCTCAACACAGACACTTTTACCTCTCGACAGCTTTAACGCAGCTAACTGAAAGGAGTGATTTTAATGAAAAAGTTTTTTACATCCCTCTCGGTTATAATTATAGCTGCTGCGATCATTGCAATCATCGTGGTTGGCGGAAGCCTTTTCACAGTTGCAGAAAACGAATACGCGTGCGTGTTCCGTTTTTCTAAAATCGTTGACACCATCGACGAGCCCGGTCTTCACTTCAAGTTGCCCTTTATCGACACAAAGGTGACCTTCCCGAAAACCACTCTTCTCTACGATATTCCCCCGTCAGAGGTGCTTACCGCAGACAAGAAGAATATGACGGTCGACTGTTATATACTCTGGGAGATCAATGACCCCGTAACGTTCTATCAGACTCTCGGCACCATCGAGGAAGCCAAGGCAAGACTTAACAACTTCACTTACACTTCTCTCAAGAACCTTATGGGTAAGCTTGAGCAAAACGATATCATCAACGAAGATGACGCGGCAGAGCGTAACGATATTTATGCAATAATAAAGACCGAGGTTGCAGATATTACCACTACCTACGGTATCAATGTTATCGACATCAAGATCAAGCGCTTCGATCTTCCCGAGGACAACGCTCAGGCTGTGTACTCGCGTATGATATCCGACCGTAATCAGATTGCTGAAAAATATATCGCAGACGGTGAATACGAAGCCTCAATTATCCGAAACAACGTTGACAAGCAGGTAAACATTATTGTATCCAACGCTGAAGCCGAGGCCGCAAGACTCGAGGCAGAGGGCGAAAGCGAATATATGAGAATGCTCGCCGAAGCTTACAACACTGATGACAAGAAGGACTTCTACGAATTTATGGCAGGTCTTGACGCGCTCAAGAGCTCACTCGCTGACGGCGAAAAGACTGTCATAATCGGCAAGGATTCCGCGCTCGGAAAGTTGCTTATAGGCGAATAAAGATTATTTAAAAATCGGTTATGCAAACGCATAACCGATTTTTTCTTATTGTTCTTTTCCGTCACCGCAACCGTTGCATCCGTTTTGTTTACATACAGAGCAGTTTGGGCACCCGATACATTTAGTGCCTTTTTTCTTTGCCTTATATACGTACAGAGCTGCAAGGGTAACGATCACTGCGATTACTACCGCTGCAATATAAGTTTCCATAAATTCTCCTGTGGATTATTTATTCAGAGTTTTGAGTTTCTTTTCTGCTTTCAGTGCCGCCTCGCGCTTTACCGATTTATCGGTTTTTATGCAAAGCGCAGAAATTATTCCGACTATACCAATGACCGCCAAAAGCCCGGGTACTGCGCCGTTTCCGAGTTTACCCGTTGTAATCAGAGTACCGGTCTGATATACAAGATATCCTGCCGTAAATCCGACGCTGAGCTGAAGACCGATTCCGCCCCAAAGCCACTTTGCGCTCTTCATCTCACTGTTCATTGCCCCGATCGCCGCGAAGCAAGGAGGTGTAAACAGATTGAAAACAAGGTATGCAAGCGCTGCAGCTGCCGGCATAGCAATTGCTCCGCCGCCAAAGGCAAGCGCTACCTCCGAGCCTGCTCCTTCGATCATTACAAGCTCCTCTGTATTTATGAGGTTCGATATTCCGAAGCATACAGCAAGTGTTCCGACAACGTTTTCCTTAGCGATAAAGCCGGTAACCGCCGCTGCGGCAAGCTGCCAGCTGAAGTATCCGATAACGGGGATAAGCAGGTATGCAAAAGGATGGGCAATCGTTGCAAGTATCGACGTGCTCTCCATTCCCTCCTCAACAACCTGAAGCTTCCAGTTAAAGGTCTGCATTATCTGCACTGCCGTATTACACAAGAGTATAACAGTAGCCGCTTTTACTATGTATGCCCAGCCACGTCCGCACATTGACTTGAACGCTCTCCACAGACTCGGAATCTTATATTCGGGAAGCTCGATGATAAAGAAAGATTTTTTTCTTCTGTTTCCGGTTATTCTGTTAACAAGAAGCGCCCCGAGGAATATGAGAACTATACCTGCAAAATACATAAGAGTGCTTACCCAGCCTGCGTTTTCAAAGAAAGCGCCCGCAAAAAGCGATATTACGGGAATCTTTGCACCACAAGGCATAAACGGTGCGAGCATCGCAGTCGCACGGCGTTCGCGCTCATTGCGTATAGTTCTTGATGCCATAACACCGGGTACTGCACAGCCTATGGTAATTACAAACGGTATTACCGATTTACCCGAAAGTCCGACCTTTTTGAATATGGGATCAAGCACTACCGAAACACGTGCCATATATCCACAGTCCTCGAGAAGGGCAATAAGGAAATACATTACCATAACAAGAGGCAAGAATCCAATTACAGCAATAACACCGCCGATTACCCCGTCAATAAGCAGTGCGTATATAAACGGACTTGCGTTTTCGAAAAAACCGCCGATCCATCCCTGGAAGCTTTCAAGCCATGCAACAAACGTGTCTGCTATAAACGGACCTACCCATACCTGCGAGATTTGGAAAACAAGAAACATTACCACTGCAAATATCGGTATTCCGAGCCATTTGTTAGTGATCAGCGTGTCTATTTTATCCTGAAAGTTTCTATTCTTTGTGAAAACCTTCCTCGTTTCAACAGAAGACACAATGCCGTTAACAAACGCAAAGCGACGTCTGTCGGCTTCTTCGGCATCCTTCTTGCTTGAAAGCTCGGCGACTCCGTCGCTATAGGGTGCTCTCTGTCCCTTGCCACTTTGCAAAACCGCTGCCTCAACAAGCTCCCTGAGTCCTCTGGAGGAAGTTGAAACCGTCTCTACAACAGGGCATCCAAGCTTTTCGGACAAAAGCTTTACATCTATATCCGTCTCTTTTTTCTCGTTTATATCCATCTTATTCAGCGCAACCACTACCGGAACACCAAGCTCCAAAAGCTGAGTGGTGAAAAAGAGACTGCGGCTCAAATTCGTCGCATCAACGATATTGATGATAACGTCGGGTTTTTCGTTTCTTACATAAGAGCTCGTAATGCTCTCCTCCGACGTGAACGGTGACATAGAATATGCACCCGGAAGGTCGACAGCTATCAGCTCTTTCCCGCCACTGAGCTTGCGTTTTATGGCATGCTCTTTCTTTTCAACAGTAACACCTGCCCAGTTTCCGACCTTTTCGTTGCGTCCCGTCAGTGCGTTGAACATTGTCGTTTTGCCGCTGTTTGGATTTCCCGCCAAAGCAATTCTCATTTTTGATCTCCTTATGAAATATATAATTTGACAGTCTTTCCGATTAGTGCGTTTTGCAGTTAGCATATGCTAACTCATGTTCGAGAGAAAAGGCAGACCGCCTTAATAAACAAAAATTTATACAATTACGGCTTCTGCCAGCTGATTGTCAATATTGTATCTTCCGTCCTTTATAGAAACCACGCACCCGCCCTTGAGATGCGAGATAACCGTGATTGGCTCTCCGCTATAGCATCCAAGCGAAAAAAGGAACGCATCAAGCTCATCGTCATCGGTTTCTATGCTTTTGATAATATATTCTATTCCCTCTCGTGCTTCCCTTAAATTCATAATTCGCTCCTGCTTTTGCGTGCGGTTAGCGGATGCTAACCATATAGCCACAATATAAGTTAGCCTTTGCTAACCACCTCTAATATATTACTATGTTTTCATAGCTTTGTCAAGACCTTTTGGCAAAAAAATGCAGTAATTTTTTATATTTTCGCGTCTCATCAAAAAAGAAGCACGGGTACCCGTGCTTCTTTTTTACAGCGTTGCCGCCATTACTGCCTTTATGGTATGCATACGGTTTTCGGCTTCGTCGAAAACTATCGACTGTTCGCTCTCGAAAACCTCGTCGGTGACTTCCATACAGTCTATACCGAACTTCTTGTATATCTCCATACCTGTTTTGGTTTTAAGATCGTGGAATGCGGGCAGACAATGCATAAAGCGACACTTATCTCCTGCGTTTTCCATAAGCTTTTTGTTTACCTGATACGGCGAGAGCTCTTCGATTCTCTCCTTCCATACCTCTTCGGGCTCACCCATCGACACCCAAACGTCCGTATAAATTACGTCGGCGTTTGTAGTTGCAGTCATCGGGTCTTCGATAAACTCAAGTACTGCTCCCGTTTCCTTCGCTATCTTCTCGCACTCTGCGACAAGCTCGGAATTCGGGAAGTACTTCTTAGGTGCACAGGCAACAAAGTGCATGCCCATTTTCGCGCAGCCTACCATAAGCGAGTTGCCCATATTGTATCTTGCGTCGCCCATATAAACGAGCTTTATACCGCTAAGCTTTCCGAAATGCTCCTTTATAGTGAGAAAGTCGGCAAGTATCTGGGTTGGATGAAATTCGTTTGTGAGTCCGTTCCACACAGGCACTCCCGCGTAGTGTGCAAGCTCCTCGACAATCTCCTGACCGAAGCCGCGGTACTCGATACCGACAAACATTCTGCCAAGCACTCTTGCCGTATCGGCTATGCTTTCCTTCTTACCTATCTGCGAGCCCGTGGGGTCAAGATAAACGGGGTGCATACCGAGGTCTGCCGCTGCTACCTCAAAGGCACAGCGGGTTCTCGTGCTGGTCTTCTCAAACACGAGAGCGATGCTCTTTCCCTCACAAAGTCTGTGAGGAATTCCCGCCTTTTTCTGAGCCTTGAGCTCTGCGGCAAAATCTATAAGTCCCGAAATCTCATCGCTTGAAAAATCGAGAAGCTTCAAAAAGCTTTTGTTTTTAAGTGATATCATTGCATCTTTCCTTTCTGTCGGCGTTGTTATTTGCCAAGACTTTCCTTGACAAACTTTATCTGAGCTTCAACCGACTCAACAGACGTTCCGCCTTCGCTTATACGCTTTGCAACGCAGGTATCAAGGGCAATCTCTGTGTAAAGATCGTTTTCAAAAAGCTCACTGTAGCTCTTATATACGTCAAGAGGCAGAGTTTCAAGAACTTCGCCGTCCGCAATACATTTCGACACCAACTGTCCCGATATCTTATAAGCACTTCTGAAGGGCATCCCCTTCTTTACAAGGTAGTCAGCGAGGTCTGTGGCATTGATAAAGCCCTTCTGAGCGGCTTTTTTCATATTCTCGGGAATAGCTTTCATTGTTGCAAGCATTCCGTCGAACACCTTGAGGCACATAGTTACCGTGTCACACGCGTCGAATATACTCTCCTTATCCTCCTGCATATCCTTGTTATATGCAAGCGGAATTCCCTTGAGAGTTGTGAGAAGCGCCATAAGGTCACCGTAAACTCTGCCGGTTTTACCGCGCACAAGCTCTGCCATATCGGGATTCTTCTTCTGCGGCATTATGGACGAGCCCGTAGTGTACGCGTCCGACAGCTCAATAAACTTGAACTCCCAGCTTGACCAGAGTATTATCTCCTCCGAGAAGCGAGAAAGGTGCATCATAAGTATGGAATAAGCACCGAGAAGCTCTGCTCCGAAATCTCTGTCGGAAACACCGTCGATACTGTTTTGGCAGATGCCGTCAAAGCCAAGCTCTGCGGCTTCAAAATGTCTGTCGGTGTGATATGTCGTTCCAGCAAGCGCACAAGAGCCGATCGGCGACACGTTTAGTCTCTTTCTGCAATCCTCAAGTCTGCCGAGGTCACGCAAGAACATCATAGCGTACGCCATCAGATGATGACCAAAGGTAATGGGCTGTGCTCTCTGAAGATGAGTATATCCAGGCATTATCGTAGCCTTATACTCCTCTGCCTTTTCGGTGAGTGTTGCGGTTATATTCTTAACAAGCTCAACAACTGTGTCTATTTCCTCCCTCAGATACATTCTGAGGTCGAGCGCGACCTGATCGTTTCTGCTTCTTGCGGTATGAAGCTTCTTACCGACGTCACCTATTCTTTCGGTAAGCACCTGCTCAACGAACATATGTATATCCTCGCAGGTGAGGTCAAACTCAAGCTTTCCTGCATCAATATCGTCAAGTATGCCCTGAAGTCCGTCTATAAGAGCGTCAGACTCGCTCTTTTCGATGATTCCGCAAGCTGCAAGCATCATCGCGTGAGCCATACTTCCCTTTATATCCTGACGGTACATTCTTGAGTCAAAATGTATCGACGAGTTAAAATCGTCCGCTATCTTCTCGGTCACGCCGTCAGAGCGTCCCGCCCAAAGCTTTGCCATAACTAATATCCTTTCAAAAATGGGGAAACTTGTGTCCCCTTTCGACAGCACAAGTTTTAAGTGTCAAATATTACTTTTTGCCGTCTACTATTGCCTGAACCTTTATCGGCAGACCGTAGAGGTTGATAAATCCTGCGGAATCCTTCTGGTCGTAATCGCTTTCGCCAAAGGTTGCGATTTCTTCACTGTAAAGCGAATAGG
>JAZSOD010000046.1:0-7321 GCA_045536775.1 Eubacteriales bacterium | reverse complement strand
TCCAAAGGGAGTATCCCTTTGGCGAGGAGGGGATTCTTAAGGGGAGGCCTCGAGCCTCTCCCTTAAGCGCGTCTTTGGTTCGTTTCGTCGCGTGACGAAATGAACACCCCCGTTAAACAAACAATTTCGTCAAATCAAAATCATATCACAAAACCCACCAAAACAAAAAACTCTCCCAAAAGGAAACTCACAAATGAAAGAAGTATTACTACTCAAATACGGCGAACTCATCCTCAAGGGCGCCAACAAAAACGTTTTTGAATCCGCTATGCTCCGCGATATCAAGCACAAGCTGAGACCCCACGGAAAATTCACCGTCATCAAGGCGCAGAGCACGGTTTTCGTTGAGCCCGAGGACGATCTCTGCAACATCGACGGCGCGCTTGACGCGTGTCAAAAGGTATTCGGCATTGCGTCCATCTGCCGCGCCGCAGTTTGCGAAAAAAATATGGACGTGATCCTCGAAACCGTCAAGGAGTACGTGCCGAAGTATCTCGTTGGCTTTAAGACCTTCAAGGCTGACGCAAAGCGAAGCGACAAGGCTTTTCCGCTTAAATCCCCACAGATCGCGGCAGAGGTCGGCGGCGCGGTGCTTGAGAGCGTGCGCGGTATCAGAGTCAACGTAAATAATCCCGACGTCACAGTAATGGTAGAGATACGCGAACGCTACGCCTATATTCACGCAGGCAAGCTCGCGGGTGCAGGCGGCATGCCTGCAGGATCAAGCGGCAAAGGTCTTCTTCTCCTCTCGGGCGGCATCGACAGTCCCGTTGCAGGCTTTATGATGGCAAAGCGCGGCGTTGAGATCGAGGCTCTCCACTTTGAAAGCTTCCCCTACACGAGCGAGCGCGCACGTGAAAAGGTGCTTGAGCTCGCCCGTATACTCACCGATTACACGGGCAGAATGAAGGTCCACGTCATCTCGCTCACACGAATTCAGGAGGAGCTCAAAAACCACTGCGACGAAGACTACTTCACTCTGCTTTTGCGCCGCTATATGATGCACCTTGCAGAGCGTGTCGCAAATAAATTCGGCTGCAAAGCGGTCATCACAGGCGAAAGTCTCGCTCAGGTGGCAAGCCAGACCATGAGCGCGCTTGCGGTCACCGATAACGCAATTAATATGCCCGTATTCCGTCCCGCGATAGGTATGGACAAGGAGGAGATAGTCAGAATTGCCCGTAAAATCGGCACGTTCGACACCTCCATTCTTCCCTTCGAGGACTGCTGCACGGTCTTCACTCCGCGCCATCCCCGAACAAGACCCGAGCTTGAAAAGGTGCTTGTTGAAGAAAACAAGCTCGACTTCAAGGTCCTTGCCGACGAGGCGTTTAACAGTATGTATACGGTCGAGGTGGGCGGCGAATAAGCGCCGTTTTGACTGCCGCGCCAGCTTTTGTCAAAAACTTACTGTCGGTTTGTACTTTGGCTATTGACAAAAGCGTAAAAATTAGTTACAATTACTATGTGTAAGTGTATGATGAGAATATTGTGTTCTTTGTATATATAATTACATATAAAATATTGCTGAAACCCAAAAACCAAATTTAAGGAGGTGTAGAAATTTGGAACCCATTGCAATAATAATATCGGCTGTTGCTCTTATAGTCGGTCTCGGACTTGGCTTTGGCGGCGGTGTAATATACCGCAAGAAGGTTGCTGAAGCAGAGATCGGCTCAGCAGAGGAGCAGGCTAAAAGAATAGTCGATGACGGCTTCAAGGAAGCAGAAACCCTCAAAAAAGAGGCGCTTCTTGAAGCAAAAGAAGAGATCATCAGACAAAGAAACGAATCCGAGCGCGAAATGAAGGAGCGCAGAAGCGAGCTTTCCAAGCAGGAAGCACGCGTTGCCAAGCGCGAGGAAACGCTTGAGCGCAAGATCGAAAGCCTTGAACAGAAGGAAGAGGTACTCGCACAGAAGATCAAGGACAACGAAAACGCGGCTCGCGAGGTTGAGCAGCTCAAGAAGGCAGAGCTCTCGAACCTTGAGCGCATCTCGGGTCTTACCTCTGAACAGGCTAAGGCAGAGATCATTTCAAAGCTCGACGAAGAAATTACTCACGAAAAGGCTATGCGCCTTGCGGAATACGAGCAGGAATTCAAGGACGAGGCCGACGAGAAGGCAAAGAACATTCTCGCGCTCTCTATCCAGCGCTGTGCCGCAGACCTTGTTTCCGAGGCTACCGTTTCCGCGGTAACTCTCCCCAACGACGAAATGAAGGGCCGTATAATCGGACGCGAGGGACGTAATATTCACGCTATCGAGGCTATGACGGGCGTTGACCTCATAATAGACGATACTCCCGAAGCCATCACTCTTTCAAGCTTTGACCCGATTCGCCGCGAGGTTGCAAGGATCGCGCTTGAAAAGCTTATCGGTGACGGACGTATCCATCCCGCACGTATTGAGGAAACAGTTGAACGCGCTCGCCGCGAGGTTGACGCGGTCATCAAGCAGGCGGGTGAGCAGGCTACCTACGAAACGGGTATCCACGGTCTTGCTCCCGACCTCATAAGACTCCTCGGACGTCTTAAGTACCGTACAAGCTACGGACAGAACGTGCTTAACCACTCGATAGAGGTCGCTCTGCTCTCGGGTATGATCGCAGACGAGCTCGGAGTTGACAGTATGGCGGCTAAACGCGCAGGTCTTCTCCACGATATCGGCAAGGCACTCACACAGGAGATCGAGGGCTCTCACGTACAGCTCGGCGTTGATATCGCCAAGAAGTACAAGGAGAATGCCGAGATCATCCACGCTATCGAGGCTCACCACGGTGACGTTGAGCCGACAACCATTACGGCAATCATCGTTCAGGCCGCAGACGCTATCTCGGCTGCCCGTCCCGGTGCACGCCGCGAGGATCTTGAAAACTACATCAAGAGACTCCAGAAGCTCGAGGAGATCACCAACAGCTTCAAGGGTGTTGAAAAATCGTACGCAATTCAGGCAGGACGTGAAATACGCATAGTCGTTAAGCCCGACGAGGTGAACGACGAGCAGATGATACTTACTGCAAGAGAGATCGCCGCTAAGATAGAAAGCGAGCTTCAGTATCCCGGACAGATCAAGGTAAATCTCATAAGAGAAAGCAGAGTTATTGATTACGCGAAGTGATCAGGCGGGATTTTCAATAGATATATATAGAGCAAGTAACGCATATTACAATGCAGGGCATTGAGTGTATATATCAAAATTAAAGACGGACTGTCCGCAGAGCGCGAGGCAGTCCGTTTGTTTAAGGTGAGGACGATTTCGCCGTTCGTTTTTGCGGACGACCAATAGTAGCCCCTACGGGTGAAGATTTGATATTTATTTTGTAGGGGACGACGGTCTACCGCGGTTCGTTTACAATCGGTTTGAACAAATGTCCGTTCAAACTGTACGCAAGCGGCGGGAGCAAGCCCCCGCCCTACAAGAGATTTGGAAACATCTTGTAGGGGAGGGGCTTGCTCCTGCCGTCTGAATTTGTGCCAATGTTGGCGGTATGGGTCGATACCCCAATTACCGCAAATCCTCACGCGCGCCTTGCCCGCGGGTGCTACCCGCCGCGCGCCTTGCCTGCGGGTGCTACCCGCACGCGCTATGCCTGCCGGGGCGTCCCGACTCCTCTCAACGCGCGCCTGTAATCCGAAGGGGTCTTGCCTGTATGATAAGAAAAGAATTTGGTGAAGTGGTTTGGCTCGGTAAAGCCTGCCATCTGCGCGACGGTATTTACGTTAAAGTCGGAAAACTCAAGAAGTGCCGCGGCGTATCCCACCTTCTTTTCGCTGATATACGCCTTGATGCTCTTGCCCGTAGCGGCGGAAAAGACGCGGCTGATATGGCTTCTGTTGTAGCCCATCTCCTCGGCAATGGCATCGACCTCGATAACCTCGGCAACGTGTGCTTCAACGTAGCGCTCGATAAAGTCCACTACTTCCCTCTGCTTTGCTTCAAGCGGGTCTGTCATTATAACAAGGCTGAGCGCGGTATCAAATATCGCGTTTTCGACCACTCTCACACTCTCTGCTCCGTCAAAAAGCTGTGTGAGCATCACGCACACCGCGTCCGGTGCTTCGGGAGTCAGCACGCTTTTTGTATCAAGCGCGATCCTTCTCTCCATCTGAAAGCCTATCTCGTAAAGCTCGATGCCGTCATCACCCGAGCTTGCCGCGCTGACCCTGTCGTTTCTGTCAATAATCATCGCCTGTCCCGCTTTTACACGCGAGGTCTTCTGACGCACGTTTATTTTAAGCTCTCCGCGCGCCACGAAAAAAAGACGGAAGCAGTTGCGTGCCCCCGCCGCGTGACGCCAGCGCTCGTTCGTATTTGTTCTGAATTTGTAGGTTATCACTTGGCTTTCTTCCTCTAAATATCACAAAATCTCACTTTTGGTGGTGGCTTTATTATATACCTCCGAGTATCAAAAGTCAATAGCCTTGTGAAATTTCAGCTTTACCAAGTCCGAGCTTGATTTTGGCGGAGATCGACTCAAGAAGCTCGCTGTTTGTCGGGCACTTGGTTCTTTCCCATCCGATATACCTGTTAAAGCGACCGTATCCTCCGTGTGACCACGCGGCAGACACGGCGCTTCTGATGCTTCTTTCCACTGCCTCTGCGGTGGTTTTGTTTTTCTTGGCAATATCGGGATAGACGTCCTTGGTTATCATTTCGACGCCCGACATCTGCACGGCAAAAAGAATATATCCATATCCCTTGTGTGCGGGGTTGAAGCCGAGACCGTCGAGGGTATCTCGCACGGCAGCTTCCGCACCGCGCACCTTTTGCACCGTGCCGAAGAACAACTCCGATTCCTCACGCAAGAGCCCTAATATATTTTCAAAGCCGTCTCCTGCCCGAACACAACGTGCGCACTCTGCAAGTCCGCAGTCACCGCTTGGGGAGCAACCGTCATACGTGAGTATAAATCTTGCTCTCGGGCAGACACCGATACCGTCACCGACGCGTGTTGCCAAGATAAGATCGGAGTACCTTATATCCTTGCCCGATGCAATAACGATACGACCCGTGCAGGTCTCGCAGTCTACGCATACCGACGTAAGTGAGTCGCCAATGCTCACGTTATCAAGTCCGTTCAGGGTAAGATATTCTTTTAATTTGTTTCTGTAGCTAACTTGAGAGCTTAATATAATAATGTCAGGTTTCATTGTCATAAAAAAAAGGCTTGCCGTGCTGACGCTACGGCAAGCCTTGCGTTCATTTAAGTATTTTGTCTATTTCTGCTTTAAGTCCGTTGAAATACACCTCGAAGCCTGTTTCGTTCGGATGGCATCTCAGGTCTCCGAAGTATGCCAGATCGTGCGGAACAAGGTCAAAGCCGTATATGAAGTTAACGCCAACACGTTCGGCGCACGCCTTTATGGTGTCGGAGATCTCCGAAAACTCGGCAAATTCGCCGTTTTTGCTGACCTCACAATCCTTTCTCCAGATGGGGCTTATCGCAAAGATCTGCGCCCTCGGGTAATTTGCCTTGAGATTTGCAAGAAAGCCCTCGCAGTCGCACTCAAATTCCGCCTTTTTCGCCTTGTTGAAGTCGTTTGATCCGTAAGCAACCGTGATGTAGTCAGGCTCAATATCATTCTTTATCGCGGCAAGCCCGGATCTGTATATCTCGCCGCCGATACCCTTGTTGTAAAGCTCAGCATCAAGGTGACGTGCGAGTTTTGCTATATACGAACGTGAGAAATGGAGTGCATCGTAGCCGTGAGTAATTGAATCGCCGTAAGCAAGAAGCATTTTCGGAAGCTTGACGGGCTTTACAAAGGTAGCCCCCTCAAGCTCAAGCTCCTTTACCGCGCAGAACACCGAGAACGGGAACACCACTCGCACGGTCTTTGTGCCCCCACCGAGCTCAAAGCGCTTTTCGTGAAGTCCGAGCTCAAATTCCATCTGAGAATATCCCGTCGGCTCAAGGTCATCGGGAAAGTTTTTCATCTCACCGATAAATTCTCCGTTAACGTATACGTCAAACGAGAAGAACGAGCGTGTGGACGCGGAAGTCATAACTGCCGAGAAATTCATCGCCACAGCATCGGTTTCAAATTCAAGCTGAACGCCGGACGTGGCAAACACCTTTTCATAGGACGGGAGTGGCTTATAAAAATCCATCTCCTCTTTATTAAAGCGGTAAAATCTGATTCCGTCTGCTTCTTCTCTTACGTCGATCGCACCCTGCGTTATGCTTCTTATCTGTTCTAAATTAAGCTTCATTGCTTTCTCCTCAAAGGAAATTCACTTTGCAGATTCCAAGCTTTTCTTATGCTCTTCTCTTGCGCTGACCTTGCCCTCGGGCTTGATCTCGCCTGCCTTGAGAAGCGCTATCTTGGTAAGGAACGGACCTACAAGCTCGTATATAAGTACGGAGAAAAGAGTTATGTTTGCTACAAGCAGACCGGGCTCACCGAGCGCCTCTGCCTTGATCGCCATACCAAGCGCAACGCCTGCCTGCGGCAGAAGGGTAACGCCGAGGTATTTTACTATGTTCTCGTCGCACTTCATAGCCTTTGAACTCGAAAACGCTCCAAAATATTTTCCAAGCGAACGGAAAATTATGTAAACAAGTCCTATTATAACAACCGTGTAGTCCTTGAATACCGCAAGCTCAAGCTCAGCACCGCTTATTACGAAGAAAAGTATGAAAAGCGGGGCAGTCCAGCGGTCTATTCTGTCCATAAGCTCCTCGGAAAAGTCACAGATGTTGCAGAACACCGTTCCGAGCATCATACAAACAAGAAGCGACGAAAAAGCAACGTGGACGCCACCGATATGAAACTCCATCATAGAGAGCGCGACTGTGAGAAGCACGAATGTAACCGACATCGCGAGTCTTTTTGAGCGCGAGTGGAAAAACCTTTCAAAATAGGTAAACAAAAGTCCCATAACAAAGCCGAGAGCAAGAGAAAGAATTACCTCAAGAAGCGGCTCTACTATTACCGAAAGAAGATCTATCTGTCCCTGCATAAGCGCCTTTGCGACACCGAAGGACACCGCGAAAAGCACGAGTCCTACCGCATCGTCAAGAGCAACGATCGGAAGAAGAATATCCGTAAGGGGACCCTTCGCTTTATACTGACGCACGACCATAAGAGTTGCCGCAAATGCGGTTGCGGAAGCAACTGCGCCGAGAACTATCGCCGCGGGAAGCGGAAGCTTGTCGGGCATCAGAAAATGAAGTCCAATAAGAGCCGCGTCAACGAGTACTGTAGCAAAAACCGCCTGAATAATACCGATGACCGTTGCCTGACGTCCGATTTTCTTCAGCTGGGAAAGTCTGAATTCGTTTCCTATTGAAAAGGCTATAAATCCGAGCGCAACGTCGG
>JAZSOD010000085.1:0-95903 GCA_045536775.1 Eubacteriales bacterium | reverse complement strand
TAGGCTTGTGGCGATTGTTTCATAGTCTCCCGATGGGAGCAGGAAACGCACCACGCGGAATTTCATCGGGTACGGCGATGGGAAGTCCCACCGCTTGTTTCTTGTGTTTGCACTATACTGCTTGTCTGTGCTTGTGCCTTTGAAGCAGTATGTAGCCGTTTGCCTTGTCCGCATTCGTTTGCGTTGTAGTTATCGTAAACGAAACATCGGTGTCCAGCTCCATCATCGGCAGTTTCTTGATCTCGCGCATTGCCGATTGGCTCTGCTTCACGCGGATTAGGAAGTCCACGTTCGGATTTTCTAAAAAATGCGCGAACGTATTATAGGACTCATAGCCGCGATCGGCTATGATAATCGTTTTTTGCGGGAAGTCCAGCCATTCTATCATGAACCGCAACGCGCCGATTTCGTCCATCTTCGGTTGCGGTTGCATATGACAATACACATAAATGTTGTTGAGGATAACCCCATTTTACAGATTAGCACAGGCAGATAAAACAAAAAGAGAAACAAAGCCCGAATATAGTGGGCAATTTGTCTCTCATGTCTCTCCAGTCTCAATTATCTCTCTTGTCGCTCTGATCTGTTATGTCTGTGTTAGTCTCTCAATAAAAAATATCTGTAAAATGGAATTAAATCTGTCTCAAATATGGGGGAATTCTCACTCTTATCTCAGAATCTCTCTTATCTCGCCAGTCTCTCAAAAATCGGTTTATCTGCTGTGCTTACTATTATTATATGCAATTTGAGCCGAAAATGCAAGCAACATTTTCTGAATTTTGGTTAACGGAATTGTGAATTCCGCAGCATGGCAAAAGCCGCAAATCGCAAGATTTGCGGCTTAAGTTAATGACATTGAGTCCTTTGGGACTGTCTTTTTTGTAGCATAGCATTTTACTTGACATATACTGTTAATGGTACGAAAGTATCAGTAAAATGTGGTAATTATGATAAAGCAAATGAACGAACTACGGCTCGGCGAAACCGGAATAGTTATCGAAAACAAGACCGAAGCTGATTTGAAGAGACGTTTTTTAGACATAGGACTAATTAACGGCAGTATTATCGAGTGTGTGGGTAAAAGCCCGCTCGGCGACCCGTCTGCGTATCTGATAAAGGGCGCGGTAATTGCCATAAGAGGTATTGACTGTGCTAAGATCGCGGTAGATATAAAAACCCCTTGAAATATCAAGGGGTTTTGTGTTAACTACAGTAAATAGCAGCTTTGCGGAGGAGCTATATGTTAAATAATCCTGATACGGAAGGCAAAATAATAGTGTTTGCAGGAAATCCCAATGTTGGCAAAAGCACATTGTTTAATTCTCTTACCGGAATGAATCAGCACACGGGGAACTGGACGGGGAAAACCGTTGATTTGGCGTATGGCGATGTTGAGGTGAACGGTAATTCCTTTACTGTTGTTGATATTCCCGGTTCCTACTCTCTTATGGCTCATTCTAAAGAGGAGGAAATAGCGCGTGACTATATATGCTTCGGCAAATGTGACGGTGTAGTAGTTGTTTGCGATGCTACCTGTCTTGAGAGAAACCTCAATCTTGTTTTGCAAATTTCCGAGTTGTGCCCTAATATGCTTGTCTGTATAAATCTATGCGATGAGGCAAAACGAAAAGGAATATTCGTTGATGAAGCAAAGCTTGAAGAATATCTTGGTGTAAAGGTTGTTAAAACGGTAGGACGACGAAAGCGCAGTGCCCAAATATTGAAAAGAGAGTTCGAGAAGCTGGTGTTGCCGAAAAGCGTATCCCCTCAAATCGTTGATTATCCCGAAGAAATTGAAACTGCTGTAGGGATACTTGCTCTGACGCTGGAGAAGCTGACGTGTGATTCCCAAAGGAGTCGATTTATGGCTCTTAAAATTATTGAGGGAGCTACGGATTTTGAAGCGAAAATCAACGAATATTATAAAAAACCAATTACATATAACGGTGAATTTATCTTGGCAAAAGAAAGAGCCTTCAAGCTCCTTGAGACTTCCGGTCTCAATTTAAGCGACGTAAAGGACGTAACAGTCGGAATAATCAACAGAACATCTACCGAAATATATAATAAGTGTGTGAAATTCAAGGGCGAACGTTACGCAGTATTCGACAGACGTCTTGACAAGCTATTTACAGGAAAACTAACGGGAATGCCTATAATGCTTGCATTTCTGGTGTTTGTATTCTGGGTTACTATCGTTGGTGCAAATTATCCGTCAAGATGGCTTTCATCTTTGTTTGAGAAAATCGGAAATTGGCTATACTTGTTTTTGGATTTTGTAAATTCACCCGATTGGTTGACGGGGATCATTCTTGACGGTGCATACAACGTACTTTCAACAGTTGTATCTGTAATGCTGCCGCCGATGGCAATATTTTTTCCTCTCTTTACGTTGCTCGAGGATTCGGGTTATTTGCCGAGAATAGCATATAATCTTGACAGACCCTTCAGAAAATGTGATGCTTGCGGAAAGCAGGCGCTTACAATGTGTATGGGCTTTGGATGTAATGCCGCGGGAGTTGTCGGTGCGAGGATAATAGATTCTCCTCGCGAGAGACTTCTCGCAATACTTACGAATAATTTTTGCCCTTGCAACGGGAGGTTTCCTATCCTGATCGCACTTGCAAGTATATTTTTCGTTAACAATTCTCTCGGTGGCTCACTTGCTACGTCTGTGATACTTGCGTGTTTCATTGTCTTAAGCGTAATAATGACTTTCGTTGCAACAAAAATACTGTCGGCGACTGTTTTGAAGGGGGAAGCGTCATCCTTCATTCTTGAGCTTCCGCCTTACAGACCTCCGCAATTGTGGAAGGTTTTGGCACGATCGCTTACTGAACGTATTCTGTCTGTTCTCGGCAGAGCCGTGGTTGTTGCGGCACCTGCTGGCGCGGTTTTGTGGCTTATTGCAAACGTATATGCAGGCGACAAAAGTCTGCTTTTGCATTTCGCTGATTTTCTTGATCCTCTGGGAGCTTTAATGGGGCTCGACGGCGTGATACTCGTCGGCTTTATCTTGGGCTTACCTGCAAACGAAATTGTATTACCGATAATCCTTATGTGTTATCAGGCCTCGGGAAGTATCAGCGACGCAACGTCAATGAATGTAATAAGTGAAGTGCTCGTAAATAATGGTTGGACCGCAGTAACCGCATTGAACGTAATGCTCTTTTCCATTATGCATTGGCCTTGTTCCACGACATTACTTACCGTGAAACGTGAGACAGGAAGTATAAAATGGATGATTTTCTCGGCAATATATCCGACTTTGTTCGGAGTTGTTATATGTATGATCGTAAATTTCTTGTTCAGTTTCATCTAAAAAAGGAAGTAGGCTTTTAGCCTACTTCCTTTTTATCTTCATGCTAACTTCGCCGGAATTAACTGTACTGCGTTTTCCGTCTTCGGTAATAACTTCAAGAGAATAATCATCGTTTATTCCCAATACTCTTGCGGTAACGGCTTTGTTCGTCGCAATTATTTCTACTTCTCGTCCGGTTATAATAGAATATTTACGATATTCGTTAATTATAACACGTTTTCCTATATCAGTGTATACACTAAAAAATTCGTCAATTATTTCTGCACAAATTTCGGTTTTTTTTGTACTGTCGGGTGGACTCTGGAAAAGCGAGCACGCTATGTCGGCAATCTCTTCGGGAAAACCGTCTTTATGAGTAAATAAATTGAACCCGATGCCGAGTACGGCGTATTTTAATTTGTTTTGTTCAACGTCAATTGAAGATTCGGTCAGTATTCCGCATACCTTTTTCATATCAACGTATATATCGTTTACCCACTTTATACCGACCTTGGCGTTTGCGTATCTTTCTGTAACTCTGGCCATTGCTACTGCTGCAGCAGTGGTGATCTCAAGGGCGTTTTCGGGTTTGAGCTCAGGTCTCAAAAGAATACTCATATACAACCCGCAACCTTCCGGAGAGAAGAAGCTTTTGCCGAGTCTTCCGCGTCCCGCAGTCTGACAGTCGGCAATTACTACAGTTTTTTGTGGAGCTCCTTTTTCGGCAAGCTCTTTCAAATGGGTATTTGTGGAGTCACAGGAATTTAAGTGTATTAGTTCGATTCCTTCAGATTTTATATAACGTTTTATTGCTTCTGCGTTAAACATAAATATCTCCGTATATTTCTTTCTCGATTTATTATAACATTATGTTTTTGCATTGTCAATGAAGTCGCAAAGTTAAGGTCGTATATATTAATAAAATATTAAAAAGATGTTGAAAAATCTCTAATAGTGTGATATAATGTAAAAAGTTATAACACCCATAAGAACTTATCCGTTTCGGAGGAAATTATGAGCGAAAAGAAAAAACGCGGTGACCGCGCTGACGGAAGGCTTATCGGCAAGCTTGATTCTATGCACGCTTTTATGCCGTATATGCTCCCCGGCAGAGTGGCAAACGAAGCCGTAATGAATGAGCAGATAGATATGACGGCTGTTCTCGAATATCTTGAAAAAAAGAATGCAGACAGTCCCGAATTCAAATACACCATATTCCACGTAGTGTGTGCTGCGGTTGCCAAGACGATTGCCAAGCGCCCAAAGCTTAATTACTACATAATGAATTATCGTTATTACGAAAGAAACGAGGTTTCTCTCGCGTTTACGGTAAAGAAAAAGTTTGACGATAATTCGCCTGAGGGGCTTGCAATACTGCGTCTTGATCCAAGCAGCGAGGAAAGTCCTATTGATCAGGTTTACGGAAAGGTCAAGAAGATAGTTTATTCTGTTCGTAAAGAGAATAAAAACGACGGAGCTACGGATATAATGGACGTCATTACGAAGTTCCCGCGTTTTATCGTAAAGATAATTACCGCAGTTTTGTTTTTCCTTGACAATCATAATATGCTTCCGTACGATATACGCAAAGAGGATCCTTATCACTGCAGTGTATTTTTGTCAAACCTCGGCAGTATAAAAACCACTGCAACGTATCATCACCTTGCAAACTGGGGTACTAACTCTTTCTTTGCTATTGTCGGTGAAATGAAGAAACAGCCCTTCTATAACGACGACGGTACGTTTGAGATGCGCTATGCACTTCCTCTCGGATTAACTATCGACGAGAGAATAGCAGACGGATTTTATTTCGCAAACAGTCTGAAGCTTCTCAAAAAGCTCCTCTCCGAGCCTGAGCTTCTTGAAAGACCTTTGAATGAGGATATTGAGTATTAAAGAGGATATAACAATGGTTTTAGAGTTTGATAATAAAGCGCCGTGGCTTAAAAACTACGGCGATGTAAAATTCCATCTTGATTACCCTGAAACTACGATGAGCGGTGCAGTTCTCGAAACCGCAAAGGAAAACCCTGATTTTCCTGCTCTTGCTTTTATGGGAAGAGAAATAAGCTACTCTCATCTTGCTAATAAGATCGACGAGTGCGCAAAGGCGTTTAAGGCGCTTGGAATAAAAGAAGATGACAGAGTAACTCTCTGTATGCCAAACGTGCCTCAGACGGTGTATTGCTTTTATGCTCTTAATAGGATAGGCGCGATAGCTACTATGATACATCCCCTTTCGGCTGTTGGCGAAATTGACTTTTATCTTAACGAAACCGAGAGTGAATATGTGGTGACTCTCGATATGTTCTTTGGAAAGTTTTCCGAGGTAATGAAGAATAGACCACTGTCCAAGCTTGTTATCGCATCGATCAAGGACGAGCTTTCGCCCCTAATGGCTGTTGGATATGCACTTACAAAAGGACGTAAAATTGCAAAGGTTCCTTATGACGAAACCGTTATTGATTGGAAAACGTTTATTAACGGCGGTAAGAGCTTTGACGGGGAATATATTGCAGCCAAGTCTGCAGAAGACGTTGCTGTAATACTGTTCTCGGGCGGAACAACGGGCGTTACCAAGGGTATTCAGCTTACAAATCTCAACTTCAATGCTCTTGCACTTCAGACGGTTGTTATGTGTAACAAAGAGGTCCGTCACAAGAAAATGCTTGCGGCGATGCCTATGTTTCACGGCTTCGGACTCGGCGTTTGCGTACATACGATGATGTTCTGCGGAGGTCAGTCCATTCTGGTACCGCAGTTTAACGTAAAGGATTATGCAGGACTTATCAAGAAGCATAAACCTAACTACATAGCTGGTGTTCCCACTCTTTATGAGGCTCTTACCCGTTCCGATTACCTTGACGGCGTGAAGCTTGATTCTCTTATGGGAGTATTCTCGGGCGGCGACACGCTTTCGGTTGAGCTTAAAAAGAAATTTGATAAATTTCTTGATGATCACGGCGCGACCGTTCACGTCAGAGAGGGCTACGGTACTACTGAATGCGTAACTGCGTGCTGTCTTACACCGTATAATGTTGACAAGGAGGGAACGATTGGCTTCCCTTATCCCGACACGTATTTTATGATATGCATACCCGGTACTGACGAAGAGGTACCATACGGTGAGGACGGAGAAATTTGCATCTGCGGTCCGTCGGTTATGAAGGGATATCTCAACAAGCCTGAAGAAAATGCAAACACGTTAAAGGTACATTCCGACGGTAACGTATGGCTTCATACGGGAGACCTCGGCTCAATGGACGATAACGGCTTCGTTTACTTCAAACAACGTATAAAGCGTATGATCATTACAAGCGGATACAACGTATATCCCTCTCAGATAGAAAATATTATAGATGCTCACGAGGCAGTTCAGCTCTCATGTGTAATCGGCGTTAAAGACCCGTACAAGATGCAAAAGGTAAAAGCTTTCGTTGTTCTGAAGAACGGATATGAGCCAAGCGACGAGCTTAAGAACAGCATCATTGCTCATTGCAGAAATAACGTGGCTAAGTACGCTATGCCGTACGACATTGAATTCAGAAAAGAACTTCCCAAGACTCTGGTTGGAAAGATAGCTTACACCGAGCTTGAAAAAGAAGAAAACGCGGCAAATGAATAAACAAAAAAGGAACGCTGTCGCGTTCCTTTTTTGTTTACTTAAGTACCTTGAAATAATCGAGAATTGAAAGAACGATTCCGATCAAAATATAAAGGTCAACAAGTCCACCGAGAAGACCGATAATGAGGCCTATTATCGGGTTTATAGCAAGGAGTCCGATAATAACACCGATAACTGCACCTACTACAAGATGAATGATTACGTTGATAACGAGAGCGGCAACGCCATCCTTTGCCTTAAAGGAATAAGGGAAAAACTTTTTAAGCATATCCATTTGTATAAACCTCCAAAATTTATGCTAATTATATTTTATCATAAATGTGTAACAAATTCAATACTAATGGCGTAATTTCTTCAAAAATGTCAAAATATATAATTTTTTCTACGGGCGTTTGTTTACATTTTGCGTTGAATAAATACCTCTGACACTAACAATACTCTAATTATAGAGTAATTGCGGAGGTGTCAGGTGTATTATAACAAGGTAGAAATATGCGGTGTAAATACTGCGAAATTAAAGACGCTTACCACAGAGGAAAAGCACGATTTATTAATAAGAGCAAAGGCAGGCGACAGCATAGCAAGGACAAAGCTTATAGACGGTAATCTAAGGCTGGTCCTTAGTATTATACAGCGTTTTACCAACAGGGGAGAAAATCTTGATGACCTTTTTCAAGTGGGTTGTATAGGGCTGATAAAGGCGGTTGACAATTTCAATACAGAGCTTGACGTAAAATTCAGCACCTACGCCGTTCCAATGATAATCGGTGAGGTAAGAAGGTATTTAAGAGATAACAACAGCATAAGAGTAAGCAGGTCTCTCAGGGATCTCGCATACAGATCACTTCAGGCTCGCGAAGCTCTGGCAGCGAATATGTCTAAAGAGCCGACTGTTGATGATATTGCCAAGGAACTTGGAGAGAAGAGAGAAGCGGTCGCGGAAGCTCTTGAAGCAATAGTCGAGCCGATATCATTATACGATCCTGTATATTCTGACGGCGGCGACTCCATATACGTCGTTGATCAGATAAGCGACACCGATAATACCGATGAAAATTGGCTTGAAGACATTGCCTTAAAGGAAGCTATGAAAAAGCTTACGTCGAGAGAGAAGAAAATTGTAAATATGAGATTTTTCAATGGAAAGACGCAGATGGAGATTGCCGAAGAGATCGGGATATCTCAAGCACAGGTGAGCAGACTCGAAAAATGCGCTCTTGAGAGAATAAAAAAACAAATGTAAAAAATGCGTACCTTTTTGGTACGCATTTTTGATATTCAGTTTGCTTTTTCAATGGCTACTGTATCGTTGACCGTTACACGTCTGATGTCAGCACCGACAGCGGAAAGCTTTCCAACAATGTCTTCATAGCCTCTTTCGATATACTTGATATCATCGATCTCAGTTCTGCCGTTAGTAGCAAGTCCCGCTATTATCATTGCAGCACCTGCACGAAGGTCAACGGCTCTGACGGGAGCGCCGGTGAGAGGAGCTCCACCCGTAAACGTAGCGCATCTTCCGTCGACTGTAATGTTTGCACCCATTCGTTTCAGTTCTTCAACAAATCTGAAACGATTGTCATATATACCCTCGGTCATTGTAGAAACGCCGTTTGCAAGACACAGAAGAACGCTGAACTGAGGGTTCATATCCGTAGGAAAACCGGGATAGGGAAGTGTTTTGATTTTTATGGGCTCAAGCTCGCCCGTTCTTGATATGATTACGGCATCATCAAGCGTCGTAACAGAAACTCCCATTTCCTCAAGCTTAGCAGTAATAGACTCAAGGTGCTTCGGGATAATGTTTGAAACCTTGAGCGTACCGCCTGCAGCGGCCGCAGCACACATATAAGTACCCGCCTCTATCATATCGGGGATAATAGCATACGTAGTACCGTGAAGCTTTTCGACACCCTTGATCTTGATGACGTTTGTTCCGGCACCCGAAATGTTCGCGCCGCAGGAATTAAGGAAGTTTGCAACGTCAACTATATGCGGCTCTCTTGCAGCGTTTTCAATAACCGTAAGTCCATTTGCCTTGACGGCTGCAAGCATTACGTTGATCGTACCGCCAACCGTTACGTTATCAAAATAAAGATGAGATCCCGTAAGTCCGTCGGGTGCGATAGATTCAATGTTACCGTTTTCAATAGTGGTTTGAGCTCCGAGAGCCTCAAAGCCTTTGATATGCTGGTCTATTGGACGAACGCCGAAGTCGCAGCCTCCGGGGAAGCTTACACTTGCTTTGCTGAATCTTGCGAGCTCTGCACCGACCAAGTAGTATGAGCCGCGCATTTTACGTGCGAGGTCATAGGGAACCGTGCCCTGTATTGCGTGGGTAGAATCAATTTCAACAGAATTCGCGGACAGCATTTTAATGCTGCACCCCATAGCTTCGAGTATATCGAGGGAGAGCCTTACGTCGCTAATGGTAGGCATATTTTCGATAATACACTTTGACTCAGTTATAAAAGACGCGAATATTATCGGGAGAGCAGCGTTTTTGCTACCGCTGACTTCTATATTGCCATATAACGGACGAGAAGATTCTATTACGATCTTTTCCATCATGATTTCTCATTTCTCGGCATTTTGTATTTTACTGAATATATGTTAAGCGCCGGGTCTGAATGCCGTTAGACTGCGCGAATATGCAAATATTAAGAAATTGTGTATAAAACTCACATACACACTTAAAAATTATACCACAAATACTATGTAAATGGAATAGGAAGCGACACAATGTTTACTTTGTGTACACAATTTATTTACATTAGGAGTAGAGCTCACAACTTATTGCGTTATAAATTCGTTGCTCTTGTTTGTCCGTTGTAATCAACCAAGATGGGATGAAGTATACTTTGTCTTTACTTGCATTCCAATAGGTTGTGTATACGTGATTGATTGCTGTAACCTTGTAGTTGTCTGCACTTGCTTCGCTTAATTTGTGTATCTGTGCTTCTTTTACAAGAACTGATAACTGATCATAGAGTCTGTAGTTGTAGCTATCGCTTATTGTTGGGAAAAACCAATTTCCGTCAGCAGAAATAATACCGTTCATATCGAATTGAACTGATACCGTATGTTCGTATAACGGTATACCCTCAATGAGTTGTATACACACTGCATTTACGTTATCATTGCTTATCTTTTCTACTGATTTTATCGAATATGAAAAAGCCTTATTCGTCTGATTATCGGGATATAAGAAAGAAGACAAGCTCTTGTACTGTTCTTTTGAGAGAGTGTATGATTTATCCGAGTCGGCCGTGTGCTCGAGGGCGAGCAATCTGTCGGTGGTATCAGACGATGCTCTACTGTATGAAAAGCCAAATCCCGAGTCAAACGTGAATAAGGAGCCGTCTGCAGTTGTGATTCTGATGCTGTTATCGGGAAGAATATTTATGCTTTCTTTTTCAGAGGATGATATTGAGGAGGCTACGTTTTCGTAATAATCCTCGCTGTATATGCATTCGAAGACATTGCTTTTATATATCTTCGGAGGCACGTTATCCTTACTTACCTCAATTCCTTGCTTCTCAAGAAACCCAATAGTATTAATTATAGTGTCGTTATCAAGATACGCACTTTGGTTCATCGAGTTAATGTAGCTTGCCGCAAGAAAAATATTTATACCGGTCAAAAGAATTATCAGGTATGTTTTGATATTGGTCCAATTCACTGTATACTATCCTCACACTTATTTTATGACAATATATTATTTGTGTTAAATTTTGTTGTAAACCATCTGATAGTGTACGTATCATCGACGTTGATGTAAATGGGTGTTAATGATGCTCCGCTATGCAGAGGAGAGAGAAGGGAGAGTCGGTTGTAAACGGTAATTTTAGGGAGGGTGGCAAATTGCTCGTTTGTTTGAACGTACGAAGTAATATCAGCACTGAATTCGGTAAGTCCTTTTGACGTGAATATAAATGTCAGCGAAGGCTCGAGACCTATTTTTACACCTCCAATATAATATGAGTACTCAAAGACGGATCTGCCGTCGTCATTCTTATATACTGAGGTGATTTTCGGAAGCGCAGAGCCTCCAAAATAGTTTGGATATAACTGCTTTAGCTTAGCGTTAATCACGTTTATTGATTTTAGCATATCAAAAACCGTGTATCCGCTGAATTTACTTGGCGAAAAGCCGCTGATGTCCTTAAGCTCCACGGGTGAATTTGTGTTGGTGAATATAAATCTTCCGTTAGAGGTTATCTCTATTCTGTCGTCTGTTCCGATAAATACCGTTGTACCGTCGGCTTCGCTGTATTTGTTGATTTTTTCAACGTTTATATCAAAAATGTCTAATAACTCTTTCAAGGCGGAGTCATCATCGAGCTCGAGTGCATTTATGGAAAAGGACGAAGAAATGTCCGAATACTCAAATCCGTCGGTAAGGACATCAAGAGGAAAAGGAGAAGCGCCGTTTTGCAGAATTTCCGAATTAGCAACGAAGTCAACCTTGCTGAATTTTTCCGCATAGGCTTCGATGTGGGCTCTGTCGGCTCCGGGTAAAATATATTTATTATTGTCTGCTTTTGAAAACTCGTAGGCGTTGCGGTGTCTGTCGAAGACTATGCATCTGTAAGCAAGTCCGTCTGCACTATCTTCTAAAATCAGCGCAATGTCGGAAACGTAAAATGATTCGGAGCGAGAACAGTTTTCATAGCTTACGGTGTTGCTGTTTGTAGAAAATGCGTAGATACACGGATAGGGGAGTTCGCTTGCGTAACTGAAAAATAAGTATGATTCCGCGTTTGCTACACTGCTATAAAATGCGTTTATATCCCCTTCGATCTTTTTAGCCACACTTTCGGATCCAAAAATATCGGTTATTACGTTTGAAAGCACGGAATATACCGTTTTCTTGAGCTCGGTATCGTTATAAACAGCTCTTGGCGGGCTTTTCGGTTGTTTATAGACGATGATATCGGGCAGGCATGTGGACGGGTCGAAAGTTGAGAGAATGCTGTCGTCAAATCCTTGAATAATCCATAAATCGCTAAAGCTTTGTGTGTTGTCTGAACTCGATATGCTTCTTGCGGCATGCATAAAAACAAGATTAAGCATACTTAAGCTTAAAATTACTATTATCAGATCGAGAAGTACACTTATCAGGCTTTTTTTCATTGCCGCACCCTTTCTTAATCTACTGTTTTCAGTGAAGTTTTTAACGGTAACCGTATTATAATTTCGGTACCTTCGCCAAGCTGGCTTTCAATCTCGATTGTACCGCCGTGTGCAGTGACGATCTCCTTAGCTATAGCAAGGCCAAGACCTGTACCGCCGGTTTCTGACGTTCTTGATTTTTCTACTCGGTAGAATCGCTCGAATATTCGCTTAGCATCCTCTTTGGGAATACCTATTCCGTTGTCTTTAACCGTGATTTCGATAGTTGATTTATCGAGCACGTATGCATTTACGTTTATTGTGCCGCCATCGGGAGTGTATTTTACCGAATTTGAAAGAACGTTTATGAGTACCTGCTCGATCCTTTCCTTATCAGCGTCTATATTAGGCATATCAGGCGCGACGCTCAGTGATAGCTTATGCTTGTGAGCATTCGCGTCTACTCTGATAACTTCTGTAACGTGAGCAAGTGAGTCAGCAATACTGTAGCTTGAGATCTTCCATCTTGTCTTATCGTTATCAAGTCTTGAAAGCGTAAGAAGATCGGATACTATATTTGTCATTCTGTCGCACTCGGTAAGAGCCATATTAAGAAAAACGTTCTTCATTTCATCCGGCATATCTGGATTTTGCAGCATAGTATCACAGGCACCCCTGATGCTCGTAAGCGGCGTGCGCATTTCGTGAGAAACGTTTGCGACGAATTCGCGCCGTGATTTTTCAAGCTCATAACGTCCGGTTATATCGTGAATTACCGTAATGTATCCATCGTGGATTGTGTTGTTTTCGCTATATTGTATTGTTCCGAAGTTAATATCGAGAACACGTCCGTTAAACATAACGTCGCTTTCTGACATTGGCTCTATGCTCGGCGAAGATTTTTTAGTTGAACCGGAACTGTCGATTTTAAGGAGCTTCATAAAGCTTTTAATGGTAAAGGATTCGTTGTATGCTTTGCCGAAGAGCTCTATTGCCGACTTGTTTATGTGAAGCACCCGTCCGTCATCGGTAAATGCAATAACGGCATCTCTGAGATAAGTAAATACTGTTTCGAGTTTGTTTCTCTCGCCGTCTGCAAAATCGAGAGTGTTTTTAAGCGCTACCTTCATTTCATTAAAAGTTGCTGAAAGCATACCTATTTCATCATCGGAGCGAATATCAATATCGTGTGTAAAATCGCCCTCTCGGAGCTTTTGAGCACTTTCTGTAAGGTTTTTGATGGGGGAGGTAATCGTACGCGACAGGAAAAACGAGAGAATTATGGCAAAAATCAGGCTCAAAAGCATTGACTGTATGATAATAGAAAGAAGTATCCACATAAATTCGCTCATTTCTTCCATCGAATCCTTTATATATACGATGTACGTATCAGAGCCTGAATTTATTATTACCGTATAGTCAGCATAGTCTGCGTCCTGTATTCTTTCGTTTGATTCTTTGCCGTTTAAGGCGGAAAGAAGATTCGGTGTCTTTTCGAGCGATAAGCCTAATTCATCGTCCGAACCAAATACGTAGCCGCCCAGAGTGTCCAGAACGAAATAGTTTCGATAGTCGTCAATTCCCAAAACACCGCTGTATGAATCAAGTGTAAGCTTCATACTGTTAACGGGGTCTTTACTGTCGAAGGAGTCGGAAAGGTCTTCTCTGAGTATAGACTCCGGACCTATGGCAGAAGTCATCTGTTCATAGAAGTCTCTCTGGTAAAAGTTAGTAACGCTGTTGATCAGAACAACGGCGCTGAATGCCATAACGATAACTATGAACAAAACGAGTATTAGAATAATTTTCGTGTATAAGCTTGTTTTCATAGTGAATGTACGCGAATACTCGCTCCTTATTTGAAATAATAACCAACGCCGCGTTTGGTAAAGAGATATTCGGGCTTTGATGGATTAGCCTCAAGCTTGGAGCGCAAACGGCTCACGGTAACGTCTACGGATTGAGTGTCACCGAAATAGCTGTCGTAGCCCCATACCTTTTGGAGAAGCTGTTCACGTGTATATACCTCGTCGGGGTTCTTTACGAGGAAGACAAGAAGCTCGTATTCTTTTTTTGTGAGGTCGATCGGGATTCCGTCTCTTGTTACGGAATATCTTGAAGTGTCGATTTTGAGACCTCTGATCTCGATATGTTCATTCGCTGATTCCGCCCCTGTAACGACCTCATTAGAGCTCCTTCTTATGTTAGCTCTGATTCTTGAGAGAAGCTCGTTGATTGCAAAAGGCTTTGTAACGTAATCGTCAGCGCCGATGTCGAGTCCCATTATCTTATCGACCTCATCCACCCTTGCCGTAAGTATTATTATAGGAGTAGAAAGTTTCTGACGAACGTTTTTGCAAACCGTAAAGCCGTCCATTTTGGGAAGCATCAGATCAAGAAGAATTAGATCAAAGCCCCCGGTTAACGCTTTGTTAAGGCCTTCTTCTCCGTCGGTCGCAACGTCATAAGCATAGCCTGCTTGCATAAGGTTGTAGGCAAGGGTCAGAGCTATATTCTTTTCGTCTTCAACTATTAGTATTCTTTTCTTGTTATTTTCCATTTTTAGTTCCTTTCGGTGTTCTATCTGAATGGTGGTGTAAACGCGGGGTGTGCGAGCCTTACGTCACAGTTGAACCTGTTACGATAAATAAAAGAAAGTGTAGAATTCAGAACGTAATTGGTGGAATAATTACTTCCGAAATTGTAAACTACGGTATTGTTTTCCCACAAAACGCTGACCATTTTGCCATAAGCTACTTCATTATAGTAAATACCGTCAGCTCTTTCGGCGTTGGCTTTCCATACCGAATATCCTGCATCTTCAAGAGAGTTGGAACGGACTGCATTTATAAGATCGTAGTTGTAAGTATACATAACGTCCAGCATAACGGTGCGAGTATTTATCTTATAAACTCTGTAAAGCATATCGTTTATGAGATTGATTTCTTCTATAAGCGCATCAATGCCTGTGTAAGCCTTGGCGGCTCTCGGCTTGATACCGACCTGATGACCTTCGGATATTATTCTTGTGATGATAAGTGGGTTGTTAATAATATCGTTGTAATCGACGAAAAAAGTTCCCTTGTATCCGTATGCTTTCAAAGTATCAAGTATTGATTCCGTGTTTGCATTTATGGGATCCGTGAAAGTTATATATACTGTTCGCCAACCTTGTAGTTTCTGTGAATCCTCGGAATCAGGAGCAGTTGCTACCTCGGTTGGCTTTTCACTTGTAACGGGTTTGGTTGATTCTTCCGTATTCAAAATATCAGGGTTATGTTTCTGTAAAAGCTTTTCAAAAGATAGCTCCTCTGTACCGTCCGTGATTCTAACGGCTGTTTCGCCTGTAACGGGGTTTATAAATGAATCGAAGCCTAAACCTACATGTCTGCATATTGTTTCTGCGGGAACGTATCTTTCGCCGTAATCAAGCTTGTATGTTGTTATTGCGTATAGCTTGTCCGAGTGGTCGGTTGCAATGTTAGTTGTTGCGTCGATGGAGATATACAGAGCACTGTGAGTAACCACGAAGGTATTAAGTGTTTCGTTTACTCTTACCTTGGTGTTTTTCATTTGTGCAAATATGGTAAGCGGTACGTACTCGACGCCGTCAATGATTTTAAGCGGCGACCTGTCCTCTCGCGCCCAAGTACTATCATTGTAAAACAAAAGCGGCTCGTCGAGAGGAGTAGCTAGGGCAGAGTATATCAAAGCGACGGTCAATGCTAAAAATATGGCGAATGACGTTAGCTTTATTAAGTTCTTCAATCAAGCACCTCCTTGATCAAAATTTTCAAGAATATAGTTAACTGCCAGATCAACGACGAGTCCGTAGCTTTTTTCGCCTTCCTCGACGCCTTGACTTTTAAGGTAGGTATCGTTTATTGTGCCCGACACCTTGCTTGCGGTACTGTCTCTGTATTTGTCAAAAAAAACACTGTACTCAGAAAGCTCACACTTGACTCTTATGTCGAGAGAACGGAGTATTTCAAAATAGTCACTTTGTGACGCTGAGTACAGAGGACCGCCAACGTACTCGAACATGTTAAGATAACCGCTGTATCTGATATAAGGATCATTTGATTCCATACAAACGAGGAAAGCAACGAAGTTTGCTTCGTTTTCTCTTGCAAATCCCCTTTGGTGTGCCATTTCGTGTGCAGCAGTAAAGGGAATGGTGTAGTCCGGGAAATTAGTATTTATGTTGGATTCACCCGTATAGTAGGTGTAGACTCCGGAGATGTGAGTATATGTCATGGGCTCGCTTAAAGCGATGGGCTTTAGACGCGACCTGAAATTGTTAATAAAGGAATAATTTTCTTCAAGAGAATCGTAGGCTTCAAGCAGTTTATCCGTAAGCTCGTTGAGACCGTAGCCCATTTTTGAAAAGGAACCATAGTCGAAAGCGATCTCATCTGCTATTGCGTTGGTTTCGTGTGCAAGTATTTTTGCAGCTGATTTTAATTCTTCTGCAGACAAAGGGTCTGCGCTGACACCGAACAAAGCATCGGCTTTTGAAGAACCGTATGCAGGTGCCAAAGAAAAAGAGAAAAGAGTGTAAAGTGCAACTACAAGGGATGTAAGCTTAAACGAAATTTTACCGAAGTCAGCGTCTGATATCGGCTTAATAAAAATGGATACAACGAGTACGAGCATAAATACGGGCAGAAGAATTACTACGGTTTCTCCTATAGAAAACGGAATAATTGACGTTATTATAGCGAGCGATCCTCGAAGAATATTTGAAAAGCCGAAATTAAAGGCGTCGGAAAGACCTGTGGAGTATCTCGTTATGATATGGAATGCAAGAGATATTGCGAAAATTACAGTTAAAACAATATACCGTAACTGAGGACTTCTTCGTTTTGATTTTGTTGGAATTTGATTATTATTCGTCATCGGGTGACCTTTCGATTATATGGTTGATAACATTATTGCAAAAGCGTTCGTCCAAGTTATCAGGTATTGGTGCTGTAAGAGTCATCTCGGTTCCATCGTTCGGATGAGGAAACGATAGGTAATATGCGTGGAGGGCAAGTCTTGGAAAATCGGAGCCGTCGCTTGTGATGCCGTAGAGACCGTCCCCACAAATAGGGTTTCCGACGGTAGCAAAATGCACCCTTAGCTGATGGGTGCGACCTGTTACGGGAGCGGCAGAAACAAGAGTGTAACCATCGAACTTGTGAATAGTCTTATATTTTGTCAAAGCAAATTTTGCGTCAGAATTGGGACTTGTATCAACCACCCGAAGCATTGTGCTGGTTTGACTGCGTTTGATGGGCAGCTTGATTTCTCCCTCAAACGAAATTGACCCATGAAGTAAAGCAACGTATTTCTTCTGTATTTTGCCGTCGGACATTGATTTTGCAAGCTTGAATGCCGAGTTTTTGTCTTTAGCAACAAGAACTATTCCGCTTGTATCTGCATCAAGCCTGTTGATAGCTCGAAATACGAACGGTCTGTGAGATTGTGAGTAGTAATATGCAAGAGAGTTCGCAAGTGTATCGGTGTGGTGATTGTGAGATGGGTGTGTTGGCATCCCTGCGGGCTTGTTAAGTGCAATTAAGTAACCGTCTTCATATAAGATATCGAGAGGAAGCTTAACCGGCTTGATGTTGTCAGGGGTGTGTAAATCATCTGTCATTAAAAAGAGGTTGTCACCTGTACAAAGTGTGTACCTCACGGTTACATGTGAGCCGTTTACAGTTATTCCGTCCTGCAAACTTTTCAGCTTCTTAACCATATTTGAAGAAAAGGAAAGGTTTTTGTATAAGAAATCCTTGACTGTTATTCCGTCAAAAGAACCGTCTATCTGAATTTGCATAATCCTTCTCCATAAATATAAACAAAAATATTATATCACTTTTGTATGGTAATATCAAGAAGTAATGAAAACTTTAATTAAAATACGCAAAAAAAGTTTGACAAAAACAGTAAAAAGTTCAAAACCTATTGATTTATTTGATAAAATAATATATAATTATAAAATAAATTGTTGATGAGGTGCAATAACCTATGAAAATAACCAAAGCTATAATTCCTGCAGCCGGGCTTGGTACGCGCATGCTCCCGATAGCCAGAGCCGTCCCGAAGGAAATGCTTCCGATAGTAGACAGACCCGCTATATCATATCTTGTTGAGGAGGCGGTAAGATCGGGAGTTACAGATATTCTCATAATTACCAACAGAGAAAAGGATGCAATCGAAAATTATTTTGATTACTCGGTTGAATATGAACAGAAACTGACATCATCGGGCAAGGAAGAAAAGGCGCTTGAGCTCAGACGCATTGCTGACATGGCAAACGTGTATTTTCTTAGACAGAAGGAAACGAAAGGGCTTGGTCACGCGGTGCTTAGAGCCAAGCAGTTTGTTGGAAACGATCCTTTTTACGTTCTTTACGGTGACGATATAATTTTTTCTGAGACTCCCGTTTGCGAACAGCTCAGAAAAGCGTATGAAAAGTACGGTAAGCCTACTGTTGGCGTCAAAGAGGTCAGTGACGAGCTTGTGGTTAAATATTGCTCACTCAAAGCGAGTCTGCTATGCGATAATTACTACAACGTAACCGATATGATCGAAAAGCCCAAGCTTGAAGAAAAGTTTACTAACTTATCCATTCTTGGACGCGTCCTGCTCACTCCCGAGGTGTTTGACATACTCGAAGTTACGCCTCCCGGAGCAGGCGGAGAAATTCAGCTTACCGATGCGATGAGGGTAATGTCGAGAACCGGCGGTATGACCGCTGTTGATTTTGAGGGCGAGCGCTTTGATATGGGCGCAAAACTGGGTTTCTTGATGGCAAACGTCAAACGCGGCGTTTTAAGCTCGGAGGTCGGTGAAGATTTCAAAGAATTTCTCATTAATTTTGTTAAAAATTTGTAATACGAGAGGGTATATATGAACAAGGATCGTGTAAGTAAGCACAATTATTATCTTGATATCGCGCAGACTGTTGCAGAGAGGAGTACTTGCCTCAGAAAAGCATTCGGCTCTATCATTGTAAAGAATGATACCATAATAGCAACAGGATATAACAATACACCCAGAGGCAGAAAAAATTGCAGCGACCTTTGTATGTGCATGAGAGATGAGCTCAAGATACCGCGCGGCGAACGATACGAGCTTTGCCGCTCTGTTCACGCAGAAGCTAACGCTATTATTGCCGCACCACGCGATCAAATGCTTGGTTCGACGCTTTATCTCGCTTGCATAGATGCAAAAGAAGGTGGTCTCGTTCCGGGAACGTCGTCTTGTATGATGTGTAAGAAGCTGGTTATAAACGCAGGTATTGAAAAGGTGGTTATCAGAGATACCAAGGACGAGTTCAGAATCGTGGACGTCAATGACTGGATTGAAGACGACGACAGTCTTTCGGGAAAGTTCGGATACTGATTCGGGGGTCTTTATGAATACTACCGAAACGGCCGAGAAGCTGATCTTGGACGGCAAGCTGCCCGAGTATAAGGTCCTGTTTGTATGTACGGGAAACACCTGTAGGAGTCCTATGGCAGAAGTCATCTATAATTCATTGGCGAAGCAGATCGGCATCAACTCAACTGCAAGCTCCGCAGGGCTTTTTGCCAACGGTGCAAATATTTCGCAACATGCAAAAACGGTTTTGCTTGAGAACGGGCTTGTATCTGACGGCTTTTCGAGGAAGTCTGTTCAGATAGACGGTGAAATGTGTGAGAATGCCGACACAATAATCGGAATGACCGAGGCGCATACAATGAGACTCATTCTTTCCTTTCCCGAGTATGCAAGTAAGATAAAAGCACTTGATACAGAGATTTGTGACCCGTTCGGAGGTTATCTTGAAACCTACCGAGAGTGTTTTGAACAAATCAAAAAAGCTGTTACAGAAGAGTTTTTCGCGGAGCTTTTATGAACAATACCGAAATTACTGTCAGACCTGCTGATAAAAATGATATTACTGACATACTTGAAATTGAAAAAGTATCATTCACAGATCCATGGTCAGAGACTATGTTTGTATCGCACATTTCGTCTCCGAGCGGTGTTACTCTTGTCGCGGCATGTGATAGTGTCGTATGTGGTTATATCAATGCTTACGTAATAGACGGAGATCCGACAGCAGATGACGGAGAATGTGAGATTGCTAATATTGCAGTATTACCCGAGTATAGACGAAACCATATCGGGAATATGCTTGTTGGGGAAATTATCGAGCTTGCTAAATCAAAACATTGCTCAAAGGTCTTCCTCGAGGTAAGAGAGTCCAATTCAGGTGCAAAATATCTTTATCAAAAAAAGGGATTTTACGAATACGGTAAAAGAAAGAATTATTACAGTGATCCACGGGAGGACGCGGTCCTTATGACGTTTGATATATAATCTTGGAGTGTTTATGCTTATTCTGTCATTTGAATCTTCCTGCGACGAAACGAGCGCGGCGGTTGTCGAAATGGACGATGACGTTCGTCGCATACGTTCTAATACAATTGCTTCTCAAATAGATACTCACAGGCTATACGGCGGGGTAGTACCCGAGATCGCATCGAGGGCTCATAGCGAAGCGATCAGCAAAATAACGTATGAGGCTCTTGGGGAAGCCGATGTAGCTCTATCCGATATAGATGTTATCGGTGTTACTAACACACCGGGCCTGATCGGAGCGCTTCTTGTAGGTGTGAATTTTGCCAAATCACTCGCTTATTCAAATAATATACCTCTTGTCGAGGTCAATCATATCAAGGGTCACGTTGCGGCAAATTACTTTACCCATGCAGACTTGAAGCCGCCTTTCTGTGCTCTTGTTGCATCCGGAGGACACACCTCGCTTATTGACGTGAGCGGTTATACGGATTATAAAACTATCGGTCATACAAGAGATGATGCCATAGGAGAAGCTTTCGACAAGGTTGGAAGGCTTCTCGGACTCGCGTATCCGTGCGGTGCAGAGATGGACAAGCTTGCCGAAAACGGAAACCCCGACGCAATAAAGCTGCCGTCCGCTGCTATACATGACGATACTCTTGATTTTTCATTCAGCGGATTGAAGACCGCAGTGATAAACTTCATCAATAATCAAAGGCAGAAAAATGTAGATCTATGTAAACCCGATGTTGCAGCGTCGTTCACTAAATGCGCCGTTGAGTCGGTTGTCAAGAAGCTTGAACTTGCAATTGATAAGACGGGATACAAAACTCTTGTTGTTGCCGGTGGAGTTACGGCTAATACACATTTAAGACTTGCTCTTGAAAAAATGGCAAAACGCAAAAAGATAAAGCTGTGTATGCCAGAACTCAAGCTTTGCGGCGATAACGCTGCAATGATCGGAGCTCAATGCTATTACGAATATTTAAGAGGAGTTCGCTCGGGTCTTGACCTCAATGCGTATGCAACAGGAACGTCTAGCTTTTAATACTGTAAAGGAAGTATGTAGAAATGTCTTATATTAACGATAATTCAAAAATGTCCAAAAATGAGCAGACGCAGGTGTCGCCTGCCGTAATTAAGCGGCTTCCGCGATATTTCAGATATCTCAGACAGCTTTTGACGGATGATATACGCAGAGTTTCATCAGGAGAGCTTTCGAGAATGATGAACGTAACAGCTTCGCAGATAAGGCAGGATTTTAACTGCTTCGGAGGCTTCGGTCAACAGGGCTACGGATATAACGTAAAGCACCTTTATACCAAGATAGGTGAGCTTCTCGGTGTAAGCAGTGATCTTAGTGCAATAATAATTGGTGCAGGAAACTTGGGTTCAGCCCTCGCGTCGAGCCCTATATTTGAACGCAGAGGAATCAGACTTCTTGCGCTGTTCGATATCAACCCCGAGCTTATCGGGAAGGAAAAATACGGTCATCCCGTATATTCTATGGACGAAGTCGAGTCGTACGTACGTGAGAACAATGTAGACATAGCAATTATAACGATTCCCCGCGATGCCGCTCCGGAAACGGCTGATAAGCTTTCGAGATACGGTATCAAGGGAATATGGAATTTCACAAGCAGTGAGCTTGATACAACAAAGTACGGAGTTGTAACCGAGAACGTACATCTCGGCGACTCTCTTATGACCTTGTGCTACAAGGTAACTAACGAATACGCAGAGGATTGATTGCCGTTCGTTCGGCAGGGTGACGTTGTGAAAATTGAAATAATCAATAAAGACGAAAAGCTTCTGCCGTTCAAGGAGCTTTTGCGTAGCATCGACGGAGCGTCGGAAAACGATGTAAAGGTTTTGGCGCTTTTGTGCGCTTATGCAGACGGCAGAATCGTTGATACAGATGAATGTAAAGAGGGAATAAGCGAGGCTCTCGGTCTTGATGGCGGAGAATTTGAAAGCGCAGTTGCTTTCTGGCGCGGAGCCAAGGTTCTCAAAATGAGCAAAGGAACGAAAAAGACCGAGGTCATTAAGCACGATACTAAGAACTGTACAAAACTCGAGGATAAGCTTCCTGAGTACACACAAGTCGAGATGGCGGATAAGATCTCTCAGATTAAAGATCTCAAGGATGTTATCGACGAATGCCAACAGATACTCGGGAAGATTTTCTCTCCGTCGGACGTTTCTGTTATAGTGGGTATGGCGGACAGGCTCGCGCTTTCGGGTGAATACATAATAATGTTCGTGGCGTACTGTGCGGGCATGGAAAAGAAATCGCTCAGATATATTGAAAAGTCTGTCTGCGCAATTTATGACGAGGGGATCGACACGCCTGATAAGCTTGCAGCATACATAGAGAACAAAGAAAAGTGTCACGAGGAATCCGTGAAGGTGCGTCGAATGATGGGGTGTGCCGACAGAGACCTTTCTCCGAAAGAATCGGCTCTTCTTAAAAAATGGCTTGAGGAGTATTCTTACGAGTTTGAAATTATCAAGAAAGCTTATGATATAGCCGCTGACAGAGGTATTAAGGGATCGTTCTTCCCATATATGGGTGCTATACTCGACGCTTGGTACAATAAAGGCTATAAAACCGCAAAAGACGTTGATGAAATGCTTGATCAGTATAAAAAGAGCAAAAACGAAAGCGGTCGGGGCTTTGATACCGACGATTTCTTCTCCAAAGCCGTAGAAAAGACTAAGAGAAAGCGCAACGCTAAAAATACAGAGGAAAAATAGAATGGGATACAGCAGAGAAAATTACAGAAAAATCAAGGAAGAATTTGCCGAAAAGCGCAGAAATGCAATTGAAAGCCTTGAATTGAGAATTAAAACTCTTGAGAGAAAGCACCCCGAATTAAAGCAGTTAAATCTTGCAATAAATGAAGCGGGAATCCGCATTTTTTACGCATCTCTCGAAAAAGGAATTGATCTTGAAAAGCGTATTGCCGAAATTGAAAAGGAATATGACGAGAGCCTTGTGTTCAGAGCGAAATTCCTTGAAACCTACGGTTATCCCACAGATTATCTCGACGTTAAATACGATTGCCCTGTATGCAAGGATGAGGGCTTTGATGATAACGGAAAAATGTGCGCTTGTATGAAGCGCGCCCTTGCTCTTGAAACGTATAAGTCATCGGGAATAGGCAAGCTTATTGATAAACAGAGCTTTGATAATTTTGAACTCAAGTACTATGAAAAAGGCAAAGAACGTGATAATATGAAGGACGTTTTTGAGGACTGCAAGGCTTATGCCGAAAGCTTCGACTCAAAAAACTGTGAAAACCTGCTATTTTTTGGGACAACCGGTCTTGGCAAAACTCATTTGTCAACCTCTATCGCAAAGATTGTAATAGACAGAGGATTTGACGTGGTTTATACAACTGCACAGGATCTGTTTGGTGATTTTGAAACAGAGAAGTTTTCAAGAGGATATTCTGATAGCAAAGATGATCTTACCGAAAAATATTTCGAGGCAGATCTCCTTATTATAGATGACCTCGGCACAGAATTTTCCAATAATTTCACGGTTTCGTGTCTTTATAACCTTATAAACTCACGCATAAATTCAGAAAAGCCCATGATAATAAACACAAACCTCAATCATAATGATTTAAGAGACAGATATGCTGACCGCATAACGTCTCGTTTGTTTGGAGAGTTTTCTGTTATGTGCTTTTACGGTAAAGATATAAGACTCAAAAAGCTTGACGAGAATTGAGTAGTTATAATGGAGATAAATTTTGATTAAAGCAGTTGTATATGACGTAGACGGAACCGTGCTTGATACTTTGTCTACTATAGCATATTACGGAAACAAGGCACTTGAGCATTTCGGATTTTTATCACTTCCCGAAAACAATTATAAATATTATGCAGGAAACGGCGCAAGGGTGCTTATTGAGAGAATGCTCGAGGCGTCAGAGGTGTCGGTTGGCGATTACTTCGATAAAGTATTCTCTTATTATAATGAGATATATGATAAATCACCCGTTGCTTTTACAAAACCTTTTGACGGTATCACTGAGCTTGTAGTAACGTTAAAGGAAATGGGGATAAAGCAGGCTGTTGTTTCCAATAAACCCGATTATGCTACCCGAGGCGTTGTCGCCGCTTGCTTTAACGGCGAGTTCGACCGAGTGTACGGAGCGCGCGACGGTGTAAAGCTGAAGCCGGATCCTGATGCGCTTTTGTCTGTACTTGCAGAGCTTGACGTTGATAAGTCCGAGTGCCTGTACGTCGGAGATACCAGCGTTGATATGGATACGGGCAAGAACGCCGACGTAAAAACGGTTGGCGTTTTATGGGGCTTCAGGACCAGAGACGAGCTTGTGGAGCACGGCGCGGATTATATTGTTGATAAGCCGTGTCAGATACTTGAAATTGTAAATTCAATAAACAAAAAGTGAGGCATCAGCCTCACTTTTTGTTTAGGAAATCAAGGATTTCATCTTTTGATTTTGCAACTGCACCGCTTATCATTTCGGCGTTACCTCCGCCTCGTGCACACAGTTCTTCCCGCATCCTCGAGGAAAGTGACTTGAGGTCCGAGTTTTTGCTTCCTATGATATACGTGAACGATACATCGTCTTTTTTTATAAACGCGGCGGCAATACCCTCGGTGAATTCGACTGCTTTATTTATAAATTCGCGCATATAGCCCGCGTCAAGTATTTCTTCAAAAACGATTATATTGCTTGATGACTTTTTTAGAGATGAAATTTTTTCGGCAAGTACACTTTTCTTAAGTATCGATAACTGAGCCTTGAGCGTGTCGGTTTCCGATATAAGTCTTTCGACTCCTGTGACGACGTCACATTGCTTGACCGATAACAGATTAGAAATGCTTTTCGTTGCGGAATAACGTGCGCCGTAATCGTCAAGAGCACGCTTGCCGCAAAGCATGTGTATTCTTACTCCGCCCTTGTAGCTTATCTTATCAAGAAGCTTGATAATACCGACCTCGCCGGTGCGTCTGACGTGAGGAGCGCAACATGCGCATACGTCATATCCATCAATGGTTACGATCCTTATGTTTTCGGTCAGTTCAAGCTTGCTCCTGTAATCAAGCCCCTTTAACACTTCATCACTCGGAAATTCACATTTGATCTCAATATTTTCGTAAATCGCAAAATTAGCTTCAAGCTCAATCTCGTGTAATAACTCGTCGCTGACAACTCCGTCATAATCGATCGTGACATCGTCGTATCCGAGGTGAAAGCCTACGTTATTAAATCCGAGTTTATGTCTGACTATTCCGGAAACGATATGCTCTCCCGTATGACACTGCATTTTTTCATAACGTTCAGAAAACTCTATGATGCCGTGTACCGTCTCGCCTACTTTTAAGGGAGAGGGAAGGGTGTGGCTGATTATTCCGCTTTTTTCACGCACATCTGTGACATTAATTCCACCGAGAGTTCCCCTGTCGGCGTACTGTCCGCCTTCTTCGGGAAAGAAGGCGGTTCTGTCAAGCGTTACGGAAAAGCCGTCCTTTGTCTTATCGCAGGATAATACCTTAGCGTCAAATTCAGAAATATAAGCATCGTTATAGTATAGCTTTTGTGTTTTCATAAGCGCCTTCCAACATAGTTTCTTTTCATTATTATAACATATTTTTATTCAAATGCAATAGCACCCATTGAAGTTATTGTAATTATGTGATACAATGAACAAGTAATCTTTTGAAATTTCAGTGAGTGTTTTTTTACACTTGTACGAATAACTTACAGAAAGCAGGTGTTCCGTATGGACCCAAACGTTCTGTTCCGCCGTTATATCGACGGAGATGAGGACGCTTTTACCGAACTTATCAAGGCGTTGCGCGAACCGTTAATATTCTTTGTAATGCGTTTTGTTCAGTCAATTTCGCTTGCCGAGGAGATTGCAGAGGACGCATTCGTCGAATTGCTTATACATAAGGAACGCTTTAATTTTTCTTCATCTGTGAAAACCTATCTCTTTACTATTGCAAGAAATAAAGCTATTAATCACATCAGACGAAACAGTCGTCTGACCGATGATGAATGTCTTGAAACTACAGAAGCGGACACGGAATCGCTTGAAGAGAGGGTCATCAGAAGTGACGAGGCCAAGGCTTTATATAAGGTGCTTGACAGACTTAACGATGATTACCGAAACGCACTTTGGCTTGTTTATGTAGAGGATATGTCATATATTGAAGCGGGAAGGGTGCTCGGGAAGTCCACTAAACAAATCGAAAACATTGTTTACCGCGCTAAAGCCGCGGCAAGAAAAGAGCTTGAGAAGGAGGGAGTAGTCCGTGAAGACAGAACGTGAATTTATTGATAGCGTTTATGCTAAATATGAAAGTCAAAAAGCGAGACGTATCGCTTTAGCTAAACGAAACAAGACGATCTACCTATGCGCGAGTCTTGCGGCATGCTTCTGTGTGGTTATTCTCGGCGCAGTCAGGATATTGCCGTCTCTTATGGGTGCAAATTCGGCAATGGAGGCTGATGAAGTTTACGTTGCTGCAAATCGTGCCGAAACCTACTCCGTTACGAACGGTAGCGGTGTAATCAAGTATTCGGCAGAACTTGACGCAAAGAGCAAGGAATATCAGTATGCTGACGAGGAAGAGATCACATTCGAAGAGTGTGCTGATGAAGCTATAGAAGCACCCGAAACGACAGGATCAGAAACGGTTAACGGAATCAGAGATACCGCTTCAGAAAGCAAAGAAACCGATAATTCGGATATTGAAAAAATCATTTTATCTGTGGTTGACTGTAGTTTTATTGTGAAAGTAGACGGAGTTACGGAAATCAACCGAAAAGATGAAACTATCGGCTTTATTTTCCCTTACACTTCGTATGATGATGGAAAAACATACGTTTTTGACAATGCTTGCATCATTGAATGCGAAACTGATATGAATTACATTATCGTATTATCAACAGATCATTTTACGGAAAAAGAACTTTCCGAAATAGAAGCTTCTGTTAAAAAGTAATGAATTCGGCGCATATTTTGCGCCGAATTTTTTATTAATTATTGATTTTTGCTATTGACATTGTAAAATCGTTATGTTATAATACATATCGTTGACGGAAAGCAAGGCTTTCCAAAGGCAAATGTACCCTTAGCTCAGCAGGATAGAGCAACTGCCTTCTAAGCAGTAGGTCGGAGGTTCGAATCCCCCAGGGTACGCCATAACCAAGCATTAAGAGATAATGGGAATGAAAACTGCATTGTCCGTTATCTCTTAATTGTTTGTAGTAAATACGGTGGGATTAGCTCAGTTGGTTAGAGCGTCAGGTTGTGGCCCTGAAGGCCGTCGGTTCGAATCCGATATCTCACCCCAAACAAAATCCGCTTTCGTAAGAAGGCGGATTTTTGTTTGTATTATTCACTTTTCATTATTCATCATTCATTTACCTCAAGCGGATTTTGAATGAATAATGAAGAATGAAGTCGCTTCGCTGATAAATAATGAATAATTTCTGACACCCTTGCAAAATAAGACTTTTTCAGCAATAGTCTTTCCGTCTTGATTAGCCAGACAAGAAGCATTTGGATACCGCAAGTGCTTCTTTATTTATCTGAAAAAGTAATATTTTTATAAAGAGGTAAGATATTAAAACTATATTACCCACAAATATCGTGAGATATAGCGAATGTTTTGGTAAAAATATATGAAACAAATTTTCTTTTTGTTATGATATTGCTAATCTCGTGCTTTTGTGATACAATGTACGTAAATTGAATTATCGGAGGTTATCATGGGACACTTAACAGGGAAGACCGCTATCATAACCGGTGGCGGATACGCAAAGCTTTCTGACGGAAGATGCGGATCTATAGGGTATGGAATTGCAACCGCATACGCTAAAGAGGGCGCAAATATTGTTATTACGGGACGTAACGTAGAAAAGCTTGAAATGGCAAAGGAAGAGCTTGAAAGACTTTACGGAATCAAGGTTCTTGCCCTCCAGGCAGATATTTCTGACGGAGCTGACAATGAAGCGATTGCTAACGGCGTTGCAGAAGCAGCAATGAAGGAATTCGGAAGAATTGACGTTCTCATCAATAATGCACAGGCGTCTGCGTCGGGCGTAACAATTCAGAACCACACAACCGAACAGTTTAATCTTGCCATGTATTCGGGTCTATACGCAACATTCTATTATATGAAGGCGTGCTATCCTTACCTTAAAGAAACTAAGGGAAGTATCATTAACTTTGCGTCGGGAGCAGGACTTTTCGGAAATTACGGACAATGCTCGTATGCGGCTGCCAAAGAAGCGATTCGCGGACTTTCGCGCGTTGCGGCTACCGAGTGGGCAGCTGACGGCATCAATACAAACGTAATTTGCCCTCTCGCATGGACCTCACAGCTTGAAAACTTTGAAAAAGCATATCCCGAAGCCTTCAAGGCAAACGTAAAAATGCCTCCCGCAGGACACTTTGGTGACTCCGAGCTTGAGATTGGCAGAGTATGCGTGCAGATCGCATCTCCCGACTTTAAGTATATGAACGGCGAAACCGTTACGCTTGAGGGCGGTATGGGTCTTCGTCCTTAATATTAATTGTTATGAGTCGGCGTCTGTTTGACGGCGGCTCTTTTCTTCTTTTACTATTGCATTTTACAGATTTATATGATATAATTATTTGGTAATTTTTATTAACAGTCAAAGGAGACTAAATAAATGGACATATTAGCGTTTTCTTTATATTTTGTTGCTATGATTGCCATTGGCCTGTTTTTCTTTTTCAAGTCCAAGGCAACGACTGAAAAGGATTACTTCCTCGGCGGACGAGAGATGGGACCTTGGGTTACGGCTATGAGTGCTCAGGCATCCGATATGAGCGCTTGGCTTCTTATGGGACTTCCCGGAAGCATTCTTGCGTTCGGATTCGGACAGGCTTGGATCGGTATCGGTCTTGCAATCGGTACTGCAGCTAACTGGATACTTGTTGCCAAGAGACTTCGCAAGTTTTCTAAGGCGTCGGGTGATGCTATAACACTTCCTCAGTATTTGTCCAATCGTTTTGCATCCAAGAGCCATACCGTAAGTATTATTTGCGCTATAGTGTTCCTTGTATGCTTCACGATATATGTTGCATCGGCATTCGTTGCAGGCGCTGACGTTTTCACAACGCTCGTGCCCGAGCTTCAGAGAACGACCGCCATGCTTATATTTGCGGCAATAGTTCTTGCGTATACCTTCCTTGGCGGCTTTAGGGCAGTTTGTTGGACAGACTTTTTCCAGGGACTTCTTATGATTGCCGCGCTTCTTATAGTTCCGATAACTATAGTATCTGTTAAGGACCTTGATCCTAACGCAATAAATACTATATATACAGGACCTAACGGCGAAGAGTTTAAGTTCGTTTCTACTTTCTTTAATGCAAGCTGGCAGGAAATTCTCTCGGGTCTCGGCTGGGGTCTCGGTTACTTCGGTATGCCTCATATTATTGTCAGATTTATGGCTATCAAGAAGCCGTCGATGGTAAAGAAATCTGCTACCGTTGCTATTATATGGGTCGTTCTTTCGCTCGCCGCAACTATTGCTATAGGCTATCTCGGAAGAATGTTCGTATATTCTAACGGCGTAGATCTTTCTGCAAAGCTTCTTGCCGAAGGAAAACAGTCGCTTATATTTGTCGAGCTTGCTCGTGATGTTTTCCCCGCTTTCATAGCAGGACTTCTTCTTGCTGCGATTATTGCGGCGTCTATGTCGACGGCGGATTCACAGCTTCTCGTTGCGGCATCATCGTTCTCAAGCGACCTTTATAAGCCGCTCGTTAGAAAAAATGCTTCTAATAAAGAAATGCTTTGGGTTAGCCGTGTTGTGGTACTTGTAATTGCTGTTATTGCTTACTTTATTGCAAGCAGTAAGGGTAAGGCTGCACAGGCTATTATGGATCTCGTTTCAAATGCATGGGGCATATTCGGAGCGGCATTCGGACCTGTTGTTCTTTTCTCACTCTTTTGGAAAAGATTTACATATAAAGGAGCTGTTGCCGGCATAATCGTAGGTGCACTCGTTGATATGTGTTGGCTCTGGCTTCCCGTTGTCGGAGGAAATACTCTTGGCGCAGTTACAGGTGTTTATGAGATCATTCCGGGATTTATAATTGGTGGAATTGCCGCTATTATCGTTACGCTCATCGATAAAGCTCCCTCCGCTGAGGTCAATGCTATTTTTGAAAAAGCAACTGATAACAGTATTGATGACTAAATTACATATTACAGCCGCAGTTTAGATTACTGCGGCTGTAATTTATAAAAATCTTGTCAAAGTATTGACAGATTTATTTAATTGTGGTATATTAACACATATAAAGGCTTTGACGAAGAGGGCATCTTACATAAACCCTTGAGAGAAATGGCGGTCGGTGCGAGCCATGGGTGAGTGGAGTTGTTTGTAGCTTCCGAGCCGGAAGGAAGAAAGCGAAAGCGAGTAGAACCTTTCCGTGATTGCTGCGTTAATGCATAAGGGTTGTTTGACCCGGAGTGGCGATTTTATCGCAATTTGAGTGGTACCGCGGGTGAATTTACACTCGTCTCAAAGTTTTTACTTTACTTTGGGGCGATTTTTTTATGCCTCATAAAAGGAGAAGAAATGGAAAACCTAAGAGACATTAATCTTAAGATCAAAGAGATGGCGGAGCGTATCCGTGAGCTCAGAATCATCGAAAACTACACTCCCGAAGAAATGGCCGAGAAGACGGGAATTACGGTCGAAGAATACGTCAGATGTGAGAACGGCGAGTCTGATCTCAACTTTGCGTTTATTTACCGTTGTGCCGCGGCGCTCAGAGTAAACGTAACGGATATTATCGAGGGTTATAGCCCTAATCTTAAATCGTATACCGTAACAAGAGCAGGTGCGGGACAGCAGATAGCTAAGGCGCACGGTATGATATATCACAATCTTGCTTACGCCTTCAAAAACCGCATTGCTGAGCCTCTTTACGTTCTCAGCTCTTACGATGAGTCTGCGCAGAACAGAGATATTGAGCTTACAACTCACGCGGGCCAAGAATGTGATATCGTAATAGAAGGCCACCTTATGGTACAGGTTGGTGATCACAAGGAGGTCCTTGGCCCCGGTGATAGCATTTACTATAATTCCGATACTCCGCACGGTATGATAGCGGTAAACGGTAAGGATTGTAAGTTCTATGCCATAGTTCTTAGAGGTGACGTTGACGTTTCGGAATCAGCAACCTCGGATATCGTTAAAACCGAGCAGATAATCGGTTCGGTCCACAGAGATACAAAGGACAGAATTTACCATAATTTTATTGATATCGTTGAAGACGAAAGTGGTACGCCCACGTCTATAACTTTCAAAAATGAAAACAAATTCAACTTTGCCTTTGACCTTGTTGACGAGCTTTCAAAGCGTGAACCCGAAAAGCTTGCTATGCTCCACATATCAAAGGACAAGACAGAAAGACGCTTTACATTTACCGATATGAGAAGAGCATCCAATCAGTGTGCAAACTACTTTGCTTCGCTCGGAATTAAGAAGGGCGATAGAGTAATGCTTATCTTAAAGCGTCATTATCAGTTCTGGATAGCTATGCTCGGACTTAATAAGCTTGGAGCGATTGCAATTCCTGCAGTTGACCAGCTTCACGAGCACGATCTCGAATACCGCTTCAATGCTGCAGGTGTAAGCACGATAGTTTGTACGGGCGATGGCGATGTTGCAAATCAGGTGGACCTTGCGGCAGTCAAGTGTCCGACGCTTATAAATAAGCTTGTTGTCGGAAGCGCGAGAGATGGTTGGAGAGATTTCGACGAGGAATACAAGCGCTTCAGTACACACTTCGATAGGACTGAGGATTCTCCTTGCGGTGAGGATACTATGCTCATGTACTTCACCTCGGGAACCTCGGGATATCCGAAGATCGCAACTCATAACCACAAATACCCGCTTGGACATTTCCATACGGCAAAATATTGGCATAACGTTGATCCCGACGGGCTTCACTTTACAATATCCGATACCGGTTGGGCAAAGGCAATGTGGGGCAAGCTCTACGGACAGTGGCTCTGTGAAGCGGCAACCTTCGTTTATGATTTTGACCGTTTTGATGCAGCGGATATACTTCCTATGTTTGCAAAGTATCATATAACAACCTTCTGCGCACCTCCTACAATGCTTCGTATGATGGTAAAGCAGGACATTTCAAAATACGATTTTTCTTCTGTACGTCATATGACAACAGCAGGAGAAGCGCTTAATCCCGAGGTGTACCGTCAGTTTGAAAAGGCGACCGGACTTCAGATTAAAGAGGGCTTTGGTCAGACCGAAAGCACGATGATAATCGGTAATCTCGTAGGAAAGCCCCACAAGATAGGTTCTATGGGTAAGCCTGCTCCCATTTATAAGGTCGAGCTTCAGGATGCTGATGGAAACCCCGTTAAGACGAGTGAGTCGGGAGAGATCGTTATAGATATCAGAAACGGCGCCCCCTGCGGTTTGTTCACGGGTTACTACGGTGACGAAGAAAAGACCCGCGAGGTATGGCATGACGGTTATTACCATACGGGAGATGTTGCATGGTGCGATGAGGACGGATATTATTGGTACGTAGGACGAGTTGATGACGTTATAAAGTCATCTGGTTACCGCATCGGTCCGTTCGAGATCGAGAGTGTAATTATGGAGCTTCCTTACGTTCTTGAATGCGGTGTTTCGGCAGTTCCCGACGAGGTAAGAGGGCAGATCGTAAAGGCGAGTATCGTTCTTGTCAACGGTAAGGAGCCGAGCGACGAGCTGAAGCGTGAGATTCAGAATTACGTCAAGGAAAAGACGGCTCCATATAAGTATCCGAGAGTGGTTGAATTCAGGGAGAGTCTCCCCAAGACTGTAAGCGGAAAGATTCAGCGAAACAAGCTCTGATAATTTTGAAGGTCCATTCAAAAATGGACCTTCTTTCTGCGAGGACTTGACGAATAATGTACTACGGAATATAATAAACTAAAGAACAGTAACCAAACGGAGAATATATACCAATGATTGATTATAAAAATATATCCGCATACCGCTTCTTTGAGAAAATTTGCTCTATACCTCACGGATCGGGGAATGAAAAAGGATTAGCTGACTTTGTCGAAGGTTTTGCCAAGAGCAAGGGCTATTACTGTTATCACGATGAAAATGACTGCGTGCTTGTTCGTAAGCCTGCAAGCAAGGGACGAGAGACTGAAGCTCCCGTTCTTCTTCAAGGTCATCTTGATATGGTCTGTGAGAAGAATGTCGATACTGTCTTTGATTTCTTAAAAGACGGTCTCCGCCTTGTTGAGCGAGACGGTTATATCTGGGCTGACGGTACTACGCTCGGCGCCGATGACGGTGCGGCTGTAGCCATAATGCTCTCAATTCTTGATGACGATAATTTCGATGCACCCGAGATAGAATGTTTGTTTACCACGGGAGAGGAAACCGGACTGGTCGGTGCGATAAACTTTGATTACAGTAAGATCAAGTCAAGAAGGATGATAAACCTCGATACAGAATGTGACGGAGAGGCGATAGCAGGAAGTGCAGGCGGAGTAAGGTGCAGACTTACACGTAAGCTTGAATATGCGGGTCACGCTAACGGAAAAACGCTAAAGATCAAGATAGGCGGATTAAAGGGCGGACACTCGGGATGTGATATTCATCTCGGAAGAATAAGCGCTTGTCAGTCTGCCTCCAGGCTTCTTCAACTTTTAGGTGATAAGATATCACTCTGCGGTATTGTTGGAGGAAATATGGACAATGCTATTGCCCGTGAATGCGTTATTACCGTAAAAACCGATGACTATGATGCCGTAAGAAGTGTTTGCAGTGATTATGAAGCAACGCTTGCGGCTAAGGCAAATGAAGAAGATAAAAAAATATATATTACCGTAAACGATGCCGAAGACGCCCCTGTATTTTCGAAAGACTTTGCGGCTTCTGTTATGACCTTGACTCCATCGATTATGCACGGTGTATACGCAATGAGCCGCGATATGGAAGGGCTCGTTGAAAGCTCTTCAAATTTCGCTTCGTTCAAGGAGATCAACGGTGAGTTGGTTATAACCGTATCTATGCGTTCCTCGGTAACGGATTCTCTCGTTTCTATGAAGGAGAAGACTGAGGAACTTGCTAAATGCGCAGGATTTGACGCTGTTTTTGAAAGTGAGTATCCCGGATGGCAATATGACCCTGAATCCAAGCTTGCAAAAATTTATCTTTCTTCGTATAAAGAGGTCAGCGGACGCGAGGGAAGAGTTACTGCTATTCACGCAGGACTTGAATGCGGACTTGTAAAATCCCAAATACCGGATATGGATATAATCTCGATTGGTCCTAATATCTATGACATCCACACACCCAATGAACACATGGAGATAGAATCCTTTGTCAGATTTAACGATCTTTTAAGAGTTATGGTAAATAAATAGTGAAAAAACGCGGCAAAACCGCGTTTTTTCTTTTTTAGTTAACAAAAAATACTTGTAAAATCCTTAATTATAAAGTATAATAAAATGTAATATGGATAAATTTCGCAAATTTGCGTTTATATACTCAGAAAGGTTATGCTAAATGAAACTGATCGATAAGATATTTGGTACCTACAGTGAGCGCCAGCTCAAAAAGATCTACCCCATCGTTGATAAGATTGAAGAGCTTGCACCCAAATATAAGAATATGACCGATGCTGAGCTTCGTGCTACGACCGACGCTTTGAAGCAGCGCCTTGCTGATGGAGAGACTCTTGATGATATATTGTGCGACGCGTTTGCGCTTGTTCGAGAGGCGGATGATAGAGTTCTCGGGAAGCGTCCGTTCAGAGTTCAGCTTGTGGGCGGTGTTATTCTTCACCAGGGCAGAATCGCAGAAATGAGAACAGGAGAGGGTAAGACCCTTGTTGCAACTCTCCCTGCTTATCTTAATGCCCTCACAGGGAACGGCGTTCACGTTGTCACCGTCAACGAATACCTTGCTAAGCGTGACAGCGACGAAATGGGCAGAGTATACGGTTTTCTCGGACTCAGGACGGGGCTTGTTGTTCACGATCAGGATCCGTTAGAGAAGCAGAAAGCTTATATGGCCGATATAACATACGGCACAAACAATGAATTTGGCTTTGATTACCTGCGCGACAATATGGCAATTTACAGCTCTCAGCTTTATCAGAGAGGTCACGCTTTTGCAATCGTAGATGAGGTGGACTCCATACTCATTGATGAAGCAAGAACGCCCCTTATTATTTCGGGCGCGGGTGACGAGGTGAGTGATCTTTATGCTAAGGCAGATGCTCTTGTCAGAAACTTCCGTAAGTTCGTTATAAAGGAAGCTGACAAGAAGGAGCTTATGGATGAGGTGGATGCCGATTACGTTATAGACGAAAAGGCAAAGACTGTAAACCTCACTAAGTTGGGTATCGAAAAGGCAGAAAGATATTTCGGACTTGAAAATTTATCGGATCCGGAAAATGCTGCGATTACTCATCATATTAATCAGGCAATGCGCGCTCACGGAATTATGAAGCGTGACGACGATTATATAGTCAAGGATGGCGAGGTTCTTATAATCGACTCCTTCACAGGCAGAATTATGTACGGCAGAAGATACTCTGACAGTCTGCACCAGGCAATCGAGGCAAAGGAAAAAGTCGAGATAAAGCGCGAAAATAAGACTCTTGCAACCATCAGCTTCCAGAACTATTTCAGACTTTATAAAAAGCTTTCGGGTATGACGGGTACAGCTCTCACCGAAGAAAACGAGTTCAGAGAAATATACGCTCTCGACGTTGTTGAAGTTCCCACAAATAAACCTATGATACGTCAGGACATGACCGATGCCGTTTATACGACCGAGAAGGGTAAATACCGCGCTATCATTAATCAGATCAAAGCTTGCCACGAAAAAGGACAACCCGTCCTTGTCGGCACGGTTTCTGTTGAAAAATCAGAAATCCTTTCTGATATTCTCAAAAAAAACGGAATACCACACAACGTACTGAACGCAAAACACCATGAAAAAGAGGCTCAGATAGTTGCTCAGGCGGGAAAATACGGAGCCGTTACCATTTCCACAAATATGGCAGGACGCGGTACCGATATTATGCTCGGCGGTAACGCTGAATTTATGGCAAAGAGCGAGATGCGACGCCGCGATATTCCGGAAGAAATAATCGCTCTTGCTGTCGGTACTTCAGACGAAAGTATCGAGGAGGTCTCTTCGGCTCGCAAGCTCTTTAACGAGCTTGTGGAAAAGTACAAGATCGAAATTGCGCCGGAAGCTGAAAAGGTGCGAGAAGCGGGCGGTTTGTTTATTCTCGGAACCGAGAGACATAAAAGCCGCAGAATAGATAATCAGTTAAGAGGACGTGCGGGACGTCAGGGCGATCCCGGAGCATCCAGATTCTTCATTTCCCTCGAGGACGATCTTATGCGTCTGTTTGGCGGGGAGAGGATAATGTCGGTGGTAAAGACTCTGAATATTCCGGAGGACACGATCATTGACCAAAAGATACTGACCAACAGTATTGAATCTGCACAGATGAGAATAGAGGACCGCGAGTTCGGCTTCAGAAAATCGGTAATTGAATACGATGACGTTATGAATCAGCAGAGATCCATTATTTATTCTCAGCGCCGCGATGTTATGAATGGCAATGACGTCAGCGCCACCATAAAGCGTATGATACGTGACGTTATTTCGTCCGTTGTTGAAGAATGCACCTCTGCCAATGTGGTTGACGACTGGAATTTCGATGGACTCAGATCATATTTTTACGGATATCTCACGTTTGATACCGACTTCAGATATATGTCCGACGATTATGACAGAATCGATGCCGAACAGATAGTACAAATGTTAAATGAACGTGCCGACAAGCTTTATACGGAAAAAGAAATGCTTTTTGGCGAGCGTATGCGTGAGGTAGAGCGAGTAGTTCTTCTCAGAAGTGTTGATACCAACTGGGTCGAGCATCTTGAGGCGATGGATCAGATGAGAAGTGGCGTATTTCTCCAGGGATATGCCCAGAGAAACCCTATCAGCGAGTATAAGCTTCAGGGCTCAAACATGTTTGATGAAATGATCTATTCGATCAAGCAGTCGGTTACAAGGAACATTCTCACTATCGTTCCGAGAGAAAAGATAGAGAGAGTTCAGGTTCTCAAGGAATCAAAGGGCGGCAGAATGAATCTGGCTTTTGAACAGGGAAGAACAAAAGCACCCGAAAAGCCTGTTTTGCAGTCGACTGTTCGTAATGCAGTAAAGGTCGGAAGAAACGATCCTTGTCCGTGCGGAAGCGGAAAGAAATATAAGAAGTGCTGCGGCGCGGGTCAGAGCGAAGCAGAGGAGTAATTTTCAGGAGGCGTTACAATGCCATCAGATCAGATACAGTGGTTTCCGGGCCACATGGCGAAAACGAGACGGCTTATAAGCGAGTGCCTCGGACTTGTGGATATTGTTATTGAGCTTTTGGATGCAAGAATACCTTATAGCTCAAGAAACCCCGAAATATCGAAAATAATAGGCAATAAGCCTGTTTTGACGCTTCTCAATAAAGCCTTGCTTGCCGATCCCGATACTTTTAACGAGTGGCTTGCGTATTACTCGGGCAAAGGCAAGGGTTGTATCATTACTGACGTTAACAAGGGACAGGGAATTGACAAAATAATGCCCGCTGTAAGAGATATTCTCGGCGACAAGCTTGAAAGGTACGAGAGCAAGGGCATGTCGGGAAGACGTCTCAAGGCTATGATAGTCGGAATACCGAACGTCGGTAAATCATCGCTCATAAACAGGCTTTCTGGTAATAAAAAGGCTAAGGTCGAGGACAGACCGGGCGTCACTGTCAACAAACAATGGGTTTCCACGAATATTGGCATTGACTTGCTTGATATGCCCGGTGTGCTATGGCCTAAATTTGAAGACGAAGAGGTTGGCGAAAGTCTCGCTATGACAGGCGCTATACGTGATCAGATACTTGACACTGAGCTTATTGCAATGAGGCTTTGCGGAAGACTTCGTAAATATTACCCCGAGCTTTTATGTGCGAGATATAAGCTTGATAGCATAGACAAATACGAAGACTATACCGATTGGGAGCTTTTTGAGGAAATAGGGAGAAAACGCGGTTGTATAATTTCGGGCGGTGAGATAAATACGGAGAGATGTGCAACTATGCTGCTCGATGAATTCCGCGGTGGAGTTATAGGTCGTATAACCCTTGAGAGACCGAGGTAACCGTATATGAAAAAAGAAGCAAAGCCCCTTACGTTCGAACTCGAAAGTGAGCTTTGGAGCAGAGGATATGAGGTAGTGTGCGGTACAGACGAAGCGGGTCGCGGCCCGCTTGTCGGACCCGTAGTTGCGGGCGCGTGTATTCTGCCGGAGGGAGTAGTTATCGAAGGACTTAACGATTCAAAAAAGTTAAGTGAAAAGAAGCGCGAAGCGTTGTATGAGGTTATTTGTAAAACTGCGATTGCTTGGGGCGTCGGTATTGCAACTCCCAAAGAGATCGACGAGATAAATATACTTAATGCATCGATGCTTGCTATGCGTCGTGCTATCGATAATATGGGTGTTAAGCCTGACGCGGTATTAGTTGACGGCAACTGTACCCGTGGATTTACAATACCCGCTTTTTCCGTGGTAAAAGGTGATTCTATATCACCGTCAATAGCCGCTGCATCGATTTTAGCTAAGGTCACAAGAGACAGAATGTGTACCGAGCTTGATGCTAAGTATCCGCAGTATAAAATTGCTGGACATAAGGGATATCCCACAAAAGAGCATATGAATCTTGTGAGACAGTACGGTCCTTGCGAGGAATACAGAATGACATTTCTCAAATTCCTTAACGAAGATAAAAAATGAAGAATGTAAATAATAGAGAGCTAGGACGGCAAGGCGAGCGAATTGCAAGAGAATATATAACTGAAAAATGCGGATATAGGGTTCTTGAGTCCAATTATTATGCTTCTCATAAAGAAATTGACATAATCGCGCTTGACGGAGAATACATTGTTTTTATTGAAGTCAAATGCAGAACGAAAGGCAAAAACGGTTTGAAACACCGACCCGGAAAAGCGGTAGGTTACGTTAAGCGTACAAATATTCTGACTGCCGCCAATAGCTTTATACGCGATCATATTACCGATGATTTTGTAGTAGGTAAAAACTCGCGTGTTGACGTTATTGAGGTCTGGGTACCGCCGATCGACGAGCGTTATTCCGATGGGGAAACGTTGAAGCTCTCGGCGTGCAGTATAAATCATATAAGAAACGCCTTTTATTCAAGCGGACGAGTTCGATAATACTGTATTTGAGGTGCATATATGACAGGAAGAATTTGCGACCTTCACTGCGACACACTGTACGAGGCGAGAAAAAGCAAAGATTCGACGCTTGACAGGCATGGACATCTTTCTCTTGATAAGCTTTTGAAATTCCAAAGCTTTATTCAGGTAATGGCGATGTGGTCGGATAAGAGACTTGGGCCTGACGAAGCCTTTGACGCTTTCATAGAAGGCTCTATAATCCTTGACAGAGACCTGTTTCTCGCCGCAAGAAAAGGTATTTCCGTAAAAAAAGCTACGTGCGGCAGACATATCCTTGAGAATGAAGAAAATGGCACGTCATCCCTTGTTTTCGCTGTTGAGGGTGGTGCTTTGCTTGGTGAAGACCTATCGAGAGTAAAGCAATTATGGCTTGCCGATGTCAGACTGTTGACGCTTGTGTGGAACGGAGTAAATGCCGTTGGCGGTGCACACGATACAAACGCAGGTCTTACTGAATTTGGTAAATCAGTAGTTAACGAGTGCTTCAGAGTCGGAATTATACCCGACGTATCACACGCAAGTGACAAAATGATAGAAGAAGTTCTCAATATAGCAGTAAAGCATGGAAAGCCGATCGTTGCTACACATTCAAATTCAAGAGCGGTATTTGCACATTCACGCAATCTTACAGATGAGTTTTATAAAGAAATTGCAAGGCTTGGAGGTGTAGTCGGCATAAGTATGGCGCCTCAGCACCTCTGCGGAGCTAATGCCGATATTTCTGCCGTTATACGGCACATTGAGCATTACGCTTCTATCAACCCGAGTGCAGTATGCCTCGGTTGTGATTTTGACGGAGTAGAAACACTCCCTCAAGGCATAACAGATGTGTCTGATTTAAGTAAACTCAGAGAAGCGATCCTCGACACTCCGTCTATTTCGGACATTACCGAAAAAATCATGTATACAAACGCAAGAAATTTTCTTGCTCAAAACCTATAAATCAAATGATGTTGAAAGGAAAAGACAATGAATTACATCAGCACAAGAGGAAAGATCAAAGCAGAAAACAGCGTGTCGTCTATGTTTGCAATTAAGACGGGACTTGCAGAGGACGGAGGACTTTTCGTGCCCGAAAGCATTCCCGAGCTGACATTAGCCGATGTTGATAGACTTTGTCCGCTTGATTACCCTCACAGAGCGTCAGAGATACTTTCTATGTTTCTCACCGACTACGATAAAGGCTATTTGCTCGACAGCGCCGAAAAGGCTTATGCTCCCGAAAAGTTCCCGGGTGGCGCGGCACCTCTTACGAAGCTCGGAGATAACTCCTATGTTCTTGAGCTTTGGCACGGTCCTACCTGCGCGTCCAAGGATATGGCCCTTCAGATAATGCCAAGACTTCTTACCGGCGCTCTTGAGGGAACAAGCGAGGACAGATGCGCGTTTATTCTCGTTGCAACCTCGGGAGATACCGGAAAAGCGGCTCTTGAGGGATATAAGGACATTGATAAGATAAAGATCATGGTTTATTATCCCGAGGACGGAGTGAGCCGCGTCCAGAAGCTCCAGATGGCAACACAGACGGGTAATAACGTAAACGTATGCTCGATAGTGGGCAACTTTGACGACGCACAAAACGGCGTTAAGAAGATTTTTTCCGACAGAGAATTCGCTGATAAGCTCAACGCTAACGGATATTTTCTTTCAAGCGCTAACTCTATAAACTGGGGACGTCTTGCGCCACAGATCGTTTACTATATTTCAGCATACTGCGATCTTGTTAAAAGTGGAGAGATCAAGAACGGCGATATGATAAACGTAACCGTTCCGACAGGTAACTTCGGTAACATTCTCGCCGCATACTTTGCAAAGCTTATGGGTCTTCCGATAAATAAGCTTATCTGCGCGTCAAACAGCAATAACGTCCTCACAGATTTTATAAATACGGGTGTATATGACAGAAACCGTAAGTTCTTTACTACCATGTCGCCTTCGATGGATATACTTATTTCGAGCAATCTTGAAAGACTTCTTTATCTTCTTACGTCAAGTGAGGAGACGGCAGGCTATATGAGTGAGCTTGCAAAAAGCGGAAAATACACCGTATCGGCCGATTGTCTTACAAAGATAAGAGAAAGCTTTGAGGGGTATTTCTGTGACGAAAAAATGACGGCTGAAACTATTAAGGAAACCTTCAAAAACAACGGTTATCTCATTGACACTCACACCGCAGTTGCAGTAAAATGCGCTAACGAATACGTAAAGTCAACTGGTGATAACACCAAGATGGTTATTGCATCCACCGCAAGCCCGTATAAATTTGCAGCAGACGTTCTTTGCTCACTTGGAGAAAACCGTCCCGAGGACGATCTTATGGCACTTGATATGCTTTCCAAGGTAACATCTACAGAAATCCCCGCACCTCTTTCGGACATTGATAAGCGTGAGGTGCGTTTCAAGAAGGTTATAAACAAGGACGATATGATCACCGAGGTTGCAAACGCACTTGGTATATGACCCGACTTTTAAGATTAAGCGAGGAAACATATGGCATTATTCGTGTTGTCAGACACACATCTGTCCTTTTCCGACGATAAGCCTATGGATGTTTTCGGGAGAAGATGGCAGGACTATACGTACAAGCTTGAAAAAAACTGGAACAGCGTTGTAACGAGTGAAGATACTGTTGTGATAGCAGGCGACATTTCGTGGGCAATGTCACACATGGGAGCAGCCAAGGACTTTGAGTTTATCAACCATCTCAACGGTCAAAAAATAATAGGGAAGGGCAACCACGACTATTGGTGGACTTCCCTAAAAAAGCTTAACGAGATGCTTGAAACGTTCGACTATAATACCGTAAGATTTCTTTACAATAACGCGTATTTAGTCGATGGATATATCATAGCAGGATCAAGAGGCTGGTACTTTGATGAAAACAACCGTAACGCACCCGAAAACGCTGATTTTGAAAAGATAGTGGCAAGGGAAGTTATAAGACTTGAGCTTAGTCTTACAGAGGCGGAGAAGCTGAGGATCAAGCACGGTGAAGCAACGGAAATATTGGCTTTTTTGCACTTTCCACCCGTCTATAACGGATTCGAGTGCGAACAGATAACGGAGGTGCTTAAGCGTCACGGTGTTAAGCGCTGTTATTTCGGACATATTCACGCATCTTACGATATTCCGCGTTCGTTTGAGCAAGGTGGTATAACATACCACATAACATCCGCCGATTATCTTGAATTCACCCCGCTTAAGATAGTTTGAACCCCATGTAATTATTGTAAAAATGTCCTAAATGCGACTGCAAAAATCGATAATTTTATCGAATTGAATGAAATTGTTTCAAATAGAGGCAAAAGTATTGACTTTTTCTTAAAATTTAAGTAAAATATAGACTATAATGCTATATTATGGATTTAGAAATATAAATCCGTTTGTGGAGGAATGACAAAATGAGTTTGAACAATCTTACCAACCCCGAAAAGAACGTAGTTGAATTTGAGTTTTCCGTTGATAAGGAAACCTTTGAGGCTGCAATAAACAAAATTTACAGAAAGCAAGCACCCTCTATAACCGTTCCCGGCTTCCGTAAGGGTAAGGCTCCCAGACATATCATCGAAAAGATGTACGGCAAGGGAGTATTCTATGAAGATGCTATTAACGAGGTTCTTCCCGGCGCTTACGAGGTTGCGGTAAAGGACTGTGAGCTTGAATTCGTTTCAAACCCTGAGTTCGACATTGTTTCTATCGACGATAACGGTGTTGTATTCAAGGCAAAGGTTTACACTAAGCCTGAAATGGACCTCAAGGGATATAAGGGTATCAAGGTAACAAAGAAGCCCGTGGCAGTATCTGACGATGAGCTTAATTCTGAAATCGACAGAAGACTTGATATGGCATCAAGACTTATCGATATTACCGACAGAGCAGTTGAAAACGGCGATACCGTTGATATCGATTTCGACGGTTACGTTGACGGCGTAGCTTTCGACGGCGGTAAGTCCGAGCATTATTCTCTCGTAATCGGCTCTGGAAGCTTTATCCCCGGCTTTGAAGAGCAGATAATCGGAAAAAACGTTGGCGACGAGTTTGACGTAAACGTTACTTTCCCTGCAGAATATCACGCAGAAGAGCTTGCAGGTAAGCCTGCCGTATTCAAGATCAAGCTCCACGGCATTAAATTCAACGAAAAGCCTGCTCTTGACGATGAATTTGCAAAAGATAACGGTTTTGACACTCTTGATGAATATAAAACAGACGTTAAGGCAAAAATCGAAGAAAGAAAGACCAGAGATGAAGACGCATCCGTAGAGGAGCAGCTCATCAATGCTCTTATAGAAAAGCTTGAAGGCGATATCCCCGCACCGATGTTTGATGCTGAAGTTGAAAATGTGCTCAGAGACTTTGACGGTCGCATCAGAATGCAGGGACTCGATCTTAACACATACCTCAAGTATACAGGTATGACACTTGATGCTCTCAGAGAACAGATGAGACCTCAGGCAGAGCGTCAGGTCAAGACCCGTCTTGCTCTTGAAAAGATCGCAGAGCTCGAAAAGATCGAAGTAACTGAAGATGAGATCAATGCTGAGTACGAAAATATGTCTAAGGCATACTCCATGGATATCGAAAAGATCAAGGAGATCGTAACAGACAAGGGCGTTGCAGCTGATCTTAAGGTTAAAAAGGCTGTTGATTTCGTTAAGGCTAACGCTAAGGTTACCGAAACTGCAGAAGAAGCAGAAAAGAAGCCTGCTGCAAAGAAGACTTCTGCAACCAAGAAGACCACAACAACTAAGAAGGCTGATACTGAAGCTGCTGAAAAGCCTGCAACAAAAAAGACTTCCACAGCAAAGAAGACTGCAACTGCTAAGAAGACAGATGCAGATGCTGCCGAAAAGAAGCCCGCTGCTAAGAAGTCTACCGCAACAAAGTCTACTACTGCAAAGAAGACTACAACAACCAAGAAGACAACTAAGAAGACCGACGCTGAGTAATTAAGATTACCGCGTCAGTACAGAAAGGTGATAATTTTATGTCATACGTACCGATAGTCGTTGAACAGACTGCTCACGGTGAGCGCTCGTTCGATATTTTTTCAAGACTTCTCAACGACAGAATTATATTCCTTGCTAATGAAGTCAATCACGTAACAGCATCCCTTGTTGTTGCGCAGATGCTTTATCTTGAATCTCAGGATCCCGACAAGGATATCTACCTTTATATTGACAGCCCCGGTGGATCAGTTTCCGACGGACTTGCAATATATGATACAATGAACTACATCAAGTGTGATGTATCGACCATTTGTATCGGTATGGCGGCAAGTATGGGAGCATTCCTCCTTTCAAGCGGCGCAAAGGGTAAGAGAATTGCTCTTCCCAACAGCGAGATAATGATTCACCAGCCACTCGGCGGAACGCAGGGTCAGGCATCCGATATGCTTATCGCGGCTGATCATATCAAGCGTACTCGCGACAGACTCAATACGATTCTTGCTAAGAATACAGGAAGAACCGTCGATGAGCTTGCGAGAGATACGGACAGAGACAATTGGCTCACAGCTGAACAGGCCCTTGCTTACGGCTTGGTTGACAAGGTTGCAGAGAACAGAGATTCACTTAAATAATATCTGATAAAGGAAACTTAAATGGCTAAGAATTACGGCGATTCAAGTAAAAGAATTTGCTCTTTCTGCGGCCGAAACGAAGATCAGGTATCATTCATTATACCATCCGTCACAGGTGCTTGCATCTGTGACGCTTGCGTTGATGCCTGTTATGATCTCATTTCGGAGCAGGAAAACGCTGACAATAACGAAGTGGCGTCTATATCGGAGCTGCCTAAGCCCCGTGAGATAAAGGCGGCGCTTGATGAATATGTTATCGGTCAGGATGATGCGAAAAGAGCGCTTTCGGTTGCGGTATACAATCACTACAAGCGCATTTTGCAAGCAGACAAAAATGATAAGAAAAAGAAAAAAGACGATACTGCGTCAGAGTTTGAAGTAGAAATTCAAAAGAGTAACGTTCTCCTTCTCGGACCGACAGGTGTTGGTAAGACCTTCCTTGCGCAGACTCTTGCGAAAACCTTAAAGGTACCGTTTGCTATAGCCGACGCAACTACTCTTACCGAAGCGGGTTACGTTGGCGAGGACGTAGAAAACATCCTCTTAAGACTTATTCAGGCGGCAGATTACGATATCAAGCGCGCTGAGATGGGTATAATCTATATAGATGAGATTGATAAGATCTCGAGAAGAAGTGAAAACCGTTCCATTACTCGCGACGTTTCGGGTGAAGGAGTTCAACAAGCGCTTCTCAAGATACTTGAGGGTACGGTTTCGAACGTTCCTCCACAAGGGGGAAGAAAGCACCCTAATCAAGAGTTTATACAGATTGATACCTCAAACATTCTTTTCATTTGTGGCGGTGCATTCGATAAGATCGACGATCTTATCGAAAAGCGAAAGGGCTCACAGACCGCTGGCTTCCATGGTGAGATCAAAAAGAAGGAAGAGAAGCTTTCTCACGGTGTATATAAAGACGTAACTCCTCACGATATTGTGAAATACGGACTCATACCCGAGCTTGTTGGAAGACTTCCCGTCCTTGTTTCTCTTGACCACCTCGATGAAAACGCGCTTGTACGTGTTTTGACTGAGCCTAAAAACTCCCTTGTAAAGCAGTACAAAAAGCTCTTCAAATACGATGGTGTAGAGCTCGAATTTGAGGACTCCGCGCTTAACCATATCGCTCATCTTGCTATTGAAAGAAATACGGGTGCACGAGGACTCCGTTCCATTATGGAGGAATATCTCGGTTCCATTATGTATGACGTTCCCTCTATGGACGGCGTTGTCAAGGTAATAATAACCGAGGCGTACGTCAAAGGAAATGATGCTGTAAAATACGAATAATTAACATAAAAAAGAGGCAGAAATATCTGCCTCTTTTTTATGTTTTGGGTATAAATTCAGATTATTGTTGTAAAACTAATTGTGTAAAAAAATACGCTTTTAATGCGATCACAAGTAGATTGGAGTATTTATGAAAACTAAGATATTATCTGTTATAGCAGTTCTTTCGCTTTTGCTTACAGTTCTTTCAGGATGCGGTAAAAAAGAAACGGAAAAATCCGTTTATTATCTTAACTTCAAGCCTGAGGTTGCTGAGGTTTACAGCCGTCTTTCAGAAGACTATTATAAAGAAACAGGTGTAAGACTTAACGTAGTTACGGCTGCTTCAAACACTTATGAACAAACGTTAAAATCGGAAATCGCAAAAGCTGACGCTCCTGCAATATTCCATATTAACGGTCCGCGTGGATATGCTTCGTGGAAGGACTATTGTGCTGATCTCAAAAACACGCAATTATATTCACTCCTCGCCGATAAAGACCTGGCGCTCACAGATAACGGAGGAGTATACGGTATTCCGCAGGTTATCGAAGGGTACGGAATTATTTATAACAATGCTATAATGCAGGCATATTTTACGAACCCGAATAAAAGTGTTAATGTAAACAGCGTTGACGAGATAAACTCGTTTGATATATTTGAGCAGGTAGTTGTAGATATGGATAAGCTCAAGGGTGAGCTTGGAATACTCGGCGTTTTTGCGTCGACATCTCTTAAACCAGGAGAGGATTGGAGATGGACGACACATCTTGCTAATATTCCCGTTTACTATGAATTCAAGAATAATGAAATCGACCTTTCTGGAAACGATACAAAGCGCATAGATTTTATGTATGACAATGAATTCAGAAATATATTTGATCTGTATATTAATTACTCTGTAACCTCGCCTAAATTACTGGGGTCAAAGCAAGTAGCCGACTCAATGGCAGAGTTCGCGCTCGGACAATGCGCTATGGTTCAAAACGGAAACTGGGCTTGGAGTCAGATATCGGGAATATCCGGCAATAAGATCAAGGAAAACGATATAAGATTTATGCCCATATATACAGGGGTTGACGGTGAAGAGAGCCAGGGACTTTGTATTGGTACTGAGAATTATCTCGCCATAAACAAAAGCTTAAGCGAAGAAAAGCAAAAGCTTGCAGATGACTTTCTATATTGGCTTTTCAGCAGCGAAACGGGAAAGAGGTACGTTACTGAGGAGCTCGGTTTTATTACACCGTATTCATCATTTGATTCAACTGAGGTTCCCGATGATCCGCTTGCACGCGAGATAAATGCGTGGATGCTCAGAGAGGATAAGTTCAGTGTTGACTGGAATTTTACGCTTTTCCCGAGCCAGACCTTTAAGGATAATTTCGGAAGCGCGCTCCTGTCTTACGCACAGGGAAATAAGCCTTGGAGTGAGGTTCGTGACGGAGTTATAAAAGATTGGAAAAACGAGAGTAATTTATGATTCGCAAGTATATCGGCAAATATTATCCGATTTTCCTTTTGCCTACACTCATAGCGTTTATAATAGCATTTCTCGCTCCGTTTATAATGGGGCTCGTGTTATCGTTCTGCGATTTCACTACCGTAACAAACGCAAGATTTGTTGGTCTTGATAATTACGTTAAGATTTTCACTCAAAGCTCGGATTTTTTATCAGCTTTGTGGTTTACCGTAAAATTTACCGTTGTATCGGTAATAACGGTAAATGTATTTGCTTTTTTTCTCGCGCTCATTCTTACAAGGCAAATGAAGGGTACTAACGTATTCAGAACGGGATTTTTTATGCCCAATCTAATTGGCGGCATTGTACTGGGCTATATATGGCAGATAATCATAAACGGTTTTCTCGGATACTTCGGCGTAGATATAACGTTTGCGGCCAAATACGGATTTTGGGGACTCGTTATTCTGACAAACTGGCAGCAGATCGGATATATGATGATAATATATATCGCAGGAATTCAAAACGTGCCGGGAGATCTGCTCGAAGCAGCCGATATTGACGGTGCAACTTATTTCCAGAAGCTTAGACATATAATTCTTCCGATGGTATCATCAGCGGTCGCTATATGCACGTTTCTGACACTCACTAATTCTTTCAAGCTATTTGACCAGAATCTTGCACTTACCGGCGGTGCTCCGGGAAAAGAAACCGCAATGCTTGCGCTTGACATATATAAGACCTTTTATAATCGCGTAGGGTCGGAGGGTGTCGGTCAGGCAAAAGCTGTCATATTCTTCGTGATAGTCGCGCTTATAGCGCTCGCTCAGCAGAAGCTTACAAAACAGAAGGGAGAGATGTGAAGTGGAAGCACGTAAAAAACTCACCGACGCATTTCTTTACGCTATACTGATTATTGTGTCTGTTATTTTTATTGCACCCGTAGTAATAGTGCTTATGAATTCGTTTAAGGGGCAGTTCTATATTTCATCAGCACCGTTCAAGCTTCCCGATAGCGAAACTTTCGTCGGACTTGAGAACTACATTAACGGTCTTAGAAAAACAGGGTTTTTGTCTGCATTTTTTTATTCGTTATTCATAACCGTTGCTTCTGTTGCCGTTATAGTGTTTTTTACGTCGATGGCCGCCTGGTATATTTCAAGAGTAAGAAATACTGCAACCAAGGTCCTTTACTATTTGTTTTTGTTCAGTATGATCGTACCGTTTCAGATGGTTATGTTTTCGATGTCGAAAATCGCGAATTCAATGAAGCTTGATAACCCGATAGGAATAGTATTGTTATATCTTGGATTTGGTGCCGGTTTATCCGTTTTTCTGTTCACCGGCTTTGTTTCGGGCATACCAAGAGAGGTGGAGGAGGCTGCTATGATAGACGGTGCATCCCCGCTTCAGCTTTATTTTTTAGTTGTTTTTCCAATGATGAAGCCTATTGCCATAACCGTTGCTATACTCAACGCTATGTGGGTTTGGAACGATTATCTTTTGCCGTATCTAGTCATCGGTAATAAATACAAGACTATACCGATAGCAGTACAGTATTTACAGGGCGGTTACGGCTCAAGAGATATGGGCGCGCTTATGGCAATGCTCGTATTGTCGATCATTCCGGTGGTTATCTTCTATTTGTTATGTCAGAAATATATTATCAAAGGTGTTGTCGCAGGTGCGGTAAAGGGTTAATGGTGTAAAATGGCAGGTATTAAGCTAATAAATATAAACAAAACGTTTTCGGGTAACGTAACAGTAATACCTGAACTTAATTTGGAAATTAACGACGGGGAATTCGTTATACTTGTAGGTCCGTCGGGTTGCGGTAAGTCTACTACGCTAAGAATGATAGCGGGTCTCGAGGACGTTACTTCGGGAGACTTACTGATTGGCGGTAAAAAAGTAAATAACGTTGCTCCCAAGGACCGTGACATCGCGATGGTTTTTCAGAGCTATGCTTTGTATCCTCATATGACAGTATACAATAACCTTGCTTTTGGATTAAAGCTAAGAGGAATAAACAAAAATGAAATAGACAAAAAAGTAAGAAGCGCTGCTAAAATGCTGGATATAGAAAAATATCTTGACAGAAAACCGAGAGCGTTATCGGGCGGTCAACGTCAAAGAGTAGCGCTCGGTCGTGCGATGGTTCGCTCACCGCAGGTTTTCCTGCTTGACGAGCCCCTATCAAATCTTGACGCAAAGCTTCGCGGTGAAATGCGTGCGTCTATTTCAAACCTTCATAAAACTCTTGGAGTTACTTTTGTCTACGTTACACACGATCAGGTGGAGGCTATGACGATGGCAGACAGAATCGTTGTTATGAAGGATGGCGTGATACAGCAATACGATACACCAAAGACGTTATATCATCATCCGGCAAACACGTTTGTGGCGGGATTTATCGGATCACCGAGAATGAATCTGTTTGAAGCAACGGTAGGTTATGAAAAGGAGAAAGCATACCTATATGCCGAAGGCGGAAAAATGCTTGTTGACAGAAGGTATGCGGATAAGCTTAAGAACTATGTGGGTAAGACTATTACGGTTGGTATTCGTCCGGAGGATATCAGGAGCGAAGAGCTGTTTTTCGGAATAGACAGTGCATTCAAGATTACCGTAGACGTTGATATGTCAGAAATGATGGGAGCTGAGCTGTATATTTATTTTACCTATGCAGGCGAAAAAATGATAGCGAGAGTTCCATCTCGTATGGCTGTTGACACAGGTAAAAAAATCCAACTTGCTATGGACCTAAATAAGATTCATTTATTTGATTCTGTTAGCGGAAAGAGTCTCTTGTTATGAGAAAATGCGGAACGCTGTTGCATATATCATCATTACCGTCGGAGTACGGAATAGGGGATCTTGGACCGGATGCTTATGATTTCGTTGATTTTTTGAAGAAAAGCGGACAGAGCTTGTGGCAGATACTTCCGCTTGGGATAACGGGATACGGCGACTCACCGTATCAGTCTTTTTCAAGCTTCGCCGGGAACCCGTATTTCGTTTCTCCCGAGATGCTCTGTAATGAAGGTTTTATTACAAAAAGCGAGCTTATAACCGAGCGTGCTCCTGTCGATAGCGTTAATTACGGAATATTATATATTAACAGATATAAGCTTCTTAGAAAAGCCGTATCGCGTTTTAACCTCAATGATCCGCGCTACGAGGAATTTTGTATTAAAAATTCTTGGTGGCTTGATAGCTTTGCCGTATTTATGTCTATCAAAGCATTTTCGGATTTTGTTGGATTATCCGAATGGAAAAAAGAATTCAAGCGAATCGGAAGCGGTGAAGTGACGGAATTTTACGACACTCATCCCGACGAGGTCAATTTCTGGCGTGTTGTTGAGTTTTGGTTCTTTGAACAGTGGTTCAAACTTAAATCTTACGCCAATAAAAACGGAATAAGTATAATCGGAGACATTCCGATCTACGTAGCACCTGACAGTGCGGACGTTTGGGAAAATCCGCGCTTGTTTATGGTTGATAACGATTTGCGTCCTAAGCTTCTTGCCGGTTGCCCGCCCGATTCATTTAATGCTGACGGTCAGCTATGGGGAAATCCCATTTACGATTGGGAGGCTATGAGACTTGACGGGTATTCGTGGTGGAAAAAGCGCTTTGCTATGAATTCAAAGCTATATGACTATATTCGTATAGACCATTTCCGCGGATTTTCAGCCTATTATGCCATTGATGCAGGTGAAACAAGTGCCAAGAACGGCAAATGGTATGATGGACCCGGTATAGACTTTTTTAATGCGGTCGAGTCAAGCTTGGGTAATACTGAGATCATTGCAGAAGATCTTGGTTTTATAGATGAAGGAGTAAAAGAACTGTTGCGAAGGACCGGTTACCCGGGTATGAAAATACTTGAGTTTGGTTTCGACTCAACGCCGGACAGTGAATATCTTCCGCACAATTATGAAAAGAATACGTTTGCATATCTCGGAACGCACGACAATATGACTTTTATGTCTTATTATCTTAAATCCGATATTAAAACAAAAGGATTTATTAAAAGTTATCTTAACTGTGCAAACAGCGGCGATATATGCTTCAGCGCAATAAGGTCGCTGTTTGCAAGCTATGCAGATAGCGTGATTATTTCTATGCAGGATTTTATAGGTCTTGGCGATGAGGGAAGAATGAATGTGCCGTCCACTCTTGGAAACAACTGGAGATGGAGGGCTGTTAAAAGCTGTTTTAACGACAGTATTGCGTTAAGAATTAAGGAGCTCGCGTCGCTGTACGGACGAGCAAACACAGAGGAGGCTGACGATGATCGAGGAATATAAAGAAGGTTTGAACTCATCGTTTTGGGAAAGATATGAGAAAACTATAGAAAACAGGTTTTTGAAGCCCCCTAACGAAGCTACGTTCAATGAGATGAACTTGGTAATCGGAGAAATGATAACAGATTACTTTGCCGGAAACAGAAAAAGCTCACAAGTACCGAGCAATTCAAAGAAAAGGGCGTATTATCTTTCTGCTGAATTCCTTATGGGTCGCGCAATTATAAATAACCTAATTTCACTCGGACTCTACGATAAAGCAAAGGAATCGATAAGCAAGCTTGGTGGTGAATTCGGAAAACTTAAAAAGGTTGAGGACGCGGGGCTTGGTAATGGTGGTCTCGGAAGACTGGCGGCGTGCTTTATGGATTCGGCCGCCACTCTTGCCTTGCCCGTTATGGGGTACGGAATCAGATACAAGTACGGTATATTTAAGCAGGGTATCGAAAATGGTGAACAAACCGAATATCCTGATGACTGGACTGCTTACGGTGATGCTTGGTCGATCAAAAGAGACGACGAATCTGTAACTGTTGAATTTGATGATATGAAAGTAATTGCCGTTCCGTACGACGTTCCCGTTTACGGTTATAAGAATAATTTTGCAACAACAGTACGTTTGTGGGAGTCAACTCCTGTTTCTCCTTTTAATTTTAAGTTGTTCAACGAGCAAAAATACAACGATGCACTCAAAGTAAAAAACGAGGCGGAAAATATATCGAGAGTGCTTTATCCTGCAGACGATAAAGACGATGGTAAAAAATTAAGACTCAGACAGGAGTATTTTTTTGCTTACGCTTCTATCAAAGACGTAATTAAAGCATATAAAAAGATACACGGTGAAGATTTTTCAAAATTTTCAGACGAAAACGTATTTCAGTTAAACGATACTCACCCCGTCATAGCAATTCCCGCGCTACTTTATACCCTTTGCGAAGAAGAAGGAATTGATTTTGGCTCAGCATTCAAAATAGCTAAAAAAGTGTTTGCTTACACTAATCATACAATAATGGCAGAGGCGCTTGAAAATTGGGATGAAAAGCTGTTCAAGTCGATTCTTGGGAAAGTATACGTTTACGTAGCCAAGCTTGATGATATGCTCAAATCCGATCTCGCCGAGACTGAGTTGTCAGATGATCAAACTCAAAAAATGCACATAATTTCAAACGGAAAAATTCATATGGCAAATATTGCTATGTATATGTGCGTATGCGTAAACGGCGTCGCTAAGCTTCATACCGACATTATTAAAGCCGAGCTTTTCGGGAATTGGAACAAGCTTTATCCCGGAAAAATCATTAATGTTACTAACGGAATCACACAACGACGTTGGCTTGGAGTAGCAAATCCGGAAATGTCTCATTTCGTTTCTAAGCTTACAGAAGGTGATGGTTGGCTATATGATCTTACAAAGCTTGAGTCAATAAAAAAGAAGGTTACTGATGCTGAAGTTGTTTCGGAATTCAATAGGATCAAAAGCTTCAGACGAAGAGTGCTTTCCGATTACGTTTGTGACCGAGAGGGAGTAAGCATAGATCCGGATTCCGTGTTTGATATACAAATAAAACGAATACACGAATATAAAAGACAACTGATGAATGGACTTTCGGTTCTTCAGATGTATTTTGACATTAAGGACGGCACTCTGAAGCCCGACGTGCCTGTTACGGTTCTTATCGGGGGAAAGGCGGCACCCGGCTATAAGATAGCCAAAGACATAATCAAGCTGATTTGCTCTATAGAGAGACTTATATCATCAGATGACGTAGTGAAAAAACACCTGAATCTTCACTTTATTACCGGTTATAACGTTTCTTATGCAGAAATGCTTGTTGCGGCTGCAGATATATCCGAGCAGATATCGACCGCGGGATGCGAAGCAAGCGGGACTGGTAATATGAAAATGATGTTGAACGGGGCGCTTACTCTCGGTACGCTCGACGGAGCTAACGTAGAAATTGTAAATGAAGCGGGTAGGGAAAATAACTATATTTTCGGAGCGACGGTAGAGGAGCTTGATAAGCTTCGCCCATCATACGATCCTCTCGGGATTTATGAGAAAAATCCTAAGATAAAAAGGCTTCTTGATTTTGTTATTAATTCACTCGGTACAGAGAATTCATTTGCCGATCTGTATGATTCGTTGTTGAATTCAAACCAGCCAGACAGATATTTTGTTCTTAAGGATTTTCATCCTTATCACAAAACTCGATTGAGAGCTATAAACGATTTTACAGACAGAGAACGAACGGGCGTGAAGGGGCTTTATAATCTTGCCTCATCCGGCGTTTTTTCCTCTGACAGATCGGTAGTAACTTATGCCGAAAAGGTGTGGAAAATAAGACCCGAGGGAGAGTTTTATTATTCTTACGCACAAAAAAATGATTTTAATGAAAAAATCGATTCAAAAAGTAAAAAAATTAAGTAAAAGGCTTGATTTTTTGACTAAATAGTGATATACTGTTAACGTAAGTAAATAGATAAGGAGAGTGGTTGAAAGACCACTCTTACTTTTTGCCTTTTCGGAAAGAGGATTTATGAAAAAAGCTTCTAAGAATATTGCGTCTGCGGTTGCAGACCTTATCGGACCAACAGTATCAGCGCTTGATTATGATCTTTGGGACGTTGAGTACGTAAAAGAGGGGTCTGAGTATTATCTCAGAATCACTATCGACAGGGAAGAGGGAATCACCATTGACGATTGCGAGACGGTGCATCGCGCTATTGATCCGATTCTCGACGAGGCGGACCCGATAGAAGATTCCTATCACCTCGAAGTCTCATCACCGGGGATCGAAAGAGAATTAAAGTATGACTGGCATCTTGATGAATTTATAGGTGCCGAGGTCGAAGCTAAGCTTTACGCTCCGATAAACGGGTCTAAATCATATATAGGTGCACTTTTAGGCTACAACGACGCCGAAATCAAGTTAAACGATCCAACCGGAGAGATTGTCTTGCCTCGTGATAAGGTGTCCAAAATCAATACTGTTTTTAATTTTGACGATATAAAGGATTAAAGGAAGGAATGCGAAAATGAACAAAGAATTTTTTGCGGCACTCGAACTGTTTGAGCAGGAAAAAGGTATTCCTAAGGAGTACATCATAGAGAGAATGCAGGCAGCTCTTGAAAATGCTTATAAGCATGAATTTAACGGTCAGGCGGTTGTTAAGGTTATTATCGATCCCGAAAAGGAAGATATAAAGGTTTATCAGCTTAGAACCGTTGTCGAAGAGGTAACTAACGAATACGCCGAGATCTCACTTGACGATGCTAAGTCGCTCAGTAAGAGACATAAGCTCGGTGGGGTTGTTCAGACCGAAATGAAGCCCAAGAGCCTCAGAAGACTTTCTGCTATGGCGGCTAAGTCAGTGCTTATCCAAGGTATACGTGAGGCGGAGCGCTCGATGATGCTTCGTGAATATGAAGAAAAGAAAGAAGAGATCGTTACTGCAACGGTAGATAAGATCGACCTCGAAACGGGCGATGTTATCGTTGACACCGGAACAAGCCGCGTAACACTCAGAAAGAGTGAGCAGATTCCCGGAGAGACGTTTGCCGTTGGTGATAAGGTAAAGGTCTTCATTATGGAAGTAAAGAAAGAAAACGCAGCTCGCGGTCCTCTCGTTACAATATCCAGAACACATATCGGTCTTGTTAAAAGACTTTTTGAGCTTGAAGTTCCCGAGATTCAGAACGGCACCGTTGTCATATGCGGTGTATCCCGTGAGGCGGGAGTAAGAACCAAAATAGCCGTTATGTCGAGAGACGAGAACGTAGATCCGATCGGAGCTTGTATCGGTAACAGAAGAATGAGAATCAACAGCATTACCGATGAGCTTATGGGCGAAAAGATAGACATTATCAAGTATAGCGAGGATCCCGCAGAATATATTTCAAAGGCTCTCGCTCCTGCTACGGTTAAGCAGGTAATTATCGATGGCGAGAAGTCCTGCAGAGCAGTAGTTGATGAAGATCAGCTTTCCCTTGCTATAGGAAAAGAGGGACTCAATGCCAGACTTGCGGCAAGACTTACGGGATTCAAAATTGATATCAAGACTAACGCCGACGGCGTAGTACCTTACGTATCCGAAGAAGCTTAAAGATAACATTTGAAGGAGTAACGTGCATCTTATGCAGAATAAACCTGTAAAAAAGGTTCCCGAAAGACACTGTGTCGGATGCGGTGTCGGAAAAGCCAAAAATGATCTCATCCGAGTAGTCAGATGTCCGGACGGAACGGTTGCTATTGATTTTAAGGGCAAGAAATCGGGCAGAGGAGTTTATATTTGCCCCGAGCCTTCTTGCTTTAAGAAAGCGGTTAAAACCAAACGTCTTGAGACTAATCTCAGCATAACGATTCCCGAAGTGATCATAGACGAGCTCGCCGATATCATCAAGAGAGGTGAACCGTCTGATGAATGATAAGTATTCCCGTTTGCTCAGCTCGCTCGGTCTTGCGGCAAGAGCGAAAAAGCTGACCTTCGGCACCGAATTGACTATGGAGGCTGCCGATAGCGGTGGATTATATCTCGTTATTCTTTCAAAAGAAGCATCACAAAACACACTAAAAAAAGTAAAAAGAAGTTGTGCCGAAAACGGAATTTCAGTTTATGAGCTTGATATAGACGCTCAAAGGCTTGCCTCGTCTGTTGGCAAGAAACGTCCTATAATGACGCTTGGCATCATTGATGAAAATTTTATGAATTTGGTACAGCGTACAATTACCGATGACGCCGTAATAACGGCGTTTTCAGAGACATACAGCGAAAGTGAGGTTTGATGGATATGCCAATAACAGAAGTTAAATACAAAATAAGTGTACTTGCCAAAGAGCTTGAAATTAAAAACAAGGAGCTTCTCGACTTCATATCAAGTGTTGGTATTACAGGAAAAACACAGTCCGGCAGTCTTAACGAGCAGGAGTTTAATCTCGTTATGAATGTAATCACTGCAGCTCACCAGGTTGAAAACATTGATGACTATATGAACGGTAACGTCATAGTTGATCGCCCCGAACCTGTTAAGGTAGAAAAGCCGAAGACTGAAGAAAAGATCGATGCACCTGCAGTACAGGTGGAAAAGAAGACGGATGAGCCTAAGAAAGAGAATAAGGAGTCTTCTGCAAAGCCTCAGAAGCCAACTACTCATTCCAAGGAAGCTCCGATGTCCAAGATCGAAAAGTTTGAACGATTCCGTCAGGAATCCGCTAATAAGGCTGCTCAGATAAACAAGGGTGATAAGAAGCCCGAACAGAAATCGGACAGACGTCAGAACGATAAGCCCGTTTTCAAGAGCACGGCAAAGATCGACAGAAGCGTAAGTATCACCGATGACTCAAAGAAGACTGAAGGAAAGAGAATAGTTGATACTCGCACATCGTCCGTTGACCTCTCCAAATATGATGAACGCCTCGAAACCTTTGTTGACGGAAGCAAGAAAAATTTTGACCCTGAAAAGCAGAAACTCAAGAGCAAGGGCAAGGACAGCTATTCCAGAGATAAGGATAAAGAAAAAGAGCGTCTTGCGATGGAAAAGCTCAAAAAGCTTAATTTTGAAAAAGCTAAAAAACAGCAGCTTACCGTAAAGATTCCGGACGAAATAACCGTTACCGAGCTTGCATCACGTCTTAAGGTTACTGCAGCAGAGGTTGTAAAGAGACTTATGATGCTTGGCGTTATGGCTAACGTTAATATGACCGTTGATTATGAAACCGCGTACCTTGTAGCCGACGAGCTTGGTGCAAAGGTTGAAAAGGAAATTGTAGTCACTATTGAGGAAAGACTTTTCGACGAAGCAGAGGATGCTCCCGAAAATCTTGTTGGACGCAGTCCTGTAGTGGTTGTTATGGGTCATGTTGACCACGGTAAAACATCTATTCTTGATGCAATCCGTCACACTAACGTAACCACAGGCGAAGCAGGAGGCATTACACAGCACATAGGTGCTTACAGAGTCAATATAAACGGTAAAGATATTACATTTCTCGATACACCCGGTCATGCGGCGTTTACAGCTATGAGAGCGCGCGGTGCTATGGCTACCGATATCGCAATACTTGTTGTTGCGGCCGATGACGGAATTATGCCACAGACCATCGAAGCTATCAATCACGCTAAGGCTGCCGGTATTGAAATAATCGTTGCTATCAACAAAATGGATAAGCACACAGCTAATCCCGATGCAGTTAAGCAGGAGCTTACAAAATATGAGCTTGTTCCCGAGGAATGGGGCGGCGATGTAATTTGCGTTCCCGTATCCGCACTTACTAAGATGGGTATTGAGGATCTTCTTGAAAATGTTCTTCTCGTCGCTGAAATGAAGGAGCTTAAAGCAAACCCCAACAGACGAGCTAAGGGTATTATAATCGAAGCAAAGCTCGACAAGGGACGCGGACCTGTTGCAACTGTACTTGTTCAGAACGGTACTCTTAATAGCGGTGATATCGTAATTGCCGGCACTTCCGTAGGACGTGTAAGAGCGATGACGGATGAAAACGGAAGAAAGCTTACTAAGGCAGGGCCTTCTGTTCCTGTTGAGATCATCGGACTTTCCGAGGTTCCTGAAGCGGGCGATGAGTTTGCCGCAGTCGAGGACGAAAGAATGGCAAGAGAGCTTGCAGAGCAGAGAAAGGCCAAGATCAAAGAAGAAGCCTTCAAAGCTAACAGTAAAGCAAATCTTGACGACCTCTTTGCTCAGATCTCCGATGGCGTCAAGGAGCTTAATATCATTATCAAAGCAGACGTTGGTGGCTCTGCAGAAGCAGTCAAGTCTTCTCTTGAAAAGCTCTCCAATGAAGAGGTTAAGGTTAAAGTTATTCATAGCGCAGTCGGTGGTGTTAACGAAGGCGACGTTATGCTCGCAGATGCATCTAACGCAATTATCGTTGGATTTAACGTCAGACCCGATAAGTCTGCAATGGATTCCGCTGCCGAAAAGGGCGTTGATATAAGAACCTACCGCATCATTTATGAGTGTATCGACGAGGTTACCGCAGCTATGAAGGGTATGCTCGCTCCTAAGTTCAAGGAGGTCATTCTCGGTCAGGCAGAGGTGCGTCAGACAATTCACGTACCCGGCGTCGGAACAATTGCAGGTTCTTACGTTCAGGACGGTAAGGTTACAAGAACATCCCAAATCAGAGTTCTCCGTGACAGTGTAGTAATCTTTGAAGATAAGATATCCTCGCTTAAGAGATTCAAAGACGATGCCCGTGAGGTTGTACAGGGCTACGAATGCGGTATCGGTCTTGAAAAGTTCAACGATATCAAAGTTGGAGACATACTCGAAGCATACGAAATGCAGGAAGTTGAAGCTTAATAAAAAATCGGTGCCAATCGGCACCGATTTTTTTATTTGTTATGGAGTATGTTTTCTATCTCGCGCATAAAGGTTTCTACATCCTTGAATTCTCTGTAAACGGACGCAAACCTTACGTAAGAAACCGCATCAATATCCTTTAGCTTGTCCATTATAAGCTCTCCGATCTTTGTTGTCGGAACCTCGTTGTTTAGTGAATTTTGAAGCTCACTTTCAATATCGTTCACAATCTTTTCAATCTGCTCGATACTAACGGGGCGCTTCTGACAAGCTCTGATTATACCGTTCATAACCTTGTTTCTGTCAAACGGCTCTCTTGAGTCGTTTTTCTTTATTACCATAAGCGGAATGTTTTCAACAACCTCATAAGTGTTGAAACGTTTCTGACAGGCAAGACATTCGCGGCGTCTTTTTATGGACTTTCCCTCGTCTGAAGCGCGTGAGTCAATAACCTTACTTTCAATATGGCCACAAGCTGGGCATTTCATTTTTAATCACCTCTTGATAATAACCTTATACGTTGTGCTCATAACAAGGCTCGAATTCATTGTAATCTTTACCTCTGCATACGCGCTCAGCTTCGTAGAAATGACCACAATAGTCACAGAACCTGAGCGAAGTATGAAATCCGATTTGACAGATAGCAGCGATAAATGTTCCTATATCGCAACCAATCTTTTTCAGACTAATACGTTCTGTTTGCTACGCATAACTTCAATTTTATAAAGAGGTAAAATTACATTTTTATTATAACACAAATTTCGGTTCTTGCAATAACTTTTAACTATTTTATAATAAAAAATGGAAAGCCAATTCAAAAAGAGTTGGCTTTCCTGCCTTATTACGCATCAGTTTCTTCGTCAGAGTTTGCTGTGTTTGAATCTTCTTCTGAACTATCCGTTGAAGGAGTTTCTTTGCTTTCGCTATTTGCTTTAGATTCTGCGGCTTCTTTAGCGCGTAGATTCTCAAGTTCACTCTTCTTCCGCTTTTCGGATTTTATTTCTTCAAGCTCTTCAAAGGTGGGGCTTCCGTTCATAGCTGCATTAAACTGACCTTCATCCATAGTTTCATATTTAATAAGAAACTCTGCAATAAAGTCAAGCTTATCTCTGTGCTCCTCGAGAACTTCTTTAGCTCTTTCGTAAGCAGCCGAAATTATACGTTTTATCTCGTTATCAATAGAGGAAGCCGTCGATTCTGAATAATTCTTAGTATTACTAAAATCACGTCCGAGGAATACCTCATCATTACCGTGATCAGAACCGTAAACGATGGGTCCAAGAAGATCGCTCATACCGTATTTAGTAACCATATTGCGAGCAATATTTGTAGCGCGTTGAATATCGTTAGATGCACCGGTAGAAATATCTCCAAGAACTATAGCTTCAGCAACACGTCCGCCGAGAAGGGTAACGATCTCGTTCTGCATATCCGACATGGACATATACGATCTGTCTTCAACAGGAAGAGAAAGTGTATATCCACCTGCTCTGCCACTTGCGATGATGGAAATCTGGTGAACAGGGAAGTCAGGCTGAACGAATTTAGTAACCACCGCATGACCTGCTTCGTGGAATGCTGTAAGACGCTTTTCTTTCTCGCTTATAACCTTTGCGGTCTTCTGAGGCCCTACCATACACTTGATGGTTGCGTCCTCAATATCGTTCATACCGATAAGATGCTTTCCTCGTCTTGCTGCAAGGAGGGCAGCTTCGTTAAGAACGTTGGCAAGATCGGCTCCTGTAAATCCAACGGTGGTTTTAGCAATGACCTCAAGGTCGACGTCCTCTTCGAGAGGTTTGTTCTTTGCGTGCACTTTGAGAATTGCGTGTCTTCCGCGAGTATCCGGATAGTCGACAGTAACTTGTCTGTCAAATCGACCGGGTCTGAGAAGGGCAGGGTCAAGTATATCGGGGCGGTTCGTTGCCGCAATTACTATTATTCCTGTGTGAGAGCCAAAACCGTCCATTTCAACAAGTAACTGGTTAAGAGTCTGCTCACGCTCATCGTGACCGCCGCCGAGACCTGCGCCTCTGTGACGTCCGACTGCGTCGATTTCGTCAATAAATATAATGCTTGCAGGGTGCTTTCTTGCCGTGTCAAAAAGATCACGTACCCTTGATGCTCCGACACCTACGTACATTTCAACAAAGTCTGAACCGGAAATAGAGAAGAAAGGAACACCCGCTTCGCCTGCTACCGCTTTTGCAAGCAAGGTCTTACCTGTGCCGGGCGGGCCGACAAGAAGTACACCGTGAGGTATCTTAGCGCCAAGCTTTGTGAATCTCTGTGGATCTTTAAGGAAGTCAACTATTTCTTTAAGCTCTTCCTTTTCTTCGTCTGCACCGGCAACGTCGTTAAACGTAACCTTGTTCTTATCATCGGTTATAATTCTGGCTCTTGACTTACCGAAAGAATTTATCTTGCTTCCGCGTCCTCCCGACTGATTCATCATAAAGAACCAGAAAAATACGAACAAGAGGATTACTACGATGTATGGAATAAACATAAACCACCAAGGCATATTAACGGGAGGTTCAATGTCGTAGCTTTCAATTATTCCGCTTTCCACCTGTGAATCAATAAGCTCTCCGTACTTATCCATAAAGTCGGAGTAGTCTCTTAGAATGTATGTTAAAACGCGGTTATCTTTAGTGTAAATTTTGATCTCGTCAGTATTTGAGATCTGAAATTTAGTGACCTCTTCGTTTTTGAACAGCTGTATTATATCGCTGTATTCAAGAGGCTCTGTTCCGGGCTCAGAAAGAATGAGAGCTGAAACGACAAGTATTACTGCAATAAGAACTCCGTAAAACAGTAATATCTTCATATTGTTTTTCATATAGAAAGGTACCTCGCAAATTTATATGTTATTTTGTATATATTTCAGGTTTGAGCACTCCGATATATGGAAGAGCTCTGTATGATTCATCATAGTCAAGTCCGTAACCCACTACGAATTCATCAGGAACTGTTTTGCCGCAATAATCGGGGATGAAATCAACCTCGCGTCTTGACGGCTTATCAAGCATTGTGCAGGTTTTAACGCTACGCGCGCCCTTGAGCTTGAGATAATCCACAAGATACGATAATGTACGACCGCTGTCAATTATATCTTCTACTATGAGAATATCAAGACTGGACAGGTCTTTGCGGTGAAGATCGAGGACGATATTTACTGTTCCGGTAGATTTTGTTCCGCTTCCGTAAGAAGAAACCTTCATAAAATCGATCTCCGTCGGAATTGATATGTTTTTCATTAGGTCGCCCATAAATACGACCGCACCCTTAAGTATGCAAAGCATAAGAAGCTTTTTGTCCTTGTAATCTTCGCTTATCTGCTCTGCAAGTCTTTTGATTATCTCATTGATCTCGTCTTGCGAAACCATTATCTCTAATATGTCGCTATGCATTTTTGTCTCCTGTTGAAATTGTTTTGTTATCCTTAATATATGAGTAGAGCAAAACCTCTGACTCATTGTCTGACCGTGGATATGTTTCCGTTCTTGAACGCGCGCCAGGTACCCACAGTATTCCTTCATCATCGCGGAATATCGGCAAAACAGCGCGTTTTTCTAGATCGGGCTCGATCTCGTTTAGTAATTTCTTGAGCTTTCTGTTGACATTGTTTATATTTACTGTATCTCCCGAGTGTCTGGGCGTTGCAAACAAAGCTCCTTTAATTTTATCAGAACATATAGAAGTCTGTGTTGATATTTTGTAAATATTTTCAAATTCTGAAATTTTTACAGTATCAGTAGACTTGTATCTGCCGATTACGCCGAATGGAATCTCGTTTATGCCGTATTTTACAGGAATGCAGTAAGTTGGAGACTTTATATCGCCTTTTTTCTTTAATGTCAGCCGGTCTCCCTCAATCACCGCACAGAATTCGCCCGTGAAATGAAACTCCGAGTGCTTAGCCGCTGCTCTGCAAAGCTCTATGATACCTTTGATATGCTTATCCTCGAGAGAAATACCCACTGAATTTTTCACAAATTCAAAGATTACGTGCCTTTGAAGCGATGCGTGAGCATTATTAAACTCGGGGAGTTTGATACCACAGGAGTCAGAACTTGTTAATAAAAAGTTCTTTGCACATTGTCTTAAAAAAAGTTCATCCTCCGCGATATTCTCCGTCATACGCGAAATTGCGGCAAGCAGAGAGGGATTTATCCCCTTAAGGCTTGGAATCAGATCGTGACGTATTCTGTTTCTTGTATACGCTTTGTCGATATTAGTGCTATCAGTTATATATTCTATGCAGTTTTCGTCGCAATAACCGAGTATATCGTCTTTACTGCATAGAATCAACGGTCTTATTACGTTTTCACGCATCGGCTTTATTCCACACAATCCGTTAAGCGCCGAACCTCGCGTAATATTAAAAATAACGGTTTCGGCGTTGTCGTCCGAGTTGTGGGCAGTGGCAATATATGTGGGAAGCCCGTTTTTTGAGATATCGTCAGCATATTTTGTAAACTCTGCATACCTGACGTTTCTCGCGGTCTCCTCAATGCCGGTTTTATTTTCTTTTGATAGAGTAGGAACGTCTATTCGACGAGACTTGAACGGTATACCTTTCAACTCGCAAATCCGTTTACAGAAATCCTCGTCTCTGTCCGCCTCCTTGTGCCTTATTAAATGATTTATATGAATGGCATATAAATTAAAGCCTAATTCCTTACAGTGCTTATGTGCAAGAAATAGCAAGGCAGAGGAATCAGCCCCACCTGAAAAGCCGATAATAAGATTGAATTTAACAGGTAGCTCAAATTGTCTCATCATCTTAATAAAATTGGAGCTAACTGAGCGAGTGAAATTATTATCCACCTTGAATTTCATCCTTTTGAAGAGTGAGGAATTTAGTGTATTTGCCGATCCATTTCATATTAACGGATTGCGTGGAACCGTGTCTGTTCTTTGCAACGATTACTTCGGCAACGTTTTGATCCTGCTCCTTGTCAGCGTTATAATATTCGCTGCGGTAAAGGAACATAACTACGTCTGCGTCTTGCTCGATAGATCCGGAGTCTCGCAGGTCGGAAAGCATGGGCTTTGCGTCCTTTCTCTGCTCGGCACCACGTGAGAGCTGTGCGCAGCATACTATCGGAATACCAAGCTCTTTTGCAAGGAGCTTAAGGTCTCTTGATATTGCGGCAACTTCTTGAACTCTGTTTTCGGACTTTCTATCCGACTGCATGAGCTGCAGATAGTCGATTACAACGAGACCGAGATTGTCAATTTTGCGAAGCTTCGCTTTCATTTTTGCAACAGACATACCGCTGGTATCATCAATATATATGTTACACTTACTAAGCTGACCTGCTGCGTGAGTAAGCTTGACCCAATCCTCTTTTTCGATCTTTCCAGAACGCAAGGCGTAGCTATCAACAAGAGCCTCGCTCGATAACATTCTGAGAACAAGCTGCTCAGCCGACATTTCAAGGCTAAATACGCAAACGGCTTTACCCGTACCGTTAGATGATACCTGAGACGCAATATTTAGCGCAAAGCTCGTTTTACCCATACCGGGGCGAGCGCCTATAAGTATAAAGTCGCCAGGACCCATTCCGACAAGCACTCTATCAAGGTCGGAAAATCCCGTTTTTGTACCGGTGGCACCTTCTTCGCTCTGAGAAAGACGTCTGAGGTTTGTGAGTGTTGATACCAGAACGTCCTTTATATGAACGTAATCGTTCCTATCGTTGGTTTGAATGAGTCTGAAAAACTTATCAGCTGACTCGTGAAGCACGTCATCGACGTCGTCGTAAGCACCCGTAAGAACTGTGTCCGATACTTGTTCAGATGCTTCAAGCAACATACGTAACAGACTGTTTTCTCTGACTATCTGTGCGTAATCTTTGATGTTCTTTGCAGAGGGAACCACCTGTGCTATAAGCTTTATGTATTCACTTATATCTTTGTTATTCAAAACGCCCTGTTTTTTCAGGGTATCTATCAGAGTGACGACGTCTATGCTCTTGCTATTTATAAATAGGTCGCTCATTGCAAGATATATCTTTGCGTGGTCATCTATATAAAAGTCTGTAGAACTGAGTATGTCTGTAATTTCTTCTATTGATCTCGGGTCAATAAGTATTGATCCCAGAACAGACTGTTCAGCTTCGAGAGAGAAGGGAACTTTTCTCTCGGTAAGACTCGACTTTTTTGCATAATCTGCGGAATTCATACATTTATCCCTTCAAAAATTACTTTATGTTTGAAACTATAACGTTGAGCTTTCCTATAACCTCAGAATAAAGCTTTACGTCGATCGTGTATGAGCCGTAGCTCTTTATTGGCTCATCAAGAAGAATTTTCTTTTTATCGATCGAAATGCCTGTAGACTTTTCGAGCTCTTCGGCGATATCCTTAGAAGTAACGGAACCAAAAAGCCTTCCGTCAGGACCCGCCTGAAGCATAAGCTTTACAACAACGGGTGCAAGTTTTTCTGCAAGCTTTTTGGCTTCTTCTCGTTCAACCTCAATCTTGTGCTTCTGTGCGGCTTCTTTGTTTTTTATGTCGTTAAGTGCTTTGCTGTCAGCAACTACCGCAAGTCCCTTCGGGAAAAGAAAGTTGCGAGCATAACCGTCTGAAACATTAATTATTTGGCCTTTTTTGCCTTGTGCTTTTACATCTTGTGTGAGAATTACCTTCATAGTTGTATTCCTGCCTTTTGTGTTATTTCTTGTTGTTTGTACTGTCTATATATGCGTCTATCTGTTCCTTGAGCGCCACTAACGTTTGATCCAAAGTAGCGTCCTTGATCTGTGCTCCGGCAGACTCATAATAGCCTCCGCCGCCGACGCCTTCTATTATCGTTGCTACGTTGATCTTGCCTGTGGAACGCGCAGAAATATGGATAATGTTATTTATCTCAAATACTGCAAATGATGCGTGAACACCCTTGAGCTCAAGTAGTATATCCGCTACTCTTGCTGCGGTGATCTTATCATCCGGGTTATCGGATGCTCTGAGAGCCGCTATGGCAAAATGCTCTCGGTAGATCTTGGCATCAGCTGCACATACTGCAGAGCGTTTGTAATCGTCAAGTGACCTTTCAAACAGCACCTGTGCCTCTGCAGGACTTGCGCCCTCACTGCGCAGATACTGAGCAGCACTGAAGGTTCTGATACCGGTATTTCTCGTAAACTGCTTAGTATCGAGAATTATGCCCGACATAAGAAGCAGAGCCTCTTTCGGTGGTAGTGTACCAAATGTTATAGTGTGTTCGAGGAATTCTGCGACAAGCTCCGATGCAGAGGAAGCATAAGGCTCAATGTATTCGATATCAGTCTTATAAACGGGTACATCTTTGGCTCTGTGCTTGCTATGGTGGTCTATTATAATAAGTTTACCGCTGTTTGATGCAACATCCTGCGACTCAAATCTTAATGCGTTATTAGCATCGACTACAATAGTAAGAGAATCACTTCTTACCAGATCCTGTGCACTGACAGAATCTATAAACCAAGAATTATATTCTTCTGTTGATAAATAATCAAGACACAACTTTGTGTTGATATTTTCTCGGTCAATGATGATCTTCGGCGACTGTCCGCAACTAACGGCAAGACGAGCCATACCTACGCATGCACCAATTGAGTCATAATCGGGGTTTTTATGGCCCATTATAAGAACGTTCCCGGCCGTTTTCATCATTTCGCATATTCTTGCGGCGGTCATTCTTGCTCTTACCTGAGTAGACTTAGAGGTAGTCTTGACTCTGCCATCAAATGATACGTTTTCGTTACCGTTATTATAAACAGCCGTATCTCCTCCGCGTTTGAGCGCGAATTCGAGAGCTGCGCGTGCGCCGCTTTCTCTTTGTGCCAAAGTTCCGGGAAAACGCGCAGCACCTATAGAGATAGTAAGCGAAAGATTTGTTTCGCCGACCTTAATATCATGGATCTTTTCGCGAATTCTGAACTTATCTTCGATGAATCTGTCGAGATAACGGGATTCAAATATGAAAATATATTTGTTCTTTTCATATTCCTTGATGATTCCTCCGACCTCAGATGCCCATTCTTTAAGAGTTACCTCTACCTGATGAGAAGCCTCACGCGTCTTTTCGTTAACAGCTTGATTTAATTCGTCCAGGTTGTCTATAAGAATGTACGCAACAACCGTTTGCTCGTCTGCTAAGCGTTTATTAAGCTTAGCGTAATCGGTTCTTTCATTCCAAATCGTAATGTAGTACGGACTGTGTTGAGCCTCTATCTTATATCCCTTGATGTTGAAGACTTTGTTAAAAGCACTTGCTTCAACACCCGCAGGCACATCGGATTCAACAATAGAACTAATATCAGTGTTGCAAAGCTCCTCTATATTTTTAGGAAACTGAGCACCGCTCTTGATAGGAACTTGTTTGTAAAGAGAATCGTTACAGTAAATTATTTTTCCCGATTCAGAGCAAATAAGTATAGGAAGATACAGTTCTTTGATAAATTGAAGTGTAATGTTTTGAAGAATAGGGTCGTTAAGATCTCCCGATTTTCCTGTCAACTTCAAAGAAAAAAACTCGTATAGACTGTCTGTTGCAAACCATAGGGCAGTATTCAGAGCAAACATAACAATAGCGATTAGTAAAGCATTCACTTCTTTTGAACGCAATATTAACGCAAAAATAATAAACACCGTAAAGTTAAGAGCAAGTTTAATCAAAAGCTTAACGTTGATTTTTTTGTTTTCTTTATTTTTGATCATATTTTGCCTCCTCAATTTTTTTGAGATTGCTGTATTTGAAAGAGTATTTTACTCCGGACAAAGCAAGGTAAAAAATAAAAATCGGAAACGCACCGAAAATTGATGATATAAACGCCAGAATCATTACGAACGGACTTGAATGTTCAACCTTGAATTTAATCGTAAATATATAATATATTCCGGAAAAGATAAGTATAGGGGTTAGAATGAGAAGAAGGTTCTGTGCAAGCATGCTGTTGTATTTTATAACGTCCGTCGGGACACTTAAAAACATTGTGAAGAAAAGAGATATAACGTAAATTGACGAGGTTATTCTTGAAGGTATAACGTCGAACAAGCTGCCTGTTGAAATTTCAGTATTAGCCTTAGTGATCGTAAATGTTAATACAATAGCTATATAGATTATACACGATTCAACAACTATCGAAGAAATATAAGTGCCGACCGCCAGAACCTTGAGAAGTGAAGAAACATAGTCGGTAGCGGAATAACTTTCGCCTGTAATCGTGGTATAAAGCTCCATGATTTTTTGAGCGTTATCTTCAATTGATGACGATATTGACTGAATTTGTCCGGAAAACGAAAATGAACCCTCAGTTAGAAGTATAGTTATAATATAAGCAGAAACCCAGTAAAGCAGGTAAGAAATAGTGACATAAAGAATTACTGTAACCGGCTTTTTTCTATTTCTCAAGGCAAACCCTGCGGCGAACGCAGGCAAAATAAAGGAAGAGGCGTAAATTGCTGATACTGAATTTTCAAAGAAAAAAACGGCAAAAAACACGGTTAATACGGGAATCAATGAATAAAGACCCAAGTAGAACACAACGTAGCTAAAGCAGGCAACCGAGACAGCTACCGAAACAAGTGATAAAAACGGCATAAACGAAATTCTTGTTATGAGTATGGAAAAAATGCCGACAAGTAGCACGATTATAAGCTTCGTTATTGGGATTTTTTTATTCGTAAGGAGTAAATTCATTGTTTTCCTCTGTAAAGCATATTTATAATATTTTAAAATAATATTATATACTAAAAGGACACAAAAAGAAAATTTTTTGTTAACATTAAAAGCAGACGCTATATTAACGTCTGCTTTTAGTTATTTTCTTGAGTTTTTAGTCAAGCCTAAGAAGGCTAATAGTCTGAAATTCTTGCTTCCTGAGTAATAGGACAATCCCGTGACTAAAATTGCAGGAAAAACGAACGCAGAAAGCGCCAAGAACTTGAAAAGAGGAGTTTGCGGCAACGTGAAGAATGAGGCATACATACCGTTGAGTAAAGTCGAGACGGTATAAGCTGTTGCGCTGATGCCTGACGTCCATTCCCAAAAGCCGAGGAAATAGAACAAAAGGTTTACTATTGATAATAGTATATACAGTCCGTTGGCGGCTAAGCCGAGCAAAAAGCCTTTGTGACTGCATTTTTCAGTTCTGCCGCCATCCACTTTGATTTTATCCTTTGCTCCGGCGTCCCATCCGGTGCAGTATACTAAATAGAGATAAAACAGCGCAGATAGAAATCCTGTTGCAATTCTCAGATCGGTTTTAAACGTAGCTGCAAACAGAAGGTGACCGAATATGGTCATTCCAAGCTGATTAACAAACAGCTTTACGATAGAGTCGGAATTGTTTTTATAAAACGAAAACATAAAATTACCTCATTTCTTTAGGTAATTTTACACTATTCGTTTGTTTTTTTCAAGCAAGGAATTTAAAAGTTTACAGTTTATATAATTTTAGTTTGCATATTTCTTCCTTGACACACAAAGCAGAATTTATTATAATTATACTACGAAGAGTAAAGGAGATGCTGTCATGCCCGCTGATATAAGCTCAAAACTTTTGGGATTGCCACCTGTTGTGCGAGAATACTGTATGAGCAAGCTCGTTATTGAAAATAAATCTCCTAAAACCGTTGAAGAATATGCGGGAGACCTCAGAATCTTCCTTAAATTCATGTTGATACACAAAGGATTGTCATCGGCAAAGCTCACAAGCTATGAAGAGTTTTCATCTGTAGATATAAGCGGCGTCGACGTTTCTTTCCTTAACACGATAACAACCGTTGACGTATATGAATATCTTATATACGCGCAAAGCATACGGGGAAACGAATGGTGTGCAAGAGCGAGGAAGCTATCTGCGGTAAAAAATTTTTTTAAATACGTTACCGTTAAAATGCATTTAACGGATCACAATCCTGTAAAAGATATAGAAAGTCCGAAGCCCAAGAAAAGCCTACCAAAATTTTTGACACTTGAAGAAGCCCAGCTTCTGCTAAATGCGGTAGCGGAGGATGAAGAGTCGCCGTTTGTTGACAGAGATTATGCAATAATAACGCTTTTTCTCAACTGTGGAATGCGTTTGTCCGAGCTTGTCGGAATAAACAAAACAGATATCAGCGCTGATCTGTCTACGGTAAGAGTAGTCGGAAAGGGCTCCAAGGAGAGAGTTTTATATCTGAATAATGCTTGCAAGACGTCTATCACTTCTCATTTGAGCGTTCAGAACAAAAGACTTGATATTAAAGATACGAACGCATTATTTTTAAGCAGGCTCGGAACAAGGATCAGCGTGAAAACGGTGCAGTGGGTAGTAAAAAAATATCTTGAACGAGCAGGACTTGAAAACAAAAAAATGTCTGTACACAAGCTGCGTCATACAGCGGCAACGCTAATGTACAGGACAGGCAAGGTAGACGTAAGAGTACTCAAGGACATACTTGGGCACGAGCAACTAAATACTACCCAGATATACACTCACGTAAGCGACGATTCTATGAGAGCCGCAGCCGAAGCAAATCCAATGGCAGATATAAAAAAATGAACCTTTGCAGTCGCAAAGGTTCATTTTTTATATCAATGAGTCTATGTATTCTATAAGTCCTGCAACGGCGCCGTTATCGTTCGAACAAACAACTACGTCCGAAAAAAGCTTGACTTCTTTCAGAGCGTTTTCGGGACACGCCGCAACATCAGAGACTTTCAACAAATCAATATCGTTTTCATAATCACCGATACCGTACATAGAAATGGGACCGTGTCTGGCTTCAAGCATATGCTTGACCTCGAGTGCTCCGATACCTTTAGTCGCTTTAAGATTGAAAATTTCAAGTTGGGTTGGTGAAGAACGTGCGATCTGATACAGCCCTTCTGCTTTAACTTTTATAAACTTAGAGGCAAGATCAAGATTTTCCTCATCTCCAACAAAAACAACCTTGTGCCAATCGTATGTAGGAAGATTGTCTGCGTCAGTAACGACGAAAAGCTCGGGGTTTGCACTGATTCGTTTAAGGTTTTGCTTCAGAGATTCACCGATAACGTAATATTTTGTGTCAGCAGTTACTCTTACTCCTATATCGGAAAAGCTTGATAAAACGGTTTTTATCATTGAAAGTAAGGGACCCGGTGCAATGCAGATTTCTCTTATCCTGCGGTCGCTTTCGGAGTCATATAAGTAAGAGCCGTTACAGCAAATTATAGGAGCATTTACAAGCTTTATTACATCGGGCTCTAATGTTAACTCGTTTCTACCGGTTGCAAACGTAAAATAACCGCCGTTTTCCTTGAAGTAATTAATGGCGTCTATGTTAATGCCAACCATTCCTGCTTCGGAATCAAAAAAAGTACCGTCAAGATCGCTAACGATTAATTTGTTTTCAAATTTCATAACGCCTCTTATGTTTTATGTTTTTGATATTAAGTCTATGAAGTATATCATAATTTCCTGATTTTTTCAAGTACAGCTTTGAAATACTCGGGTAACCCTGAATCAAAGTGCATATATACGCCCGTGATCGGATGTTCAAAGCCAATTTCGCGAGCATGCAGGCATTGACCTCGAAGAATATCAGCGTTTGATCTTTCGAATTTATCGAAGGTGGTTTTGTAAACAGGGTCTCCTATAACGGGATGACCGATGCTTGACATATGAACGCGTATCTGATGTGTTCGTCCTGTTTCAAGCTTGAGTTCAACGTAATTGTAACGCCCCAGATTTTCAAGAACTTTGTAGTGAGTTACAGCTCTTTTTGCTTGCTCATTATGTTGTACCGACATTCTCTTGCGGTCAACAGGGTGACGTGCTATGGGTGCATCTATAACGCCATCGGCTTTCGTAAGATTTCCCGCAACTATAGCATTATATACTCTTGTAAATGAATGCTTTTTGATTTGTTCTGCAAGACCGGTGTGGGCGGCATCGCTTTTTGCCACTATAAGCAAACCGCTTGTATCTTTATCAATTCTGTGTACTATACCCGGTCTGATAACACCGTTTATAGACGAAAGAGAACCCTTGCAGTGAAACATCAGAGCATTGACTAGCGTTTTATCAGGATTGCCGGGCGCAGGGTGGACAACCATACCCTTAGGTTTATTAACTACCAAAAGATGCTCGTCCTCATAAACTATGTCCACGGGTATATCCTGAGGCACAACATCGAGAAGTTCAGGCTCGGGAAGCAGTATCTGCAGAGCGTCGCCATCGGCGAGCCTGTAATTCTTCTTCACTTTTTTACAGCAAACGGTTACGTTACCGTCTGACAAAAGTTTTTGTGCAGCTGAGCGAGTTATTTCGCATTGATTTGAAATATAGACGTCTATGCGTTCGCCGCAATTTTCAGAGTGTGCGTTAAGTGTAATGATTTCACTCATATTATTGAAAATGCAGGGGAGCTAATTGGTCCCCTGCGCATCCTTATCGTTTTCTTGTTTGAACATATAAAGAATCATCAGAGCTGCCCCTATCGTTACAAATGTATCGGCAAGATTGAAAATAGGGAAGTTTATGACCTTAAAATTTATAAAATCAACTACGTATCCAAGAAAAACTCTGTCTATCATATTTCCGATACCGCCTCCAAGGATCATAGAGAGGGAAACAGAGAGTAAAAGAGAGTTTTCTTTGTTAAAAAAGAGGTACAAAGCTATTGCAACGATAGCGATCGAAGATATTGTCATAAATATCCAACGGTTTTCGGATAGCATACCAAAGGCTGCACCTCTGTTTTCATGATATGTAAAATGAAATATTCCGGGAATGGCAGCAAACTCGATTTCTCCCGTATCCTTAAGCGATAGTATCGCGAGGTTTTTAGAGAGGGTATCAAGCAAAACCGAGATCAAAACGATGGCTGCCGATATCAATTTATTTGAAACCTTTTTCATTATTTATCGTCAATTTTTACAGCGTCTATAACCTTAGTGTCGCTGATGTCGGGCTCTGTACTAAGATGTTCCGTTATTCTTTCGAAAACGACCGTGTCTCCGCCCTCAAAGAGCTCGTCAGGATCGAGGGATACCTTGGGAGCTTCTGCGGTTATTTCCATATCGAAATTAATCTTAACTTTAGGAGCTACACCTGCTTTTCTTTTTTCGAGTTCTTCTCGGGTCTTTATAACAGCATCATTCAAGTATTCTTCGCTTGTTTTAATTTTTACGGAATCCGTAACTGAAGTCATTTTTTCTATAAGCTCAATGTGTTCTTTATATTTTTCAAAGAGATCTTTCTTTAATTCTGCAACCTGTTTTTTGAGACTTAGCAAAGTCTCTCTTTCCGCGTCTATCTGAACGTTGAAATCTTCAAGTATAGTGTTACATCCTGTTTTCGCGGAATCAATAATACCTTCGGCGCGTTCGTTAGCCTTTTCGACGATTTTAGCGGCAACTTTTTGTGCATTAAGGAGGGCTCCGCGAACGGAGTCCTTTTCGCCCTCAAGCTCATTTTTGACTTCAAGAGCTGCACGGAGCTGTTGTTCAAGTTCAAAATTCTTTCTGAAAATCTCGGTATATTTTTCTAAGACGAAATCCATATATTCATCGACTTCGGTGATACTATATCCTCTTACGGACTTAGAAAACGTTTTGTTTTTTAACTCACTTGGCTTTAGCATTTTTATACCTCTGTTAAATGTATTTTGCAGCTTTAAGTCTGAACTTGCCCTTGCCGGTTTTTGTATCAGTGCTTATTATTCGATACTTTCCCCAACCTCTGACAGATATTATGTCAGAAGCATTAATTTCCGAATCCGGCTTTGATTTTGAATAGTAATTATGCTCGACAAGCCCCGACGAAACCATGCTCTTGGCCTTGTCTCTTGACATTCCGGTTAGAGACGAAACTACACAATCGAGTCTGAGTGAAGTAGACACTGTGTCGAAGGTACGAAGATTTTGCTTGATTTTGACAGCTTCGGACAAGCTTCTTTGAGCGACCTTAACGGGTGTACGCCCCACTTCTTTAAGTTCGTTAACTATGAAAGCAGACATTTTGGACAACACAAAAACAAAAGCCTCGTGCTCTCCGTTGACGACTATATCGCCAATTGATGAGCGTTCGATTCCGAGACTGAGTAATGCTCCCATATAATCGCGGTGCGTTAAAGACGTAAATGAAGAACAAGATATTTTCAATAGAGTTATATAATCGGTCGCAATATCAGAAATAACAGGCAGATTATCCCGTTCAGCGGGAATATAACCGGACGCCATAAAAGACGAATACGCCATATACTCGGGTAAGCAGAGAAGTATACCTCTCTCAAACTCCGGATAACCGCCATAAAAAGAAAAACAGAAAGAACCGTCCGATTCAAGGGCGGTTTTTACAAGATTTTGTTCACGAACATTAAGAAACGCAGATGCGCATACGTCCGAATCGATTGCTCTGTAAGCCAAATCGAGCGCGTGCGAAACAGTTCTGCGTTCCTCATCGTCCGAAAAATTCAGGAAAGACAAGTCCTTGTGCATACTAACCTCTGATAAATGAAACGAATCTCTGCAAAAAAGTAAGGAGTACGTATGATACAAAAAACGGTATGTCGATCGGCAGGCCGTTCAAAATATTAAACCTATCAAAAATAATCCTTATAGGTATAATAAACGGCTCCGTCACCATATATACAAATTCATCGATTGCGTTATCTTCAGAGATGGGCAACCAGGATAGTATGACCCTCACAAGCATCATAAAGAGTGTAAGAGAAAGAAACACGTCGATTATGCTTGTGAATAAATACATAAACGTAAATTTTATGTTAGCCACTTGGAATTAACCAAACGTCCCTTATAGGTTATTCGTCAACTTCCTCGTCAGTCTCGGCAGCAGCGAGAGGATCTCCTGTAACGTCAACGTCGTGAGGTGTGATAATGAACGTGTTAACCGCAACGTTCTTGAAGTGTCCCTGAATAGAGAAAACTACGCCGGAAAGGAAATCGATAAGACGTCTGGCGGTTTCCTTATTTGTGTTTTCAAGGTTGAGAACAACTGTCATTCCCTGAAGAAGATGAGTAGCTATCTGAGTTACGTCATCATAAGATTCGGGCTTAACTACTTTGAGCTGAAGGGCAGCACTGGTTATGGAAGTTGTATCGTCTTCTTCATAATCGTATTCGCCGTCGATAGCATATCCTTCGTCATCGATCGCGTCAATTACGTCGTCTGCAGCCTTTTCGTCAAATTTCTTTTTTAATGAATCAAATATTCCCATTTTTATCCTCCGATAAATTTATTTATAATTTCTTTCTCCAAAAAGGAGGGTGCCGACTCGAATCAACGTCGAGCCCGCTATCACAGCCTCGCGATAGCTGTCGCTCATACCCATCGAAATCGTGTCCATACATATATTATGAATGTTTTTTTGCGAATTGTCAATAAAATATTTATAAGTTTCTGAAAAATATTCAATTTTTTTATTGAAATCGTCAATTTTCGGGGCTACAGTCATGAAGCCACGCACTCTTATGTTATTAAGAGACGCAAGTTCGTTCAGGAAAGAGTCTATGTCTTCGGGTAAGATTCCGCCTTTTTGAGGCTCGCGGCCTATATTGACCTCGACAAGCACGTCCATAACCTTATTGATGGCTTTGCACCGTTTATCGATCTCAGCCGCAAGCTTGACCGAGTCAAGCGACTGAATCATATCAACCTTGTCAACAATGTATTTTACTTTATTTGTCTGCAAAGTACCGATCAAATGAATTTCTATCTTTCGGTCATCAGGGAAGCGGATCTTGTCATATTTTTCAACAAGCTCTTGGACGCGGTTTTCTCCGATATACGATATCCCAAGCTCGTTAATGGCAAAATTGATCGCCTCTACAGGTTGATTTTTCGTTACAGCCATAATAGCGACGTTCTTATTGGTTAACTCAGATATGTCAGATTTGATTTTTTTGTAATTTGTTCTAATTTCCTCGAAATCAAGCATCAGTTGATCACCTTGCCTTCGTAGAGATCTTTACCGCTTACGATTATGTTGTCATACACGCAAAGTACTCCGTAAGGTGTTTTGCTCAAATCGGGATTAGCCGCAATATAGTAATTCTCGTTTCGTCCCACGATATCGATCTTACAGAAAAAAACTTTAGAGCCGTAAAGAATATATACGCCTTCCTGTCCGTCAACGATTCGAAGTGCGCTGACGGGGACTTTAATACCGTTTATCGAGTTTTCAACTATTTTTACAGACTGAAGCCTTGTAAACGAAAAATCAGCAGGACAGTCAAATGATTCAAATACGAGTACTGCGCCATCACCATTGGTATCAGACAACGTTTTTGCAAGAGTGAGGTCAAGCTCTTTGTTTCCGTTAGTCTCAAAAACAACCGTGTAAGTTTTGCCTACCGTGAAATTTTTGAGATCCGTCTTTTTCACAGGGCACGACAAATACCATCTGTAATCATACGCAATTTTACAAACGGCGTTGATTGCTTCAGGGTCGGGAGACTCAAGAATCATAGATTCAAAATCGTCATAAGACATAGAAAGCGCTTTATCAGCGGTAAATAAGTTTTCATATCCGTCGCAACTTGAGTAAAAAAATCCTGAAATATCAGATGTAAGCGGGGTAGAGTTGTCACCATAGGACGACTCGTATCTCTCCCTTTGTCTGAGCAATTGTTCTACCTGATCCTTAAAACCTGATGATTCACCTGTGATAATCATCCTCTTATTCATGAGCGTAAGGATTTCGTTAGAATACACCGCAGAAGCTTCTATATTATTATCATTAAGAGAAATGCGAGCGGAATAATACAAAGAATCGATCTTTTTATCAATAGAGGATGTATCGGATGTTAAAAAGGTATTATCAATGCTGCTTTTTTCGAGAAAATCAATCCTTTTATCTATTTCAGCAAGAGCTCCACCGTGCGAGTCGGCGTGACCTTTGTAAACGGCAGCAATAATTGCATTTTTGGATATTTTTTCTCCGTCATTAAAATAGTATGATGCAGACGCTCCCGTCTCTCCGACGGTTATCAACTTTTCGTTTCTCATAACGTATGCATCAGCAGACAGATAGATTCTTTCCGTGACGGGATATGCAAATTCTGTTATTATGTTATTGGAAGAATAAAAAAACATATGATAAACGAGATACCCCGTCAAAACAACAAACACGAGTCCTGACAGAACATATCCGGAAATTCTGTTTTTTAATGTTCTTTCCATATCTTCACCACACAAATTTTACTATGACTTAAATTATATCACAAAACCCTTGCGATTTTAAGTACTCTGCGGCATTATTTACAATAATTTCAAATGTTGACCCAATATCTGACTCAAGAAACTCATCGGGATAAAACCACCTTATACGAGGGTTGCGCTTAAACCAGGTTAACTGCCGCTTAGCATATCTTCTTGTTTCCCGTTTTATATTTTCAACAGCGGTATCAAGTCCGATCTCTCCAAGAATAACAGAGAACAATTCCTTATATCCTATCGCCTGAGCAGCAGTTGAGCCTTTGCTGAGTATGTTTCTTTCATACAATCCTGAGACCTCCTCAAACAACCCGTTCAGCATCATTAAGTCAACTCTTCTGTCAATCCTGGCATAGAGCTTATCTCTGTCTGCGTAGGATATACCTATGTACGTAGCGTCATACGGGCTTTCATTGTTATGTGAAGCATCATCACATTCGGTCTTTGTTTTGCCGGTGAATTTGTAGATCTCAAGTGCTCTAATTACGCGTTTTACGTTGTTAGGGTGTATTGATGCCGCAGCTTGAGGGTCTATTTGTTCCAATAATCCGTGTAGGTAGTTATTACCCTCGCGTTTAGCAAGAGAGAACAGCTCTTGACGGTATGTCAAGTCGATATTCATATCCGAGAATTCTGTATTGTTTACAATGCTGTCAATATATAGTCCCGTTCCTCCACAAAGTATCGGCACTTTGCCTCTTGATAATATATCTTCGATTACCCTTTTTGCCATAGATGTAAAAGATGCGCAGGAAAACGGTTCTGTTGCATCCGGCTCGGCAATGTCTATCATATGATGTCGTATAATTGACATCTCTTCCGCGCTCGGCTTTGCAGTACCGATATTCATATGTTTATATACCTGCATCGAGTCACAGGAGACAATTTCACCTCCGAATCTCTTTGCTAACTCTATGGCCAAAGCCGATTTACCGGCAGCGGTAGGACCGACTATTACGATAATTTTACTTTTCATAAACGCACCATAATTACTTATTAAACTTTAGTTTTTTGATATACGTAAGATGCGAGGAGTTAATACTCGTTTGTTTGATAAATCTTTTATTTAATGTACATTGCATCATCGAAGTTTATAGCATATAAGATGCAAAACTTCGATGAGTGAAAAGATAAAAGTGAAGAGTGAACAGAAATGGTTGCTTTTTGCCAAAGCAAAAAGCTTCATTTTCTCTTATCTTTCTCCCTTATCTCTTATCTGCTGATAGTATAAATCTTTTATACTATCAGCATAGCGTCACCAAAAGAGAAGAATCTGTAGCGTTCGTTGATCGCGGTTTCGTAGGCATTCATTATAAAATCTTTATCTGCAAGCGCGCTGACAAGCATCAAAAGTGTGCTCTCGGGCAAATGAAAATTAGTTATAAGAGCATCTGTTACTTTGAATTTATATCCGGGATATATAAAAATACCGGTATCTCCGCTTACGGAATGAACCATTCCGTTTTCGTCAGATGCACTTTCAAGCGTTCTGCATGATGTTGTACCAACTGCTATAACTCTGCCTCCGCTTCTTCTGCACTCGTTGATGATATCTGCGGATTCCTCGGAAATCGAAATGAATTCAGTATGCATAACGTGCTCGGTAAGATTATCGACCTTGACGGGTCTGAATGTGCCAAGACCAACGTGAAGCATAACCGGTGCTATTTTAACGCCTTTCGCTTGAATTTCAGACAAAAGCTCCTTTGTAAAATGCAGTCCTGCCGTTGGCGCAGCAGCAGAGCCCTCGTGCTCGGCATATACCGTCTGGTAGCGGCTGTTGTCACAGAGCTTTTCGGTTATATAAGGCGGGAGAGGCATATTGCCGACAAGCTCAAGCACGTTGTAGATGTTTTCATATTTTTCTTTATCATAGGTAAATGACAATATCCTGTTGCCGCCCTCGATCGTATCTATAACCTCGGCACGGAGAATCCCCTCTCCGTATATAATATTAGTGCCGGGTTTACATCTTTTGCCCGGTCTTGTAAGAGCTTCCCAAACGTCAAGCTTTTTTTGACGAAGCAAAACCGTTTCTATCGGGACACCTGTATCCGCCTTAGCGCCGTAAAGTCTTGCGGGTATGACTTTTGAATTATTGATAACAAGAACATCGCCCTTGTTTAAGTAGTCGATAATATTGTAAAAGCTCTTGTGGGTAACCGTTCGATTTTCTCTGTTCAGTACCATAAGTCTTGAATGGTCGCGCTTTTCAGACGGGGTCTGAGCTATAAGCTCCTCAGGTAGGTTATACCAGAAATCTTTGGTTGTAAGCGAGCAGGGGGTTCTTTCGTTGTTAATCATTAAGTTTCTCCGTTATCATCAGCAATTTAGAATATTTATGAATTGGAGCGCAATATGAGTAAGTTAAAAAAATGTGTTTTCAAGGGAGTTGCAACCGCAACAGTAACACCGTTTTCAAAAGGATCAGTAGATTACGACAGTCTTGGGAAAATAATAGAATTCCAAATATCCGAGGGCATTGACGCTATAGTCGTTTGCGGTACAACCGGCGAATCGGCAACCCTTGAAGATAGCGAAAAACGAAAAATAATAGAGTTTTCGGTAAACAAATCAAGCGGAAGAGTTCCGATTATAGCGGGGACCGGGTGCAACAACATCAGCAAAGCCGTCAGCTTATCCAAATTCGCCGGAGAATGTGGCGCAGATGCAGTATTGACGGTAACACCTTATTACAATAAAGCGAGCAAAGAAGGTCTTATAAAAAGCTTCGAGGAAATAGCGGATGCTGCAGGGATTCCCGTCCTTTTATATAACGTGCCCTCAAGAACCGGTATGGATATACCGCTCGAGGCTTACGAGATTCTATCAAGGCATGAAAATATTTGCGGAGTAAAAGAAGCCAGCGGCAGTATTTCCGTTCCGGAAAGAATTATCAACGCGTGCGGGGAAGAATTCAATATTTACAGCGGAAACGACGAGCTTACGGTTCCGATAATATCCATAGGAGGATCGGGAGTCGTTTCGGTCGTGTCAAACATAATTCCTTCGAGAACAGTCAATATGTGTAAGCTTGCTTTCGACGGAAAGTCAGTCGAGGCGGGCAGAGAACAAAGAGGTATCCTTAAATTAATAGATGCGTTGTTCTCCGAAGTAAACCCCATACCCGTAAAAACCGCAATGCATCTTATGGGGCTTTGCAGTGACGAAATGAGACTTCCGTTATGTCACATAAATCCTCGGAAATTATCGTTACTTAAAAAGGTTTTGTCAGAATATAATATCGTATAATCAGAGGAAATCCGCGCAAAAAACGCGGATTTCCTTATTTATGCTTTTTCTATTTCTGAGAACGCCGAGTCTAAATAGTCGTTTTCCATAAGCTCTATCATGCCCTTATCGGAAAGCGCCGCAAGCTTGGGATCGATCGGAATCTTAGCAAGCACCTTAAGACCAAACTTTTCAGCAGTTTCTTCCACGTGGCTTTCACCGAAGACCTTATATTCTTTTCCGCAGTCAGGACACTTGTAATAGCTCATGTTTTCAATTATTCCTATTATGGGAATATTCATCATCTTAGCCATATTTACGGCCTTGGAAACTATCATATTTGAAAGCTCCTGAGGGCTTGTGACGATTATAATACCGTCAAGAGGCACTGACTGGAAAATAGTAAGCGGTACGTCGCCCGTTCCGGGAGGCATATCGATATACATATAATCTACGTCGTTCCAGATAACTTGTGACCAGAACTGCTTCACCGTTCCCGCAATAACGGGACCGCGCCACAAAACAGGAGTTTCTTTATCGGACAAGAGAAGATTTACACTCATAGCCTCGATTCCCGTTTTAGTCTCAAGCGGGAATATTCCTCCGTTGCCGTCTCCCATTACTTCGCCCTGAAGACCAAAGATCTTAGGTATTGAAGGCCCTGTTATGTCAGCATCAAGCACGGCGGTCTTGAAGCCCAAACGCTGTGTCGTAACGGCAAGCATGGATGTAACCGCTGATTTACCGACACCGCCCTTGGCACTGAATACGCCTATGACTTTTTTTATGTTGGAAAGCTCGTGAGGAGACTCAAGCAAGCTCGCAGGTTCTCTCGATGAGCAGTTAGCAGAACACGTCGAACAGTCGTGCGTGCATTCATTGTTCATATCAGACATTTTTCATCTTCCTTTCAGATAGTGCGTAGAATAACGCGATTTCAATTATATTATAGCTCATTTTTTTGAATACTTCAATAGCAATATCAACAAAATATTTACAAATTTCTGTAAATTTACGACATTTTCTTATGTATACTTATCTTGTGGAGATTTTTTCTCGAATAAATGCTTCGGAGACCCGGTTATGAAAGAAAAGTTTTATAGATTTATGTACGGCAGATACGGTATCGACAAGCTTGGGTACGCTATTTTAATAATGTCAATTTACTTGTCTCTTATATCGTCGGTATTTTCATTTGAACTCCTCTATATCGCGTCGTACGCTCTGATGATCTGGGAAATTTACAGATTTTTGTCAAAAAACATTTACAGACGCTCTGCGGAGAACGTGAAATTCCTAAATATTAAAAGCTCGCTTTCAAAGAAGTTCAGACTTGAAAAGAATAAGCTCAAGGACAGGAAAACTCATAAATATTTTGAGTGCAGTACGTGTCACAACAATCTCAGAGTACCCAAGGGCAGGGGAGAGCTTAAGGTTACGTGTCCGGTCTGCAAAACGGTAACCTTTACCAAAACTTAAAATTACAAACCTCTATTTACTTTTTTATGCGTATATGGTATTATGTTTAAGGACACACTAAAAAATAAAACGGCGGTGTAAAATTGGATAATAAAAAAGTTGAAAAGCCACAGAATACTGCTCGCAAGCAGACAAGCGACAATAAACGTACCGTGGCGCGCGTAAATAACTCGCAAAAGACAAGTATCGGCACTTCGAAAGAGGCACTTTCCCGCTCAACGAGCACAAGCAGACCGCGTGTAGCTCCCAAGGTCAAGGAACAAAAGAAAACAGCAGAGGCTAAGGCTGCCGAAGCGAAGCTGAATGTTGCAAAAGAAAACGAGATCAAGAAGCGAATAATCAAAGAAGAAAAAGAAAGAAAAAAACAAGCGCTTAAGTACAAGTCCAAGCGTTTTGTAGCGTTTATTACTCTTGTAGGTATGGCATTTCTTGTTATGTCGGTACTTTTCGCCTCCGTTTTCTTTATAAATTTGTTTTCGCATAAAGATCCTGATGTTAGCGATTATCAGCTTGTTTTATCAGATTATGATGCAAAGCTTGAAGTCAGGGACGGTTATGTCGTAGGTGAAGACGGAAAGAGATATATCAACTTTTCACGAATTGCGGAATTCTACGGTTTCGCAATGGTAGGAAGTATTGACAATATGAAGTATATCATTAAGGGCGACGAGAGCGAAACCATATCCTTCGCAGTCGGAAGCGACGTAGCTGTTATCAACACGGTAAAGGTAAAAATGCCCGGTAAAGCTTTTTACAAAGACGGAGATCTTTATGTTAACGAACAATTCATTTCTAACTATATAGATGGCTTCGACATATCTTCGGATACAAAGGAAAAGGTTTATTCGGTTTCAAGAATTATGCTTAATACCGTAGATGCAGACGGTAAAATCACAGATGGTAAGCCCGCTTCTTACGCTGACATTTCTTTCAAGCTTAAAGCCCCCGTAGTCAGTGCTTCTATCGCAGAAGACGATACGGCCGTAGTTATGCCTAAGTTTGAATTTAATTCGGATCTTTCTGATTTCGAAGAATATATGAACCCCGGAAGCACTACCGAATTTTTAACGCTCGTAAACGAAGATCATAAACTTTCCGAGGATTATATTCCAACAGGACTGTCCTTGCTCGATCTCGGTAGCGGAATGTATCTTAAAGAATATGCGGCAATGTCTTTTAAGGCTATGTACAAAGAAGCATCCGCTTGCGGCGTTACAGGTATCACCGTAACCAAGGCATACGTAAGCTATGACGAGCTTGAGAAGGAATATAACGATACAATTGACAAGTACACGCCTCTACTCGGAGCTCAGCAAGCAAAACGTTATGCTGCGGCTACAGTTTCTACACCCGGCCGCGACGAGCATCAGACGGGTCTGACACTTGATATTGGCATGACAAACGGTGCCGAATTTACCAATTCAATGGCGTATGCATGGTTTTGTGCAAACTCGTATAAATTTGGATTTATCCAGAGATATCCTGCCGAAAAAGCGGACGTTACCGGAGTCTCAACAAGTATGAGTCAGTTCAGATACGTCGGAAGATATCACGCTGTCAGAATGAACGCTTTAGGACTCTCCCTCGATGAATACGTTGAATATCTTGGACTTTGATTTCCTGCACAGCCGACATGATTTTGTCGGTTGTGCTTTTTTATTAACCAAAAAACAACAAATTTCAAAGCGTATGACGGGGAATAGTTGTCTTTTTTGACAAACATTATTTGCGAAACGTGTAAATTCTTGACAAAATTCTTTTAATTACATATAATGTTAATACCGTTGTGCAATAAGGAGAAAGATCAGTGCAGAAAAAGGTAGTAAAATTCGGTGGAAGTTCGCTTGCGGATGCTACGCAATTCAAAAAAGTTTATGACATAATTAAATCCGATAGTTCGAGAAAGTACGTAGTACCCTCGGCTCCGGGTAAAAGACATAAGGATGATACAAAGGTTACCGATATGCTTTACAGCTGTTATTCGATGGCGGCTGCAGGCGATATAATTGACGAATATTTCGCAATAATCGAAAAAAGATATAACGGAATAATCGAAGAGCTCGGACTTGATATGTCTCTTGAAAAGGAATACACGCTTATCAAGACCGCATTCGCTCATAAGGCTGGTAAGGACTTCGCGGCAAGTCGCGGAGAGTACCTTAACGGTCTTATACTTGCAAAATACCTCGACTTTGATTTCATAGATCCCGCTGAGTTTATATTCTTTACGGAAAACGGCGTTTTTGATGCTGAAAGAACCAATCTCGCTCTTTCTGATGAACTCAAAAAGCATGAGTACGCAGTAATTCCCGGCTTTTACGGCTCAATGCCCAATGACACTATAAAGACGTTTTCGAGGGGCGGATCCGATATAACAGGCTCTATCGTTGCACGTGCGGTAGGCGCTGACGTTTACGAAAACTGGACCGACGTTGACGGTTTCCTCATGGCAGACCCAAGGATAGTCAAGGACCCCAAGATAATTGAAATAATCACCTACAGAGAGCTCAGAGAGCTTTCCTATATGGGCGCTACGGTTCTTCACGAGGACGCGATCTTCCCTGTAAGATTTGCAGGAATCCCGATAAACATCAGAAACACAAATAACCCTAAAGCCAAGGGAACTCTCATCGTGGCAACGTCCGATAAAAACGACGGACACGGCGTAATTACAGGTCTTGCCGGTAAAAAGGGATTTTCTACACTCACCATTGAAAAGGATATGATGAACTCCGAGCTTGGTTTCTGTCGCCGCGTCCTTGAGGTCATTGAAAACAACGGTATCAGCTTCGAGCATATGCCTTCGGGTATTGATACGATGTCCGTTATTGTTTCTACAAATGAAATGCAGGAAAACAAGGAGCGCGTTCTAAACGGTATATTCAAGGCGGTAACGCCTGACAGCATGTCTGTTGAAGACGGTATAGCACTTATCGCAATAGTTGGCCGCGGAATGGTCGAGGCAAAGGGTACTGCTTCAAGAATTTTCTCTGCAATCTTCAAAGCAGGAGTTAACATCAAAATGATAGATCAGGGCTCGAGTGAACTCAACATAATTATCGGTATCAACGAGGACGATTTTGAAACCACCTTAAAGGTAATATACGACGAATTCTGCCGCAACTAATTTCCAGAGAACTCTCGTTTCGGGAGTTCTCTTGTTTATAACGGTGATTATATGACGTTTAACGATTTTTTATCAAAGCTCCCAGATAAGGATATATGGACACACCTCTCAGAAACAAAGAAGCCGCTTGTTATGTACGGTATGGGTAACGGTGCCGACAAAATATGCGAGGTGCTCGATAAGCGCGGACTTGTGATAAGTGACTATTTTGCATCTGATGAATTTGTAAGAGGTCAGAGCTTTCACGGCAAAAAAGTGCTTAAATACGGTGATATCAAAGCGAAATATGATGAATTTATAATTCTCGTATCGTTCGGAACAAAGCTTGACTCGGTTATTGAGCGAATACAAGAGCTTGCGAAAGAGAACGAGCTATATCTTCCCGACGTCCCCGTTGCGGGTACCGATCTTTTTGATTACTCTTTCTTTAAGCAAAATATTGACAGAATAAAATCTGCGTTTGAGATACTTGGTGACGAAACTTCAAAAGAGATATTATACGATATAATCTCCTACAAGTTAAGTGGAAAAATCGAATATCTATTGAGACAAACCGAAAACACGTCAGAATCGATCAAAACTCTGTTACATTTCAAAAAATGGGAAACGTTTCTTGATTTAGGAGCATACAACGGAGATACTGTCAAGGAAACGTTATTGTTAGCTCCCAATCTATCAAAAATTATAGCATTCGAGCCTGATATTAAAAATTTTAAGAAGCTGGAAAATTATTTTTCTGAATTGACAATAGACGCAAAAGCATATAATCTTTGCGCGTGGGACAAGCATGAGGAACTTATATTTGAAAGCTCAGGCAACAGAAATTCAACAGTATCTACACTTAATCACACGGCCTCTATCGGTGATACAAAAAAGATAACAATTCTAGCTGATTCGGTTGATAACATATTATCAGGCGAAAGAGTAGATTATATAAACTTTGACGTAGAGGGCGCAGAATCAAAAGCTATTCAAGGAAGCAAAGCAACACTTCAAAAATGGTCTCCCGACCTCCTGGTTGCCGCATACCACAGGAGCGGAGACTCTTTCGATCTAATAAACGAGCTATCTGATATTCTTCCGGAGCATAATTTTTTTCTAAGAAGAAAGAAATGTTTACCTGCATGGGAGCTCAATATCTATGGAGCAAAAAAATAAGGGCGTTTCGCCCTTTATTTTTTTGCTCAATATTGAAATTTGCTTTTTATTATGATATAATAACAGTTAATAATATTATTGGCGGTCTAAAATGAAAAGAGAAGTTAGAACAGTAACAAAAGAAGAGATAGCTCTTCAATATGAATTCATTGATAAAGTCCGAAAAAGCAATTCGGGACAAGCACATACACCTATTGCCGTTATCAGAACATTCGGATGTCAACAGAATGAAGCAGACAGTGAGCGTCTTGCGGGAATGGCTGAGGCTATGGGATATGAAATATCCGATAATGAAGCGCATGCCGATCTGATAATCGTAAACACGTGCGCCATACGTGAGCACGCAGAGCTCAAAGCCCTCTCGATCACGGGTCAGTTCAAGCACCTTAAAACCGCAAAGCCCTCTCTTACAATATGTATATGCGGATGTATGGTCACACAGGAGCACAGACTTAATGACATAAAAAACAAATATCCGTACGTTGATTTCTTGTTCGGTACCGCCGAAGTATACAGATTTCCCGAGTTTCTTTACAGAGCTATATCGACCGATAACCGCTTTTTTATTGCGGATAGTGGCGAGGGAACCATCGCTGAAGGCTTGCCCGTTAAAAGAAGCAATCCACACAAGGCGTGGTTAAGCATCATGTACGGCTGTAATAACTTTTGCACATACTGCGTGGTCCCGTATGTGAGAGGACGTGAGCGAAGCAGAAGCAGGGAAGAGATACTTTCGGAAGCCCGCGGGCTTATTGAGTCAGGATACAAGGAAATAACACTCCTTGGACAAAACGTCAACTCATACGGAAAAGATCTTGGTTATGATTACGATTTCTCTGATCTTCTTTCCGATATTTGCAAGATTGAGGGCGATTTCATAATCAGGTTTATGACAAGTCACCCAAAGGACGCCTCACACAAGCTTATTGACACAATAGCCGATAATCCCAAAATAGCCAAGCAGTTCCACCTTCCTTTGCAGTCTGGATCGACAAAAATTTTAGCTGATATGAACAGAAGATACACCAAAGAGGCGTATCTCGATCTCATAGATTATATGAAATCGAAAATTCCGGAAATTTCACTTACCACCGACATAATCGTCGGGTTTCCCGGTGAAACCGAGGAGGATTTTCTTGAAACTCTCGACGTTCTTAGAAAAGTCAGATACGACAATATATACTCTTTCATATATTCACCTCGAAAGGGCACACCTGCGGCAGTGCTTGAATGTAAGGTTCCTCCCGAGGTACAGTCAGAGAGGTTCGATCGTTTGCTCAAACTACAACATTCCATTTCAAACGAGAACAACCAGACCGTTGTTGGAGAGATAAAAAAGATACTCGTTGAGGGGATCAGCAAAAACAATCCCGAAATGTATACGGGACGGCTCGAATCGGGCAGACTCGTTCACTTCGCCTGTGATACCGACTTAACGGGTGAGATCATTAACGTACGTATTGACCGCGCCGAAACCTTTAATCTTTTCGGCACAGTTGTAAAATAAAAGAATGGAGATAATAAAATGAAAAAAGAAATACTCAAAAAATGTGAAGAGCTCGCCGAGCTTCTCAAGCAGGATGAAAGAATGATTGCTCTTGCCGAAGCAAAAAATGCGTACGATGATTCCGCCGAGATCAAGCGTCTTATGGTGGAATACAACGTACAGCAGATCGCGCTTACCGAGGAATATAAGAAGGATACGCGCGACGAGGAGTTTATCAAAATAATCAATAATCGTATAGAAGAGATATATAACGCAATATCAAATGATCCCGTTATGAAGAATTATATAAGCGCTCAGGAGGAGGTAAACCTCTTCATGCAGGAGGTAAACTCTGAGATCAACTTCTTTATCACGGGAGACCGTCCTTGCTCGCACGACTGTTCAAGCTGTTCGTCTAACTGTTCGGGAAAATAAATCAAGGGAGCTATAACTCTATGCTGACACCAATGATGCAACAGTACTTTGAGATAAAAAATCAATATAAGGACTACTTGCTCTTTTACAGACTCGGAGACTTTTACGAGTTGTTCTTTGATGATGCCAAAACCGCTTCGCGAGAGCTTGAGCTCGTGCTTACGGGACGTGATTGCGGCGAGCCCGAACGCGCACCTATGTGCGGCGTCCCGTTTCACAGTGCGGAGGGTTACATAGGAAAGCTTGTTGCTCGCGGCTACAAGGTTGCTATATGCGAGCAGCTTGAGGATCCTTCGGTTGCAAAAGGCATAGTTAAGCGTGACGTTATCAGAATAGTAACACCCGGCACGGTAGTTGAAAGCGGGCTTCTCAGTGAACAGAAAAACAACTATCTTTCCTCGGTTTATTTCTGCGATGAAAACATAGGTGTTGCTTTTGCCGATGTTTCAACGGGTGTTGTTTACGCAACAGCATTCGGTCACGATAAGAGAAGCAACAGACTCATAAACGAGCTTGCAACTTATGTTCCCAGCGAGATCATAGTCAACAAAGATAACAAATATCTCGGTAACCTCGTCGGATTTTTCAGAGAGCGCTTCGGCGCCTCGGTAACCTGCGGTGAGAATAGGAGATTTGAGCTTAAAAAGTCAAAAGAAAGAGTATACCGTCAATTTCCCGACGAACATTTCACTGAAACACCTCACGATCTATCTGTGCAGTGTGCTATCGGTGGTCTCCTCGACTACATAGACGAAACACAGAAAATCGACGTCTCCTATATAAGCACACTGAACGTATATAGCGACGGTCAGTATATGGAGCTTGATATAAACACAAGAAGAAATCTCGAGCTTATAGAAACCATGCGCACTAAAGAGAAGCGTGGCTCGCTTCTCTGGGTTCTTGATAGAACAAAAACCGCAATGGGCGCCCGTATGCTTCGCTCATGGATAGAGCTTCCTCTTGTAGATGAAAAGGCAATTTTGAAGCGCCAGTCGGCGGTAAAGGAATTCTTTGATAACTTTATTCTCAGAACTGAGATCGCCGAGCTTCTAAGGGACGTTTTGGACGTCGAGAGACTTACAACTAAAATTGCATATAGAACCGCTAACGGCAAAGACCTTAACGCAATAGCAAAAACACTGGACATATTACCCCAGGTTAAGTATTTACTCGAAAAATGCGACTCGGAAGAGATAAAAGAAATATTTATCGGTATGGACACCGCCGAGGATTTGCTCAAGCTTATAACCGATGCAATCGACTCCGAAGCGCCTTTCTCCGTGCGAGAAGGCGGGATAATCAAACCCGGATACAGCGCCGACGTTGACAGACTCCGTAACGTGAAGAACAACGGAACCAGTCTGAAGTCCGAAATCGAAATGCGCGAAAGAGCTGCAACGGGCATCAAAAACCTCAAGATCGGATATAACAAGGTTTTCGGGTATTATATAGAGGTTACAAACTCCTTCAAGCATCTTGTTCCCGATACGTATATTCGCAAACAGACCCTCTCGAACTGCGAGAGATATATAACGGACGAGCTTAAGGATATGGAGGCGATGATACTCGGCGCCGCCGACAGACTTTCAACCCTTGAATACGAGCTTTTCAGCGAAATATGCGATAAGCTTGATAGAAATCTATCGAGAATACAGAAAATCGGCACAACACTAGCAAAGCTTGACGTTTACGCATCTCTTGCAGACGTCGCCGCAAGAAACGGTTACGTTTGTCCCGAGATCGACAAGAGTGACATCGTTCAAATTAAAGACGGTCGCCATCCTGTTGTTGAGAAATTTGTAAGTGACAGTTATTTCGTACCGAACGATACTGAGCTTGATACAGACGCAAACAGACTTGCGCTTATAACAGGTCCTAATATGGCAGGTAAATCTACGTATATGCGCCAGGTCGCCCTTATAGTTATAATGGCGCAGATAGGCTCGTTCGTTCCTGCCGGAAGCGCGAGAGTCGGTATAGTAGACAAGGTATTTACCCGCGTAGGAGCTTCGGACGATCTTGCATCCGGCCAGTCAACCTTTATGCTTGAGATGAATGAGGTTGCATACATATTGTCCAACGCAACAAAGCGAAGTCTCATAGTTTACGATGAAATAGGCAGAGGTACGAGCACGTTTGACGGTATGAGCATTGCAAAAGCAGTTGCAGAGCATACCTGCGACGTAATTTGCGCTAAAACCCTGTTCGCAACACACTACCACGAATTGACCGATCTCGAAAACACCAATAAAGGCGTTGTTAACTACAACATAGCCACCAAAAAACGTGGCGACGATATCACATTCCTTAGAAAAATCATAAAAGGTGCCGCAGACGATAGCTATGGAATAGAGGTTGCAAAGCTTGCAGGTGTTCCTGAAAAAGTCATTAAGCGCGCCAAGGCAGTGCTTGCCGAAATAGATTCTGGCAATTTCAAAACGAACACACCTGTTAAAGCTTCTTCGGGATACGATGATGGGCTCATTTCCTTCGATGACGTTATGGAAAATGAGGTCTCCGAGGAGCTTCGCAAGATAGATATAAACACTATTTCACCAATCGAAGCGATGAACGAATTGTTCAGACTCAAAAAAATGTTAAAGTGACGGTAAAAAAATGGGAGTAATTAATCTTCTTGATTTCAGCGTTGCCAATCTGATAGCCGCAGGTGAAGTCGTTGACAGGCCCGCCTCGGTCATCAAGGAGCTTTTAGAAAACTCAATAGACGCCGGAGCAAGCGATATAACAATCGAGATCAAGCGAGGCGGAATCGCGTTTATGCGCGTTACCGATAACGGTCACGGTATCGGTAAGGATGATATGCCTGTCGCAATCAAGCGTCACGCGACAAGCAAAATCAAAAACGCAGACGATCTTGATTCTATTATTACGCTCGGCTTCAGAGGCGAGGCACTTGCCGCGATAGCGTCGGTGTCAAGACTGAGGATTATGTCAAAAACACGCGATTCCCGAGTCGGATATCTTCTTGAATCCGAGGGCGGCGAGGTTAAATCTCTTTCAGAAGCAGGATGCGCCGACGGAACCACGGTAATTGTGGAAAACCTCTTTGAAAATGTCCCTGCAAGGCTCAAGTTTTTGAAAAAGGACGTAACTGAGGCGATGGCAGTCAGCGCCTACGTTGAAAAGATCGCGCTTTCAAGACCTGATATTGCCTTCAAGCTTATAATTGACGGTAATATCAAGTTTATGACAAGCGGTGACAGCAAGCTTTATAATACCGTCTATATTCTTCTCGGACGCGATTTTGCCAAGAGAATGATACCTGTTGACAATAATATCGACGGTATCAGAGTTTACGGCTATATAGGAACCCCCGATAACATAAGAGCTAACAGGAATTTCCAGAACTTTTTTATAAACAGAAGATTTATAAAAAGCAAAACCGTTTCGGCGGCACTTGAGCAGGCGTATTCAACCTTTATACCGTCCGACAAATTCCCGTGCGCAGTACTGAACATCGAGATCAATCCGTCCCTCGTTGACGTAAACGTACATCCTGCGAAGCTTGAAGTCAAGTTTTCAAATGAAAGAATAATTTTTGACACGGTTTACGCTACGGTAAGACAAGCACTTGAAACTAAAATTACCCGCCCCGAGTTTGAACTCGATCCAAGCAACCGAGCGCCCGAGACGATCCCTTACGCAAAGCAGCTCAAAACGTTCATACCGATAAGCGATGGGGTTAAGGACACAAGGGAGCAGATCAGATTCGGTACGGTAGAAACCGAAGCCAAGCAAACGGCAGAGGTCAAGCCGGAGCGGACGGTTCAAAGCAAGCCCTTCGAATACGGCAAAAACGCCGTACACGAGGTTTATGACCCGAGCACTCATCAGATATCATCTGCAGAGTCTTCTGTTAAACAAACCCCCGAAAACAAGCCTTATTCGCCACCTCAGCCGTCGGAAAAGGAGCAACTACCTATTGTTTCCGCAATAAACGAAAAGTCTGTTCCTGAGTATAGGATAATAGGCGAAGCGTTCTACTCATACGTACTCGTTGAAACCGAAAACAGTATGCTTATAATAGATAAGCACGCGGCTCATGAGCGTATCATATTTGAGGAGCTTAAAAAGGGAATTAATGACCGCACCGTAGTATCTCAGCTTTTGCTCATTCCTCTAGAAATCAAGCTGACCGGCACAGAGCTTGCGGCTATTGCGGAATTCGAGGACGAGCTTAACGCTCTCGGTCTTGTATTTACCGCACATACAGACAAGATAACTGTTACTGAAGCGCCTACAGAGCTCGATGACGATGCAATCATTACTCTTATAGAAACAATAGCGGAAAGAGCTGCCACGGGTACGGGAAACGTAAGGATTTCCAAAGACATAATATACGAGAAGGCTTTGTTCCAGGCTTCCTGTAAAGCGGCAATAAAAATAGGTCACATTCACGATCTTGAACATATCAAGTGGATATGCGACAGAGTTTTGGCGCTTGATATCATCAAATTCTGTCCGCACGGACGCCCCGTAGCGTTTGAATTAACAAAACACGACTTTGAAAAACAATTCAAAAGAGTCTGATTATTTGGAGGACCAATGTTTAAGATATTAAAGAAAGAGGGAAGAGCGCGCAGAGGCGTTTTCTCTACCGTTCACGGTGACATACAGACACCCGTTTTTATGAACGTCGGCACTTGCGCCGCAATCAAAGGCGGCATTTCCACAATGGACCTTCGTGACGTTAAATGTCAGGTTGAATTATCGAATACCTACCATCTCCATCTGCGTCCGGGTGATGAGTTAATACACAAAATGGGCGGTATTCACAAGTTTTTCAACTGGGATAAGCCTGTACTCACCGATAGCGGCGGATTCCAGGTGTTTTCGCTTGCACAGCTTAGAAAGATCACCGAGGATGGCGTACGCTTTGCTTCTCACATAGACGGCAAGCGTATATTTATGGGTCCCGAGGAGAGTATGCAGATCCAGTCAAATCTTGCCTCAACCATCGCGATGGCGTTTGACGAATGTATTGAAAATCCCGCGCCGTATAACTACGTTAAGCAGTCGTGTTCACGCACTACAAGATGGCTTTACCGTTGCAAAGCAGAGCTTGACAGACTCAATTCACTTGAAACAACCATCAACAAAAATCAACTTTTATTCGGTATAAACCAGGGAAGCACGTATGCCGACCTCAGAATTGATCATATGAAGGCTATTTCCGAGCTTGATCTTCCCGGTTATGCTATCGGCGGTCTTGCGGTTGGCGAGGGTGCCGAGGAAATGTACGAGACGATCGATGCAGTTGAGCCGTATATGCCGACCGATAAGCCGAGATATCTTATGGGCGTAGGTACACCTGTTAATATACTTGAAGCAGTGCACAGAGGCGTCGACTTTTTCGACTGCGTAATGCCGAGCAGAAACGCGCGTCATGGTAACATCTTCACGTGGCACGGAAAAATGAATCTTCTCAACGAAAAGTATATCGCAGACGGTCGACCGATAGACGAAAACTGCGGCTGTCCTGCCTGCAAGCATTACTCGCGTTCTTATATAAGACACTTGTTCAAGGCAAAAGAAACGCTTGGAATGCGTCTTGCTGTACTCCATAACCTCTATTTCTACAATGACCTTATGGAGCAGATCAGGCTCGCTCTTGACGAAGGCAGATACGAAGAATTCTATCAAAAATACAGGATCATTCTTGGAGAGAGAAGTACCAATTAACAAAAACACCGACTTTTCAGTCGGTGTTTTTCTTCATTTTATTCGATTTTTTGCTATACTGACCGCGGCGTTTACCGTTTTTATTCTTTTTACGAACAGAATATCCGAACGAGCCGAGCTTCTTGCCGAGTTCAAAGTACTCTCCGTGCGAGTATGCGAGGAGATTGGCTTTGTCAAGTCGAAGCTTTCCTTCTGCATTTATGAGCGATTCCTCAACGTCCGATGCAACAATATCGGCTATGAACATATCGTGCGTTCCGAGAGGGACAACGTCGGTTACAATGCATTCAAGAGATAACGGACTGTCTACAAGGACGGGAGTGTCCGTCAGTTCAAGACCCGAGCAAATTTCGAGTCCCGTGTCAGCAAATTTGTTTGTATCCTTACCCGAACGTACACCGCAGTAGTCAACTATTGCAGCATTCTTTGAATACGCAAGGTTTATAACAAACTTGCCGCTTGATTTAATAAGCTCGTAAGAATGGCGCGAAGGACGTACAGATATATAGGTTTTAGGCGGCTGAGTGTTAATAATTCCCGTCCACGCAACAGTAAATACGTTGGGATTCTCAAGAGTACCGCAGGTCACCAAAACCGCAGGCAGCGGCGCAATAAGCGCCCCTCCTCTCCATTTAACTTTAGACATATACGCTTTTCCTTTCAGGGATTATGTTAGTATTATATACTAAAACAAGAGCAAATGCAATATAAAAGGTAAAAACAGCACCCACAAACGTGAGTGCTGTTTCTGAAATCCCATTCGGGAATAATTATCTCTTGGAGAACTGGCTTGCGCGACGAGCTGCCTTGAGACCGTATTTCTTTCTTTCCTTCATTCTCGGGTCACGAGTGAGGAATCCTGCCTTCTTGAGAAGGGGTCTGTAGGTTTCGTCAGCCTGGAGAAGAGCACGAGCAAGGCCGTGACGGATTGCTCCTGCCTGACCGGTGAGTCCGCCGCCCTTAACGGTGCAGATGATGTCAAACTTGCCGGTTGTAGATGTAACGCCAAAAGGCTGGTTTACGATGAGCTTGAGTGTTTCAAGACCGAAATACTCGTCGATGTTCTTGCCGTTGATGGTTATATCGCCTGTTCCGGGAACGAGACGTACACGGGCAACAGAACTTTTTCTTCTTCCTGTGCCGTAGAAGTAAGGCTTTGCACTTGTATACATATTTCTTCTATTCCTTTCCTGTTATCAGCCGAGAATTTCGGGCTTCTGAGCAGCGTGATTGTGTTCAGCGCCTGCGTAAACTTTAAGACGGTTGAATGCGAGCGCGCCAAGAGTGTTCTTGGGGAGCATTCCCTTAACAGCAAGCTCCATAGCCATTTCGGGCTTGGTCTTCATAAGTGTGCTGTACTGTACTTCCTTAAGACCGCCGATGTAACCGGAGTGGTGACGGTAGTACTTCTGCTCAAGCTTCTTACC
>JAZSOD010000032.1:0-24353 GCA_045536775.1 Eubacteriales bacterium | reverse complement strand
AGTTAATTCTGCGAGCTCCATCGACATCAGGTCGGGTCTCAGAGTATCCGTGATCATTTTTTAAGCCTTTCAAATTGTCCTTGATTTTATGACCTTACCATTTTCGCTATGAAAAATCCGTCTGTTTTATTTATATGCGGAAATAACGTCAACATTCCGCCCGTGCTTTTGACTGTGTCTCCCGACTCGGAGCGAAGCTCGAAATCACAGGGTGAAAACTCGGGAAACTCCTCAAGAAATTTTTGCACGTTATTTTCGTTTTCATCGGGGTTAAGTGTGCAGGTGGAATATACCAGCACGCCGCCTCGCTTTACGTAAGAGGCGCAGTTTTTAAGTATTTTAAGCTGTATATCGGGAAGACGTCTGATATCTTCTTTGCTTTTGTAACGTATCTCGGGTTTTTTCGCAATTACTCCGAGTCCGGAGCAGGGAACGTCGCAAAGCACCTTGTCCGCGCCCTCGGGGAAAGCTTTTCGGATATACCCGTTTTCCTTTGACGAGTCCGCTTCAACCGTTTCTATTACGCCAATGCCGAGACGCTCTGCTCCGCGATCTATGAGCGACAGCTTGCTCTTGTGAAGATCGCAGGAAATGATCTTTCCGCGGTTTTCCATAAGTATTGCCGACGAAAAGCTTTTTCCGCCGGGACACGCGCAGGTGTCGATAACCCTATCGTCGGGTCTTGCGTCAAGTGCGCACGCCGCTATCTGCGACGCCTCGTCCTGAACAAAGAATTCGCCTGCGTCAATGAGGTCGGAGAGTGCCGCGGCACTCGAACCCAGAATATCGACACCGAACGGTGAAAATTCGGTCTTATTTGCGTCAACGCCGCGTGAAGCAAGCTTTTCTATAAGCCCGTTACGCGAGATCTTAAGTGTGTTGACCCGAAGGGTAAGTCTGCCCTTGCCGTTGAGTGCCGAGAGTATAAGGGGTGCGTTGTCCCTTCCGTAGTTCTCGGTGAAGTGCCTGCAGAGCCACGCGGGGAAGGAGTACTTGACCGAAGCTCTTTCAAATTCGCCGAGCGAGTCAAGCTTACTTGCAAACGGCTCGGCTACAAGCACGTCACCGAGTCCGCAAGCGCCGCCTGTCGCGCGGAGAAAGCTTCTGAGTATCGCGTTGGTGTAGTTCGCCGCCGCACGGTTTGAAAACTTCTTGGTAAGCTCAACGCTTGTGTCGACCGCCGCGCTTTGCGGGATCTTATCCATAAATATTATCTGATAAAGCCCCAGCCTCAGAGGAATAAGCACCGACGGGTCGGTTTTATCAATATCCCTTGACGAAAGCGCACCGATTATGAAGTCGAGAGTTAAGAGTCTCTCGGTAACACCGTACACGAGGCTTACGTACAGGTTTTTCTCCGCACCCTCAAGAGAGTGCTTCTTTATCATTGCGTCTATTTCAAGGCTTGAATATTTTTTTAGTTTTTCGCACCTTTCAAGTGATAGAAAGGCGGCTTCTCTTGCACCAAACAAGCCGATACCTCCAAAATTCAGCGTCTTCTTGAACGGTTAACGACCGAAATGAGTCTGAGCAGGTTTGCAAGCGATACCGCAAGCGCCGCAACGTAGGTCAGCGCCGCCGCGCGAAGCACCTTGCCCGACGCGGATATTTCCTCAGAGTTAAGCCTTCCGCTTGACTTCAGCGCTTCCATCGCGCGTCCGCTTGCGTTGAACTCAACGGGGAGGGTGATAAGCTGGAACAGAGTGGACAGTCCAAACGCGCCAACACCCACGTATGCGAGAGTGGGGTAGGAAAACAGGATTCCGAGAAGCACGAGAGGCATGGCTAAATTTGAGCCGATGTTGGTTATCGGAATAATAGCGGCTCTCCACTTCATAGGCGCGTACTTGACCGCGTACTGCACCGCGTGTCCCGCTTCGTGAGCGGCAACTCCGACTGCCGCGGCAGAGCTTGCACCGTAGACCGAATCCGAGAGTCTGATAACGTTGCTTCTCGGATCGAAATGGTCGGTGAGGTTTCCCGCAATTCTTTCTATTCGGACGTGATGAAGACCGTTCGCGTCGAGAATCGCTCTCGCGCTGTCATATCCCGTCATACCTGGAACGGTCAGCTTACTGTATTTGTTAAACGTGCCGTTTACGTTGCTCTGTGCCCAGAATGCGAAAATGACCGCAGGAAGCACCAGCACGAGATAGGTTAAATCAAAGCCGTAATAAATTGGCATAATAATCTCCGATCCCAAGTTTGTTATTTTTAGTGCGTCAGCCGAGCAGAGTGTCCTTCAAAATAGGCTTTCCGCGAAGGAAATCGCCCGCGCTCATACGCTTTTTGCCCTCGGGCAGAACAGCGGTGAAGCCGATGAGTCCCGTTTTGCAGGCAACTGTTATAAGTGAATTTTTGATATCCGTGTCAACAACCTTACCGACAAGCTCGTCGGGGTTGTCGCCGTCGTGCTTTACTATCACGGACGACGTGATCTTGAGAAGCTTTGAGTCAAGATAGGTGAACGCGAGAGGGAAGGGGGAGAGACCGCGTATGCGGTTGTGAACTGACTCTGCCGTGGTATTGAAGCTTATGAGGCAATCCTCTTTGTTTATCTTTTCGGCGTATGTGGCGAGTGAATCATCCTGCTTTTCATATACCGCCTTGCCCGCTTCAATAAGCTCTATTGCGCGTGTGATACCTCGTCTTGAGCATACTACAAGCTTGTCGTAGACCGTTTCAAAATTGTCGTTTTCCTCGATGGTGCAGGTCTCCTTGAGCATCATATCGCCCGTGTCAAGCCCTGCCTCCATTTTCATAATGGTGATACCCGTGAGCTTTTCGCCGTCAATGATAGCGCGCTGAATGGGCGCAGCACCTCTGTACTTCGGGAGTATCGAGCCGTGTACGTTTATACATCCGTTTATTGGGTAGTCGAGCACGTAAGCGGGAAGTATTTTTCCGTAAGCGACAAGGACAATCAGCTCGGGGTCAAGACGCTTAAGCTCGTCCTCGAACGCGCGGTCCTTTAAGGTTTCGGGCTGATACACGTCGATACCCTTTTCAAGCGCGTATTTCTTCACCGCAGACTGTGACAGCTCGTATCCGCGTCCGCGCGGCTTGTCGGGCTGAGTGAGAACGCCGACTATCTCGTTTTTGCCGTTGTTTATCTCGTCAAGCACCTCGGCGGCAAACTCGGGAGTGCCCATAAAAAGTATTCTCATATTGTTTTTATTCCTTAAAAAGCTTACTGAAGCTCGCTCTCGTCAACCATTTCTATCGTGCAGTCTGTAAAGAGCTTGCCGTCGAGATGATCTATCTCGTGACAGAAGGCACGGGCAAGAAGCCCCTCTCCCGTAATTGTGAACGGCTTTCCGTTTCTGTCAAGCGCCTTTACCGTGACCTTCATCGGACGGTCTGTGATACCCCATTTGTGAGGAAGCGACAGACAACCCTCGATCTCGTTTTGCTTGCCACTTGTCTTTACTATCTCGGGGTTTATCATTTCGATGAGCTTTCCTTCCTCGACCTCGACGAGCACCACGCGTCTGAGAACGCCGACCTGAGGTGCGGCGAGTCCGCAGCCGTTCGCCTTGTGAAGCGTGTCCTTCATATCGTCAAGAAGAGTAAGTATTCTGGGGGTTATCTCGTCTACCTTGCGGCTTATGCGTCTAAGGGTAGGGTCTTCTTCTGTTAGTATGTTGAGTATAGCCATATTTTAACCTGACTTTCTAAATATTCGTTGGATTTATATCGGGTGAGAAAATAACGTCTGCGTACTTTTGAGAAAATTCGCATATAAGCGACGTCAGCATCTCACGGAATCGCTTACCGAAGCTGCATTTTATCACCACGCGCATACGGTAGACGTTGTTTACCTTATAAACGGGAGCCTCGATGGGTCTGAATGCGGTTGCGGCAACGTCCGAGTACTCGCCGCCGCGTCCGATAAGCTCGCGCAAGCGGAGATCAAATTCGTTTACCGCCTTGAAAAGCAGATTCTCTCTTTCACTTGAAAGGGTAACGAGGGCAAAGTCGCAAAACGGCGGGAAGACCAGCCTTTCACGGAGCTTTATCGCGCTATTGTAAAATGCCTCGTAGTCCTGCTTTGCCGAGTAGGCAAGCGTTTCGTTGTCGGGACTGTAGGTCTGTATGACCGCGCGTCCGGGCTTGTTTCCTCTTCCTGCTCTGCCGATGACCTGTGTGAGCAGTGAGAAAGCGCGCTCGGTCGCCCTGTAATCGTCGAGGTAGAGAGTACCGTCTGCATCTGCAACTCCGACGAGGGTGACGTTCGGAAAATCGTGTCCCTTTGCGACCATCTGCGTTCCTATCAGAATATCGTATTTATGCTCTCGGAAATCCGAGAGTATCTGCTCGTGTCTGAAGGTAGCCTCACTCGCAGCGTGATCTGCCTTGCCCGAGACCGTGTCCGCATCCATACGGAGAATTCTTGCCCTCGGGAACTTTTCGGCAAGCTCTTTTTCGGCAAGCTGAGTTCCGTAGCCCTTGAAATTCAGATGCTTGCTCTGGCATGCAGGGCATTTGTCGGGCAGGGGTATCCTGTACGAGCAGTAGTGGCACATAAGAGTGCCGCCCTGACTGTTTTTTCGCTTATGAAGCGTGAGTGATACGCTGCAATTGGGGCAGGTTATTACCTCGCCGCACATTACACAGGATACGAAGTTGTTGTATCCTCGCCTGTTTACGAAGATGATTGCCTGCTCACCGGCATCAAGAGTTTTTTGTATCTCATCCTCAAGCACACTGCCGATAACCGAGGTGTTACCGTTTGCCGAGTCGAGCCGCCTGTCCGCGAAGATTACCTCGGGCAGAGTAGCCTTTCCGTAACGCTCGGTAAGCTTTACCATCTTATACTTTCCGACCTCTGCCTTGCGGAAGCTCTCGAAGGAGGGTGTCGCAGACGAGAGAAGCATAAGCGCCTTGTGATGAGCCGCGCGGAATCTTGCAATGTCTTTTGTATGGTATTTAGGAGACATATCCGATTTATAGGTATGCTCCTGCTCCTCGTCGAGAACTATCAGTCCGAGATTTTTGAGTGGCGCAAAGACGGCGCTTCTCGTTCCGATGACCACGTCGACCTCGCCCGCTTCGATCCTGCGCCTTGCGTCGAAGCGCTCGGCGGGGGAGAGTGAGGAGTGAAGAACGGCGACTCTGTCGCCGTAATATGAGCAGAACAGGTCTACCGTCTGCGGAGTAAGTGAAATTTCGGGAACAAGCACTATAACGGTACGTCCGAGTCTGACCGTTTCGTCGATAAGCGCCTTGATGACTCTTGTCTTTCCGCTTCCCGTAACTCCGTACAGAAGCGCGGCACTTGCCTTGTCCGATCTGAGAGCCGACGCGATATCCTCAAACGCCGCCCGTTGACTGTCGCTCAAAACGTTCGGCTCGGGGGAGGCGAACCTGCGGTCGTAGGAGTTTCTGAAGCGCTCGTTTTCGAGCCTTCCGATAAGTCCGTCCTCCGTCAGCTTTTTTAAGACCGTGCCGTTTGCTCCGTGCTTTTCGCGAAGCTCCTTTTCGGACATAGGAGAGCACGCCGAGAGCGCCGCGACGATCTTTTGCCTGAGACTTCCTCTGATCGTGGCAGACCTGCCTGTGTCGGTGATGAAGTAGGAGTACTCGCGCACCGCCGAAAGCTTTCCCGCCGCAATTTTGTCAATTGGACCGACAACGCATCTGACGGCGTCGGTAAAGGTGCAGAAGGTTCGCTCCTTCAAAAAAGCGCATAGCCCGAGCATTTCCTCACTTAGAGAAACGCGGTCGGTAGCGACCGCAAGCACGGGCTTGACGTTTTTATATTCACAATGTGAGCCAAGCCGTACCACAACGGCGAGCCGACTTCTGTTTCCTTTTGAAAAAGGGACCTTGACGACAGAGCCGGGCCTTACGCTGTCCCGCAGCTCGTGCGGCACGGCGTAATCGTATATTTTATCTGCCGTCAGGGGCAGATCGAGAACGTACACACCGGCGTAAACCGCCTCGTCGGTCACTTTCATAAATTACTCCGTTTTGCCGGAAATACGGCACAAATAATGCGAATACGGGGTGCTCCCGTATATGAGTCAGTCAAGAGTGGATTCGTCAAAAAATACGCTCGTCTCGTCAACCTTGAATTCGCCCGACTTAATGCGGTCGATGGCGGTCTTTACCGCCTTGTCGTCGCGCAGCTCGCGCTTTATCATAGCCGCAAGGCTCTTTTCACTCTCCTTGTTTGAGGAAAGGAGCTTTTCGGCAACCTCGCGCTGACGAACGTATTCGTCGGTTACCATTCTCGCGCATTTTGCTGTCGCAACCACGAGAGTGTATCTGTTAAACTTGTCCTGTGTCAATTCGTCAATAGATGGGTAAACCATAATGTCCTCCGTGCCGGATCCCCGGCGATAAAAAATAAATATCTTCTTTTGAGGGCGCGTGCCCTGAAAATTCAAATTGATTATTCGCCCGAATAAACGAAATTAATCGTTTTCCTCATCGGGATCGTCGCCCGTGTCGGGCTTTCCGTTAAGTCTTCCCGATAGGGTTTCGGGCTGTACCGCGGACAGAATAACGTGATCGCTGTCGGTGATGATCACCGAGCGGGTACGTCTGCCGCAGCTGATGTCGATCGCGCGTCCGTCGTCCTTCGCGTCCTGAACTATACGCTTGATAGGCGCGGAGTCGGGCGAGGCAAGCGCTACTATTCTTTCAACGGCTATCATATTGCCAAAGCCTGCGTTTACAAATTTCATACAATCAAGCTCCTTACTCTATGTTCTGGATCTGCTCGCGTATCTTTTCAAGCTCACTCTTGACCTCGACCACCAAAGCGGCGATCTCGGCGTTGTTGCACTTGGAGCCCGTGGTGTTTATCTCGCGGTTTATCTCCTGAAGCAAGAAGTCGAGCTTTCTTCCGACGGGTACGTTTTCGTTTAGTGTATCCCTGAACGCCGCGAAGTGACAGTCGAGTCTTACCATTTCCTCGTCTATCGCTACTCTGTCGGCGTATATCGCACACTCGGTAAGCACGAGATTTTCGTTTAAGTCTATCTTCGAGTCCGCAAGAGCCTGCTTGAGCTTTGTTTCAAAGCGCTCGCGGTAGGTCTTGATGTCGGTCTCGGAATACTCCGCGATCTTGGCTTTTATCTTTTCAATGCCCGCAAGCTTTCCGAGAATGTCAGCTCTCAGCTTTTCACCCTCCGACTCGCGCATTGCGATAAACTCGGCTACCGCCTTGTCAAGCACGGGCAACAGCTCCTGCCACGCCGCCTCAACGTCCTCCTCTTTTCTCGTAACCGTGAATATCTCACGGTTTTGAGCCACCGTCATGACCGAAATATCGTCGGCAAGACCAAAGGTGTCGCGCAGCTTCTTGAGCGCGTTTACGTAGCTTTCTGCGAAGGGAATGTCAACGTCAACGAGAGCTCCCGAGTCCTCGGTCACCTCAACTCCGACGTAGACATCGAGCTTGCCGCGGCTGATGCCGCACTCGCTCACGTACTTTCTTATTTTGTCCTCAAGGAACGAAAAGGCTCTTGAAACCTTTACCGAGCAATCGAGATAGCGGTTGTTTACCGACTTTAATTCGACCGTGATGTTTTTGGAAGCGGTGCTCTCAAAGCATCTTGAGAACGCCGTCATACTGCGAATCATACAGACCTCCACATTTCATAAGACATAGTTTTACGAATATACATTATAGCACAAAACACGCCCCGTGTCAATTATTTTAGTATATAATATATTTATTTACAATTAGCAAGTTGACATCACGGCAAGTTTCAAGTATAATACAGACAGTACGATTTGTGTGCGGCGTGTGCCGCAGGAGGAACTCAAAATGAATAAAATACTGAAGCTTCTTATGCTTATACTCGCGGCGCTTGCCGTGCTTGCTCTCGCCTCGTGCGCAGAGACAGATGAAAACGCACCCGAGGGATGCGTTGAGATATCGGCAGACGGAGTGGGATACAATTTCTATATGGTAAAGGACTGGACCGTGATGGAGCAGAGTGGGATAACCTCTGCTAAGGTCAGTGACTTTGATACCTCGAACGTGTCGGTAATGGGCTTCGACTCTGCAGACGTGCACTCGGCAGAGGAGTATTGGAGCAAGTATGCCGAGGACTTCACGGCAGGTCTCGGTGAGCTTAAATACGAGGAAGAGGGAACGGATACGACTCTTTGCGGACTTCCCGCCAAAAAGTATATCTATACCGTAAGCATCGGCGGCGTTGAGTACAAGTTTATGCAGATAGTATGCTACGCGCAGAACACCGCGATATTCACGTCGCAGCCCGAGGTTTACGTGTTCACATATACGGCTCGCACCGACAGATACGACGAGCATATAGAGGATGTTATCTATATGGCTGACGGAATGACACTTGAAAAATGAGTAATATCTATTTTGATAACAGCGCCACCACCGCACTTTCTCCCGCCGCGAGAGAAAGAATGCTTGAGGCTATGGACTCGGCGTGGGGAAATCCCTCGTCAAAGCATCTTCTCGGAGTAGAGGCTGAAAAGCTCGTCACCCGCGCAAGAAGCGAGGTGCTTACGGCTCTCGGTGTGCGCGGAGTCTCATCCCTCGGTGACAGCAGACTCATATTTACCGCCTCAGGTACGGAGGCTGATAACCTCGCGCTGCTCGGCGCGTGCTACGCAAAAAAGTTTACTCCCGGCAAAAAAATAATAGTGTCCGATAGCGAGCATCCCGCCGTTCTTGAAGCCGCAGGAAGACTTGAGGAGCAAGGGTACAAGGTGGTAAGACTCAAAACCGTCGGCGGCGTACTTGATTACGATACCCTTGAGCGCGAGACTGACGCGAACACCGTGATAGTCAGCGTGATGATGGTCAATAACGAAACGGGCGCGGTCAACGATATAAAACGGGTGTCGGAGATAGTAAAGTCAAAGAATCGCGAGACCCTCGTACATACAGATGCGGTACAGGGGTTTATGAAATTAAAATTCACTCCGATGTCACTCGGCGCGGATATGATAACCCTGTCGGCACATAAGATACACGGGCCCAAGGGTGTGGGTGCGTTGTACGTTGACCCCGCGGTCTTCAAGGCAAGAAAGCTCTCCCCGACCGTGTTTGGAGGAGGGCAGGAAAAGGGCTTCCGTTCGGGCACCGAAAATACCGTAGGTATCGCGGGATTCGGCGCGGCAGCGGCACAAATGGCGAAAACGCTTGACAGCGATATAACGAAAATGACCGTGGTGCGCGACCGTATATGCGACGTTATCGGCAAGGGAGGAGAGTATAGCGGATTTTCGCTGAATCTCCCCGAAGCAAAGCGGGCGCCGCACATTGTGAGCATAAAGCTCCCGAATATAAAAAGCGAAACTATGCTTCACTACCTCTCGTCTGAGGGAATATACGTGTCAAGCGGCTCTGCTTGCTCGTCAAATACGGGTCATATCTCGGGAACTCTCATAAGCTTCGGACTCAGCGAAAAGGACGCGGACTCGACTATACGCGTGTCGCTTTGTCCCGAAAACACTCTTGAAGAAGCGGATATCTTCCTCGAAAAGCTCCTTGAGGGCGCAAAAAGACTCGTTACAATGAAAAGGTAAAAGTTCTCCGATACTGTCGGAGTGAAAAATAAACGTAGCCGCCATAATGACGGCAGAATGGAGACAATATGAAACTCAGAGCACTTGTTTATTCAGGCAAAGGCAAGCTTCACACACTCGCACAGGAGATAGTTGCGAAGTACGCAAGCGACGTAGCCAACAGCTACGATAAGATTCCCCCTGCATATTCCTGTAATAAGGAAAGAATGGTAGTAATCGTAGCAAGCGTGTCAAAGACACTTGATACCGCGCTTGAGCGCTTTGCAGGCGAGCTTACAAAGGAGCGCGCAAATAACGTGGCTCTTATAATCGACGGTCCCGAGGCAGGCGCCGAGGCGCTTAAGAACAAGATCAAGGAAGCGGGCGCAAACGTGTTTGATAACGTGCTTTATATCAAGGGAGGTCTTCCTTTCCTTAAGGGAGTGAAGCCCGAGGAAATGAGCGCGGCATGTGAGTGGCTTGACAAGCTCATTCCCGAAATGGTTTGATTTTGTGCGAATAGAAATGAAAAAGAACGGCGAGAGCCGTTCTTTTTTACGGGGACGCCCCCCGCGGGCAAAACGCGGTCGGGGCGCCCCGACAGGCGAAACGCGCGGCCGACAAGGGTCGGCTCCCATACAGCGCGGCGGGTAGCACCCACGGGCAAGGCGCGCGTGAGGTTTTGTGGCGAGTGAAATATCGACCCATACCCGAACGCTTACTACAGACAAGGCGCGCTTGGCGGTGGTGGGCCCCAAGCAGAGCGCCGCGAAAAATGTGGTCGAGCAGTTTGAACGAATATCCGTTAAAGGTTGAGATAATGCTCCTAATAAAACTGATAAAATTTAGAGAGTAGACCTAATCAAGTCCCCTTACCTACGCGAAGACGGGTCTTCGCGCTCCTAAAAGTTTTTGGGGCTCCTTTTTTCAAAAAGGCGCGAATTCCCTCACTTCGGCTTACCCTTGAAAACGAGAGATGCAATCAAGCCGAAGAACATCGCGGCGGCGATCCCTGCGCTTGTGGCGGTAAGACCGCCGCGCAGAGCGCCGTATAGTCCCTCCTTCTCGACCGCCTCACGCACACCGCAGGCGAGTGCGTAGCCGAAGCCCGTTAGCGGCACGGTTGCACCGCTGCCCGCGAAGTCGACGAGGGGCTGATAAAGACCCACAGCGGTGAGTATCACACCTGCCACAACGTAGCCGACGAGTATTCGCGCAGGAGTAAGCTTTGTCCTGTCGATGAGTATTTGCGCAATAACGCAAAAAAGCCCCCCAACAACAAACGCCCATATATAATTCATCATAAGCTTATCCCCCTTGCGCCGATTCGAGCTTTAACAGATGAGCGATTCCGGGGATGGTGAGTCCCTGAAGCAGACTCGTCGGCGACATCATTGCGCCCGTGGCGGTAAAAAGAATCTTCTTCATCTCGCCGCTTTTTAGCTTTGGCAAAAAGTGTGCCGCAAGCACCACCGCCGAGCAACCGCACCCCGAGCCGCCTGCGTGAGTGTCCTGCTTTTCTCCGTCGTATATAAGAAGACCGCAGTCCTTATGTTGCTTTGAAATATCAAGACCGCCAGACATCAGCATATCCACGAGTATGGACGAACCCTCGTAGCCGAGGTCGCCAGTCACTATCGCGTCAAAATCTTCGGGAGACTCGCCGCTTTCCCTAAAGTACGCGCCAATGGTGTCGATGGCGGCGGGGGAAGATGTCAAGGGTACACCATAAATTTCTTTAATTTTGTTTATTTTGTACATTTTTTATTCAAATTATATACGCTTTGCACAAACGGCGATTTTTTGCACTACAAATTGAGGCCAAAAAGCTCATTTATATCCCATTTTCATCAATTATGGTGTATCCTTAACATCTACCTGTCATTTTTTGTCTGAAAAGGTCTATTTTAGCAAGTTTTCGAGGCGATAATGAACATTAGTGGAAGAATAGCGAATTTTTTAACCCCATATTATAAGCAAAACTCCTGCAATTTTTTAGAATGCAGGAGTTTTTAACTTATGCGGTTTTTATGATATCCTTATTCATTTCGATATAGTCCATAGCTTCCTTATACGGATCCTCGAATTTAAATACAATCGTTATCCGCTTGTCCTTATGCACCAGAATTTCTTCCACTAATTCCATCAAAACATCTCTTGTAAGTTTTTTTAAAGTTCCATACTTTTTAAAGTGAGCTATAAACTCATTCTCCTCACCAACGCCTTCTTCGTAGCTTCTGGCTGTTTCAGTCAGGTTTGCTATCATTTTATCAAGATTTTCTATTTTGTCAGTGAGATTCTGCTTTAAGATTAAATATTCTTCCTGGTTGATTATTCCATTCTTAAGGTCAGGATATAAATCAACCATCATCCTCATACATTTTTCCCGTTCGGCAGTTTGTGCTTCTATGGTTTTTATTAAATGAGTTGATTCTTTTTTTCGTGAGCTGCATGCATTAATTTCCTCAAGCAACTTATTCATATCAACTGCAGCGTAAATCATTTGCTGAATTGTAGCAAGAACTATTTCTTCGAGCTTATCAATTCTTATTGTATGATTACCGCAAGAGTTCTTTTTCATTTTCCTTTCAGTTGCACAACGATAGTAATGATATGTGGCATATGAATGAGCGTTTGTCTTTTTATGCATTGCCCTATGGCAATCTGCACATTTGACAAATCCCGAAAACAAATCCACCTCTCTTTTCTGCGGTGCTACACGGATGCTTTTATTAAACAATGATTGTGCCTTTTCGAAAATTTCTTTACTAACAATAGGCTCGTGTGTGCCCTCAACAATCGTCCATTCCTCTTTGGATATAGCACGACATTGCTTTATTTTATAACTCATAGTAGTATTTTTCCCCTGAACCATATTGCCAATATACATTTCGTTTTTCAGTATTCTTCTGACAGAACTATCAGGCCATAATCCATCATTACTTTTTCCAACAGGATGCTTATAGTTAAAACCTTTGAGTTGTTTATACATTGATGGGTTTGGAATTCCTTCTTCATTTAAATCCTTCGCTATTCCAATAATACTTCTGCCCGAAATAAATTTTTTGAAAATCATACGGATAATAGGTGCAACGTCTTCATCAATAATTAATTTATGGTGGTCGTTCGGATCCTTTAAATATCCGTAAGTTGCAAAAGAACCAATAAATTTACCCTGTGCACGATTCACATTAAGTGTCCCGCGTACATTTACTGAAGTTGTTGCAGCAATACTTTCGTTGATAACATTAGTTACACCTACCGAAATACATTGTGTTGCAGCATTCATATTGTTAGACGCTGTATCAACACCATTGTTAAGGGCTATAAAACGAACTCGAAGTCTTACAAAAACATTGTCAAGATAGTTACCGCTATCCGTGTAGTTTCTGCCAAATCTTGATAAATCTTTTACGATAACGCAGTTCACATTACCTGCATAAATATCTTCCATCATTCGAGTAAAATCAGGTCTGTCAAAATTCGTTCCTGACCAGCCATCATCTACATAAATATCATAAAGTTCAATATCAGGGTGAAGTTTTAAATACTCTTTTAATATTTCACGCTGTGAAGTTACTGAGTTACTTTCGCCTTTGTCTCCATCTTCTTTTGAAAGTCTAATATAAAGAGCAGCTTTCCATAATGGTTTAATTACGGGAGGCTGCTCTAAGTATGCCATATATTTTGAATTTATCATATTGCGTACCTCCGTCTTATTTTATTGACGGCGATATGCCAGGGTAATTATATTTACCCTTAATCTCTACGCTAAAAAGTATAGCATATCACCGTTTGAATTTCAAGAGGAAATATTTTGAAATATCCTCTTGAAATATTGAAAGCTGCCAACAAGTGATAAGCAAATCACTTTTCGACCTCAAAATTAATTTACAAAAATATACTTATTTGTCACATCTTTAATTGTGTCAATCGCATTATTAATAGCTATGAAACGAACTTTATATTTCATCGTTAAGTCGTTAATATAAATTTCAAAATCCATATAATGCCTACTAAAGTGTGATAAATCTTTTACAATAACACAATTTATCTTTCCGGCAATAATGTCTTTCATCATACGCATAAACTCAGGTCTTTTAAAAACCGACCCTATATAAGTATTATCCGCATAAGTGTCATAGAATTCCATGTCGGGATGTAGATTCATATATTCTTCAACCATTTTACGTTGTGAAACTACTGAATTATTTTCATTGTTATCTACATTTGAAATTGTGGTATAAAGAGCAACCTTCCATAATGGTTTATGTACAGGAGCATGCTCCTTGTTTGAATTATAATTTAAGTTTTTCATGATATATACCTCCGTAACATTAATTATTATATTTGTATAGCTGCCGACAAAGCATCAGAAAAACTCTTCTTGCCGGCGAATTCAATTTGTACGAGAATATCGCCAACTCGTACCATACGCGGATTTTTTACATCCATAACATACTGTTTAAGCCTCTTGTCTAATGGTTTTGTTACATCAACCGTTAAGTCTCTTAAATCTCTGAAATCATCGATATTGAAAGTGGTTTCCATATAAAACTCCTCTCTGTATATCTAATGATTTCCAGAAATTCAAAAATTTATTCTGAAAAATCTGATGACCGTAGCAAACAGTTCCACAGAGTCGTTCCCTCTCGTCCCATGCTGATGGGTGCGCCGCACAATGCCGATAAGCGTTCAATACGGGAGTATCATTATCAAATCTTAACGTCTTCGCATATGGTAAGCCAAACCATATTATCAGACAAATATTTTTCGCTCGTCAATATGTATTATGTCATGGCGTATTTGCTGAAAAGCTCAGTTAAGATTGTATGTATCAGATTTCACTATGCAGCCCACAGGGCGTTGTCAAGGAGCAATTTTTAATACCTTTATAAACAAATGGTATGTAATTTGCAATTATATTTCTAGATTGCATACATAATCATAACACAAAGACTTGACATTTGTCGATAGTTTGTATATAATATTTTTTAGAGAATGCAAATTGTGTACAAGGAGGTATGAATATGAAACCTTTTTACGCTATATATAATAAAGGAACATATATGCAATTTGCTTTTAACAATTTCAAACTTCATCCCGATTATATTGGTGCTGAATTCCCGTTAGGACAATCTCTTACTGCAGCTATTAATATTTCGCAAGATGAGGCATATAAAGCATTTAATGAACTCACCAGTGCGTATATGCTATATTTAGATAATAAAACAATAGATACTTATAATGAATTTTTAACTGCGATATACAATATGGATGAATATTGTATTTATCTCCGTGAAATTGTCCATAAAATACTTGAGATGATTACCGAACTTCATCCACGATATACTCAAAGCTACCTTACCCATTTTGTTAATTACTTTCGCAAAGGAGAGTACAAAGAGCTTTCAGAGGCAGTTTCAAAAATTAATGACGAACCTAACCAATCGGAACATAAATCATATTTCTGGAATCTATGTGTTAAATTTATGCTTGATGTTTTCTTAACTGATATCAAGCATTTGAAAGAAGATATTTATGAACTCTGCAATATTTCTAACGGTTATTCTGGCAAATCAAGGCTGAACTCTTTAAATAATAGCCGAAAATTGTTTTATTTTGGTTTAGAATTCCCTATACACCCCGGCACAAGCATCGGAGAAGCGGAGAATTCAAAAATACTGACTTCAGGCCCTATTGGTAGTGATGAAATAATAGACTGCTTGTTTTCAGATAAAGTTATCACTGCTATGTATTATGAATTCTATACGGTGTTAGAAAAAAACTTACCAATAAGATTATGTAAAAACTGTAACAAACCATTTGTCGCTCAAAAAAGAGCGGATTCCATTTATTGCGACAGAGTTATTCCTAGTAGCAAAGATAAATGTTCTGTTGTAGGTCCCCTTAAAACATACAGAAGTAAATTGCCGGATATCGAATCAGATTTTTATGCTGCACGCAGACGTTATAACACCAGAGTTAGTCGTAACCCACTTCTTAAAACAGAATTCGAAGTCTGGAAAATTAAATCAAGAGAAAAACTCATCGCATACAGAGATGGAAAACTCTCTGCCGATGAGTTCAGAAAATGGTTTATGGATGATGAATGGACAAAACTTAATTGACGGTAGTAATATACTGTGATAACACTTATTGCATTCGCAACAAATAACCACCAAAACATTTTTTTGAAACTATGCTTAAATATAATTTTAACAGTAAAACCTTCAATTAATACATTTGAAAAGACAGCAAAAACATAACTCATTAACCAATGAGTAGGGTGAAATGTACCCGTACCAAAAGGAATCATTAAAATTTCACCTATAAAGCCACTTAGAGGTATTGCAACAACACCCAAAATCGTTGAGGTTAGATTCATAACAAATCTTTGTCACTCAAACTAATAATCTTCATATTTTTTCTCCAGCTATTATTCATATTGAAAGAAATTATAATCTTCAAAAGCTTTTAAATAACTATATAGTTCATCTCTGTCATCTATATATTGCCTCATTTTCACAAGACAATCAGCAATCGCCGTTTCTTCTTCAGTAAGTCTTGCCTTGCCATAAGGGAATTTGAAAAGGATTTTATCTTCAAAAGTAATTTTATCGTTATAAAAACCATCAAGCAGACCTGAAGTTATAAATCTTATTTCACTGCACACAAATTCGTTTTGAGAGTTAAGATATCTTACCTGATTGTTTTCAATTTCGCCTTTTGTTCCTCTAATTAAAATTCTGTCTTTTCTTATTGGTGAAAAATATTGTTCGATATTGTAGTCATAAACTACAGTTGCATCTTTAAACTTAAATATTTTGATTTTTTGAGTTGTTTTTTCAATATTTTTATTTTCCAATTCACCTTCTCTTCCATTGGTTCTTATCATGCAGTCATCTATATCATATTCACCAAGCAGTTCCGGCTTTTCATAATCATTAAGCAAAAAGCGAATCAGACTCATTGCATGATAATCGTGACATACAGAAAGATTGATATGGTTTACCTTTCCTACAATTCCCATATATATAATCTTTTTTATTGCCTGATATGTACCTTTCAAATGAAACTGCTCTGCAATTTGAATATTTTTATAATTATGCGATCCTGATTGCGGTTTTGTGACAGGGGTTTCGGCAAGTACATAATAACCCCTGTCAGCCAATTCCACCGACAAATCAGATATATCATCTTTATTGATACAATTCACTATAAAATCAAATGGTGTTTTCAAAGCATCATCAACTGTATTTACAATTTTTACATTAAATTGTTTCCGAATATAATTTGCTCTTTCCGAATTTCTAATATAAATTGCAGATATATTGAATATTTCAGGCAAAGTCTGGGCGATGCGAAGATAAAACTCCGCACGCCAGCCTCCGCCAATTATAATGAAATTTATCACTTTAAAACCACCTTTTAGCTTTTAGTTGATAACACTTTTTTTGATTCTATCGAAAGCATGAATTGGGAATTCATATTTTTGAATTTCCTTAGCCATATTAATGTACTTATCAGCTTCGTTAAATTTACCAAGACCTAAAAGTGCATATGCTTTAAGTGTATATCCGCTTAATAAATTATTCTTTATAATATTATCTTCAAACGGTAACGGTGACGGAGAACCAACACCATAATATGTTCTTCTGTCACTATTTACAATAAAGTTCTCTGCAGTACAAAGCATTTCTTCTAAAACCTTTCTTGCTTCTGCAAACATTCCAAGCTTTCTGAGTGCCAAAGCTCTGAACAATGAAAGCTCAGATACTGCTGCCTTATATACTGCTGCTTCTTCATAACAAGCTTTAGCATCCTTACCCTGTTTTTCCAAAAGCTGACCAAGGTAATAGAAAATATGAGCCTCCTGATTAAAGAATGTCTTTGCTTCGCCGTATGATTTCGGCATATTTATTCCATTCTTATAAATTTCTTCCGCTTTGTCATATTCTCCTGATTCTGTAAGCTTATTGCCATACAAAACATGCATCCAAGCATGTTGTTTGGTAAGTTTTCCCTCACCGCCTTCATAAATATGGAAACGACGTTTTTTAGCCATATCAATAGCTTCTGCATAATCGCCTACAAGACATTTTAAAGTAATCTTATCAAGATAACAATCATCTCTCATTAACATCAAGTCGTTGTATTTTTCATACATTTCCAGGCGTTTTTCAGGTGAATAATCCATATTTTTAAGAAGCTGTTGGTATTCCATGATAAGTCTTGGTTCAGTAGGAAGAAATTCAAGTGCTTTTTCCATACACACTTTTGCACCAAAAAAATCATTCTTCTTGTCAAAGTATGCAAGAGAAAGATTTCTGTAAGCCTTTGCATATTCAGGATTTATGCTGACTGCGTTTTCCCAAAGAGAAATCGCCTTGTCATAACCAAATCTGTCATAGAACAGACAACCCAAATAATAGTTTGCTTTAGCAGACTTATTACACATATTTATTGCATTTTCAAGAACCGCAATATCATCAATTCTTGATGGGAAACAATATTCCTCATCCATAGTTTCTGCAACTTTAATTGCATTCATAGCAGCATCTGTATTGCCAAGCATTGTATAACAATATGCTTTATAGTACTCATAAAGAGGATAAGCTTTTTCTGAAATTTCAAGAGCAGAAATTGCATCCTGATAAAAGCCTGCGTTTACATAAGCTGTTGCAATATCAATAAAGTTTTCCGGCTTTGAATCAAACATTTCAACTATGTCCTTATTCATTGAAAGTTCAACTCTTGCAAGCATGTTAAGTTTGTCAAGTTCTAATACCTGATTTGCAATTTCAATTGCTTTTTCGTTTTCTCCAAGTCTTCTGTATATTGCAGATTTCAAATTCATTGCTCTTGTATGACCATTATTGAGCGACATTGATTCATCAAGGTTTCTAAGTGCATCAGCGAATCTTTCCTTCATACAATCAATTTCAGCAAGAGCAAAAAGTGCAGCACTTCTATAACTATAATCCCATGCTGCTCTATATAATGTATCATAAGCATCATCAAGTTTTCCAAGATATTTGAGTGCCATACCCTTCAAATAAAATGCTTCTACATCACTAGGGTGTTGATTTCTTGAAGTAAGCCTTTCGATTGCAACATCTGCATATGAAATAGCCTCATTAAACTGACCGTTTTTAAAGCAATATCTTGCCATTGCAGTATTACAACGAATATCACCATTATCTCTCTTTATACCTTCAAGGTAATAATCAACTGAATTATAGTTGTGCTGTTTATACTGTTCAAGATGCAATCCGTTGATGTACAATTCTTCAACTGTTTCAATTTCACATGGTCTAAGTACCGGCATTCTTGGTTCAATAGGTTGTTTCTGTCCTCTGATATATGTTTCATACGCAATAAGAACCTTATTGTTTTCTGCAATAAGAGCAACTGATATATCCTCGATATTCATTCCATTCATAGGAAGTTCTTTCTGATATGATTTATCAGGAGTGAAATTACCCTTTTCTTCAAATATGATATTACCCTTGTTTTTAACAACAACAGTCGCATTGTTAAATGTACCTGTAACATTAAAACCGAAGAATAAGTTTTCACCTCTTACTTCAACATTTACAGCCGCATCAATGCTTGCGTTTTTAACATCACCAATATCACGAATCGGATACCAATACTGTTCAAATTCTTTTGTTTCGTAAGGTGCAATCCATGTAAAGTCAGGCTGATTATCTGTAAACACACCTGTCATAAGTTCAATGTACGGACCGTTTTCATCTGTAAGGTTTGAACACCACATATCACCGAAATCACCCATTCCCCAATGCCACATTTTTTTACCTGGAGAAATGTGATGATTTGCAACAGTTGCAATTCCTTTTTGCTTTCCGCCGTCATAACCTGCCACAAAGTCCATATCTGACTGTCCCTGCGATACAAGGAATGATGACGGAACTTTGATTGCTTCATACATAGAAATATCTGTACCATCACCGAAATCAAAAGGACGGGCAGAATGGTTGATACCTTTAGCAATAGGCCAACTCATTATGCATCTTCTGTCGTGGTCGTTTACCCATTCTACATCAGGTGGGAATATTGTTCGGTATGTTTCATTAACAGGAACCGCAAGATTAGCCCACCACATAAAAATCTGTTTCTGTTCTGTACGGTTATATACTTTAATTTTTGCTTTAATGTATGAACGTCCAGGATCAACAGTTATACCAGCCATTCCTTTCATTCTATAAAATGGATCCACTTCACCTGTCCAAACTGTTTTTGAACCATCTTCATTCTCTTCAACACAAGCCTCAAGCTGCATATATGTTGTAGGACGGTGATGCTGCGGCCAGTTAAATTCAATACCGCCAGAAATCCACGGACCTGCAAGACCAACAAGAGCAGGTTTTACAACTTCATTGTAGTATATGAAATCATAATTTCCAACTTTATCAAGACCTCTTAAAATCTTACCACCCAATTCGGGTGCAACCTGAGTCTTAATATACTCATTCTCAAGTGTGATAATATCATAATCGACATCCTTTTTATCATCACTTATGCTGTCCGAAAATGGCAATGGATATAATCTTCCGCTTGCTCCCTGATACGGCTTATGTTCAAAAAACATTGGGAGTTTTATAGCTTTTGCCGGAACATAAGTAGGGATACTTTGTTTTTGTCTGTTTACTTTTACACTCATAAAACAATCCTCCTATATATATATATTATAATTATATAAAATTTCAAGCAATCTTCAAGCCAAATTTCATTGCATAATAATACATGTTTTTTTGCTTGTTTTATACTCTAATGTGTGATAAAATTAATTGTGGAGGTGTGTATTTTATGTTCTATTTATTAGGAGAACCTGGCTACTCTACAACTAATTGGTACAAGCATATAATAGATGGCTTACTTGAAGAAAAACGCACAAAACGATTTAACATAGTAATGATAGATTCTATACAGGAAACAAAGAATTTTTCCATTGAGGGCGATGATGCTATATTATTGGTAGGTTCAAACTCAAATTGGATTGAATCTATTATAGATACCTGTAAACAAAGATTTAATAAGAACATTATTGTTTTAGGTAACCTTGAGAGCCCATTAAACGGAAAAAATTATAGTATAGTATCTTCTGATATTTCCGCTGATATGTATAATCTTTATGCTTATCTTATGTCATATAATAAAACTAAAATTGCTATGTATGGCATTAATCCAAACTCTGCATCTGATGCATACAGAAAAAATTGTTTTATCAAATGCAAAGAACATGAAGACGATATATATTTTAACAATGCAAATTTGAAAGAATGCTATAAAACTTTTGTTTCAAATGCAGATAAATACGATGCTGTTATTTGTGCAAATGACTACGCAGCAATTTCCCTTGTTCGCTTTCTATGTAATGATAACAGAGAAATACCATTTATCGTAAGTTGCGGAGAAACAAAACTCGCAAAAAAATTCACACCAAGCATCACAAATTTAAGAACTAGTTATACGGATTTTGGAAAGGCTGCAATCAACTTATATAAAATTCTTCAAAAAGATTTCCCAACATCCAACATAAAATTAGAACTTGCTTCAAGCATCATTCCAGGAGATACAACTGACAATTTACCTGTTATGCCTTCATCGTTTAATGAAGCAACATCAGCTATCGCAACAACTGATGATTCTTTTTATTCTGACACTGAAGTAAGTGAGATGCTTAATGTAGAAAAACTTCTCAATCGTTGTGACAAAACTGAATTGGATATGCTTCGCTCCTTAATCAAAGGAACAACTTACTTTGAGCTTGCAGAAAAATATCATATGTCTGTAAATGGCATAAAATATAAGTTAAATAAACTTTTTGAACTTTGTAACGTTAACTCAAAAACAGAATTCATTCAACTTATAAAAAAATATATTAATTAATTTTAAAAACTGTTATCCAAACTTATCTTAATAGGAATTTTGTCAAGGGTAAATCTAATATTTTTAAAAATTTTTGTAACCTAAAATTTAGGGCGTACCGATTTGATTGCGGTACGCCCCTTGAATATTTTTCCGCATTAGAAAGAATTATTCATAGAAAGCACAAGAAGATAATCCTTATTGAATTACCATCTTGATTATAATATTTAGTTTATAATAATAGAATAACCTAACCTTCCTTGCAAAATTTTGCTATCATGAAACAATAGAGGAATGTATTTATTTTTGCTGAATTCTACGATAAATTTTTCACTCTCTTCTTCGTTATAGGATGAACCTGTACAAATTTTGTCAGTTAAGCATTTTTCATAATAGCATTCATCACCGCACAGCACATAGTTATCTGCTAAAACGATACAGGATCCAACGGAATGTCCACCAATTTTCTTTATAGTTAAATTCTCCGCTAATGAAAATTCATCGTCAATCAAATGAACGATAAAGCTTGCCGGAATGTACTTCCTTGCGGCAACATATTCGTTTCTTTGAATGTGTATAGTGGCATTTTCATAATACCCGATAGCTTCTATGTGGTCGTGGTGTGAATGCGTGATGATAACATCAGTAATGTCCTTTGGCAAAAGTCCGTATTCTTTTAATACATCAACCGGCTTTTTGAATAACGACATTTCAAAACCTGCACCATCATCGCAACCTACATCCACAAGTATGTTTTTATTTTCGGTTTGTATCAGGTAGATTGTAAATGAAATCGGCAAAAGAACATCCTTTCTGCCACCTTTAAAAATATGGTTTTCACCGAATACGGATTCTCCGTATTTTAATGCTACAATCTTCATTGTACCTTTAGCACTACCTTGCCTATATTTTCACCACGGTAAAGAATATCGTGTGCCTCTTCAGCTTCTGTAATCGGGAGCACTTTATATACAGTAGGCTTTATCTCGCCGTCCGCTACCTTTTCCCAAACCTCATTGACAAGCTTGGAAAGAATTTCAGCTTTCATTTCAGGAGTGCGTGAACGAAGCGTACTGCCAACAATTCTGATATTCTTTTTGTAAATATTTTTAAGGTCTATATTTGTATTTGCTCCGGCAAGAGCCGCAATTACTATCCAACGACAACCATATTTTACATATGGCAGACAATCACCAAGATTTTGACCTCCAAGGCAGTCAATAGCAATATCAACGGCTCTGCCTTCCGTTTCTTCTTTTTTAAGTATTTCAGGCAGATTTTGTTCTCTTGTGTCGACTACGAGATCGGCACCGAGATGCTGAATGTTTTTAGGATCGCTAATAACAGTAGTAATAACACGCAAGCCAAATGCTTTTGCCATAGGAATAATAACGCTGGCAAGTCCGCTTGCACCTGCCTGCATAAGCAACGTGTCTCCTGCTTTGGCATGGCCTTCAATAAACAGCTTCAAATATGCAGTTGCAAACGCTTCGGGAATCGCCGCAGCTTCTGCCATGGTGCAATTTTTCGGCACAGGCATGCACATATCGTATTTTACCGAAACAAATTCTGCATAACCGCCACCGCCAAGCAGTGCACATACTTTATCGCCGATTTTGTAATTTGCTTTTGCTTTTGCTCCTTCTGTCATTTCAACAATTTCGCCTGAAACTTCAAGGCCCATCCATTCCGGACAGCCTTCGGGCGGGGGATAGTCGCCCTCTCTTTGCATAAGGTCTGCACGATTCAGAGCCGCATATTCAACTTTTATTAAAACTTCATCTTCGCTAAGAACGGGATTCGGAACCTCATCCCATCTTAAACTCTTATCATTATTTACAAGTATTGCTTTCATTTCGCGCTCTCCTTTAAATATTCCTCCAGTCAAAAAGCACTCCTATTGGAAAAGTCTTTTCGTTTGCCAGTCTGGTATAAATCTCGTTTGCTTCCTTTGGAGAATGAATTTCACAAATCATATCCTTAAAATTGAGGCGTTTTCCTTTAACGAGGTTTAAAATTGCTTTCAAATCGTCCGCATCTGTCCATAGTCCTGCCGAAGACTCCGTCTTAGGGCGTGCCATTGTATGCGCACCAATAAGCGATATTCCTCTGCCGTGAACCTTACCGTAATAATCAATTTCAAAATGAGAACTGCGTGTGCAGCCCAAAAGCGCAACTCTGCCCATTTCTTTCATGCAATCAAGTGCCTGAATCAGTCCGACTCCAAGACCTGTTACCTCGATACAGACATTCACTCCGCCGTCACTCAGAGCTATAACGTCCTTGACAAAACTATCACTTGTGGGGTCAAGTGCGTAGTCTGCACCCATTTTTAAAGCAAACTCTCTGCGTTCTTTCACAGGATCAACTGCAATAACAGGGTAAGCACCTGCCGACTTTAACTCCTGAACAGCAAATATACCAAGAATTCCAAGTCCCATCACCATTGCAGATTCACCAATTTCAAGCTTTGTTTTTCTTATCGCCGCAAGCGGGAAGGTGGAAATCAACGCCATAGATGCCTCTTGGGTGGAAACTCCATCGGGAATTTTGATAACATTATTTCTGTTTACAGTTATGTTCTTTTTATGCTTTCCCCAATATACCACGACTTTGTCGCCGATTTTAAGATCGGTTATGTCACTGCCTATTTCAGACACAACCCCTGCTGCACTGTACCCAACTGTTCTTGGAAATACAGCTTCTTCGTCTTCGGCAATGTTTATTCTGTTTCTTGCTCCGATAAAGTTTGCCTTTTCTGTTCCGGAGCTAATTGCTGAATACTCCAAGTTTACTGTAACCTCGTTTGCCTTTGGAGGCAGATATTCAACCTCAAGAAGCTCTGCAACGCAAGGCGCGGTAAACACAATTTGTTTTGTTTGCATACTTACACTTCCTTTCTGCAAGATCTGAGTATTAACTTATATAGACCAAGCTCATAATCATAAGAATAT
>JAZSOD010000011.1:0-11864 GCA_045536775.1 Eubacteriales bacterium | reverse complement strand
GGGGAGACATCGAGTCTCCCCTTTAGCGCCTCTTTTCGTCCTTTTCTGTGCGGACAGAAAAGGACAGACCAATACGAATTTCAACAAATCAAAATCAGGTTATGGTCCTCTCTCTTGCTTGAGTTTCTTCAAATTTGATGTACTTTATTATTGCGGTGCTTCGCACCTTTGCCGCTTTTGAAAAAGCGGCGCAAAACTTTTTCGGCGCGCTTTTAGTCTTTTTTCTTCAAAATCTTCACCCGTACCCTTGCATTTGCCAGAATTTATGGTATAATGTAATAGATGCACACAACACGGAGGACTAAAAATTATGATTCGTAAAATTATGGACTTTATCTGCGAGAGCGACGCAGAGCTCGGTAATGCCGTTAAAGCGGAATTTAACCGCCAGCAAAGAGGCCTCGAGCTCATCGCTTCCGAAAACGCCGTTTCTCCCGCAGTTATGGCAACTATGGCTACAGTTCTCACCAACAAGTACGCCGAGGGCTACCCCGGAAAGCGTTACTACGGCGGCTGCGAATGCGTTGACGTTGCCGAGGATATAGCAAGAGAACGCGCCAAGAAGCTTTTCGGCGCAGAACACGCGAACGTTCAGCCCCATAGCGGCGCGCAGGCTAACCTCGCGGTATATATGGCTCTTCTTGAGTACGGCGACACCGTTCTCGGTATGAACCTCGCTCACGGAGGTCACCTCACTCACGGAAGCCCCGTTAATATGTCGGGTAAAAACTACAACTTTATTCCCTACGGCGTCGACAGCGTGACCCACCGCATTGACTACGACAAGCTCGAGGCTCTTGCCAAGGAGCATAAGCCCAAGCTTATTGTTGCAGGCGCGTCGGCTTACCCCAGAATTATCGACTTCAAGAGAATAAGCGAGATCGCAAAGAGCGTTGGCGCTTACTTTATGGTGGATATGGCGCATATCGCAGGTCTTGTTGCCGCAGGACTTCACCCCAATCCCGTTGAATACGCGGACGTTGTTACAACCACTACTCACAAGACTCTCCGCGGTCCCTGTGGAGGTATGATACTCTGCCGCGAGGAGCTTGCAAAGCAGATAGACAAGGCTATATTCCCCGGAACTCAGGGCGGTCCCCTTATGCACGTTATCGCCTCCAAGGCGGTATGCTTCGGCGAGGCTCTCAAGCCCGAATTCAAGGAATATCAAACAAAGATTGTTGAAAACGCAAAGATTCTCGCAAAAGCTCTCGTTGACAACGGTCTTGAGCTGGTTTCGGGAGGCACAGACAACCACCTTATGCTCGTTGACCTCAGAAATGCAGGCATTTCGGGCAAGGACCTCGAAAAGAGACTCGACGAGGTCTACATTACCGTCAACAAGAACGCAGTTCCCGACGATCCCGCGTCACCCTTTATCACAAGTGGTATCCGAATCGGTACTCCTGCAGTTACGTCGAGAGGTCTCGGCGCAGAGGAAATGGTCAAGCTCGGCGAGCTTATCGCTCTCTGTGTCAAGGATTTCGACAACAACGTGGACTATATCAGAGCAGAAGTTACCAAAATTTGCGAAAAATACCCGCTTTACGCCAAGTAATGTCACGGCGCTTCGGAGTCACGGTGCTTCCGAAGCGCCTCTTTTTTACCGATGACGGCAAAAAACAAGTTGTGAACTATTGACAATATTACGGGTATTATGTTATATTATTATTGTGACTATAATAAAAAATCCCGGCGTTTTTACCGTGATACGGTCGAGGCGCAAATTCTTGTTATTTGAGGCGGCTTATGGCAAAAGTGCTACTTGTTACCTCCCTTAAGGGCGGTGTCGGAAAATCCACCGTTGCGGCAGGTATTTCCGCATCTCTCGCGCTTTTGGGCAAGAGGACTCTGGCGCTTGATTTTGATTTTACCGTAAGAAGTCTTGAGCTTATACTTGGACTCGAGGGCAAAACGGTGTTCAACTCTTTCGACGTGCTTGAAGGACGGTGCTCGCTTGAGCGCGCAGTCGTCGCGCACGGGGAGCTCGACGGGCTTTATCTGCTCGCAGCACCAAAGCTTGACGCCCGCGAGCTTGATTTTGGCAAGCTTTTTGACAGTCTCACCAATTTTGCCCCTGACGGCAAGAGTCTTGATTTTATAATCATAGACGCGCAGGCAAGAGATACGGATGTTATCCGTGCGCTTTCAAAGCGTTTGGACTTGGCGCTCGTGCCCTGCTCGCACTCTCCCTCGTCCGTGAGGGCGGCTGAGCAGACAGGTGAGCTTCTGCGTGAATGCGGCGTCAATGAAACAAAGCTTGTTGTAAACGGCTTTGACGCGGACGGCGTTATCCGCGGCGGCAGGATCGGGCTTGCCGAGCTAATAGACTCAACAAGACTTATGCTTATGGGAGCCATTCCGTATGACCGTGAGCTTGAGCTTTGCTCGGACGGCGGCGAGCCGATCAGCGCTTTGCCGAAATCAAGTAATACGCGCCGTGCATTTATGAATATTGCCGCAAGGCTTGACGGCGGACAGTCTCCGCTTTTTGACGGACTTGCAGGTAACGTATACAAGAAGATTTTACAAAAGCAGTAACAGCTATTTAGGAAAGGAATGTAGAGATGGTAATTGCTCTGATAGCAGACGACAAGAAAAAAGAATTAATGACTCAGTTTTGTATTGCATATTGCGGAATTCTCTCGAAGCACAGACTTTGTGCCACGGGAATTACGGGAAAATACATATTTGAAGCTACGGGACTGAAGATAGAAAAGCTGCTTTCGGGAACCCAGGGCGGCGCAGAGCAGATAACCTCGAGAATTGCATACAACGAGATCGACCTTGTGCTCTTCTTCAGAGATACGTCACCCGACATTGCAGACTCGGAGATAGCGAACGAGCTTCTCAGAATGTGCGACATATCTAACGTACCGATAGCGACGAATATAGCAACCGCCGAGGTGCTTGTAATGGCGCTTGAAAGCGGAGGACTTGACTGGAGAGACATTGTAAACCCCACCTCCGAATACAATCAAAGAAAAAAGGCGTGACAATAAAAATTGGCAGAGGAAATTCCTCTGCCGTTTTTTATACGTTTTTCTCTGTCACTGTGGGGAAAATGATATATCGCCTGTGGCGATATGATATACGGCATAGCCGTATGATATATTTCCACTTCGTGAAAATATGATATAATATCCGTTCCACTATACGCGAAGCGTATATCATCGCACGAAGTGCGATATCATAACGAAGGTATATCATCCGTTCCCAAATTTTCACCTCATATACAGTATGCCATAAATCCATATATAATTCAACGTTTTGCGTAAGCAAAACTACATTTTCTCTTCTCTATTCTCTTTTATCTCTTGTCTGGAAACGACAATTTTTAGTGAAGAGTGAAGAGAGAATATAGAAAAGATAAGAGCACGAAAAGAAACGACAATTTTCTTATCGAAAATTGTCGTTTCTTTTTGGTGGGCCAACAGGGACTCGAACCCCGGACCGACCGGTTATGAGCCGGTAGCTCTAACCAACTGAGCTATTGGCCCTCAATTGGTGACTAAGTGATTATATCACAGAAAACTTCCCTTGTCAAGCCGTTTTTTGAAGTTTTTTCGTCGGCTTTTTATCATCTTTTCAGATATTTTTCTATATTAAGACGTTTTCTGAGCCTGTATACGTACAGAATGATAAGTCTTGTACAGACTATGTCGAAAAGCACGAACGCTACGTTACCCATCAGAACAAACACCACGTTTATCCAAAGCGCGTCCTCGGGAAGCATAAATATATACTTTGCCGCCGCGAGTCCAAGCACGAGCGACGCATTTATATACACAAGCTTCACGCACCAAGACGGTATTCTGTCAAGTCTCTCGATCCGCGGCTTGAGTATCATATACGCCGCCATGAGCGCGTATTCGAGAGCCGCTGTCTTCACAGGCAGGAGCATAAGCGCGAGCAAAAGGGTCGCAGCGCTTACCGTCACCGCGTATCCCGTGCCGAATTCGAGCAGAGCAAACACGCATATAAACGATGCGAGCGCGCACGCGCTGAGGTCGAGCAGGTCTGTCACCGCGCCGAGATATATCATTGTTACTCCGAGCGCCGTCAGCATTGCGCCGAGCGCCGTCAGCTTTATTTTCTTATGCAAGAGTGACTGTTTCAAAAGCCGTTATCCCGCCTTTCAGCAACAAGGTACGAGGTCTCCTCCGCACATCTCACAGCAGCAGTCCGCGCAGATAAGGGTCGAGCATATATCGCACGCCGACGCGCCGCCCACGTTTCCTCCGCGGTAATTTCCGCCGTAGGTTGCCGAGCTGTTACGGAGATTGTTTAGCATATTTTTATATTCCGCGTTACCGGGGTCCATATAGCACGCGCTCTCTAGGTATCTCTGAGCATCTATATACCAGCCGCGCTTTATAAGGACCACGCCCTTTAAGTAGTTCCATTCTGCATTTCTGTCGCTCTGCGCCACAGAGTCAATTATAAGCTCTGCCTCGGAATATCTGCCCGCGTTGATGAGGTTACGGATATGCGCGAAGCTTGAGTTCTGCGAGGAGTACCCGCCCGTGCCGCCCGAATAGCCGCCCGCGCGCTCCTTCTGTATCTGATCGTACGCCTCGTTTACCTCTTTCATTTTTTCTTCAACGAGGTCGGCAAGAGGGTTGCCTGCGTAGTTGTCGGGGTGATATTTACGCGCAAGCTCTCTGTACGCCTTCTTTATCTCCTCATCGGTGGCGTTTTTTGAAACGCCAAGCACCTTATACGGATCGTTCATACCATTCTCCAATTTTATACTTTACTGTTGTCTTTGATATCGTCTGTCTTTTTATACACGGTCTTCTTCAGAATGCTACCTATCTTTTCGGGCATTCCAAGATATATTATATTCTTCACTATCTCCTCATATCCCGGACAAAGTGAAAAATCCAAGAGATTTACCGCCGCTTCAAGCTGACTTAGCTCCAAAAGGACCGCGGTCTTTATCTTTTCGGCAATATCCGAAAGTCCCGACCCGCCGTACTGCTTCACGAACGGATTGAATTCTCCCGATTTCATATCACGCTCTGCGTCATCAAGCGCATCGGCAAGGTAGATATACCTTCCCGTATGAAAGCCTATCTCGGCGGCTATTCGCTTCCGCGTGTCCGAGTCAAGACCGTGAGTGAATATCTCCGACATTATATTGCCGAACACGTCGGCGAGCATATCGGGGGTCGAGTCTGCGCTCTTTTCAAGCTCAGACATTTCACAGAGCAGCTCCGCCACTCTCACGCCAAGCTCTTTCACCGCATCTGCTCTTTTATATATGCCCTCGGAAACGGGTCCGAGCGCCATAAACGCGAGCTTTTTCGCACCGCGGCAGTCTGCAATATTATCCTGCACCTTATGATAGGTGAGCATTGCGCTCACCTGTGCGCAGTACTCAAGCACCTTATCATCTATCGCCATGGCTCTTTTTTTAGTCGGGTGAAGCATACACCGTGACGGCTCAAACTTCGGCTCCGTCCCCTCAAGCGCGCTTCTTATCATCGCCAGGAAGACGTAATCGTAGTTGAGTGAAAGCCTTGAGAGGCTTCCCGTGTGCTTACCCATACTGCGACACAGTCCGCAATACACCGCGCGATAGCGTTCATATTCCCAAAGTCTGAGCTGACTTTTGTCAGGCTCTATGTATCCGAACATCAAATCCGCCCTTTCTCATCTAATTTTACATTCCAATATTTGATTTACCCTTAATTTCTCGTTAATTTTTTGTAAATGTGAATAAGAAAGCGGACGCTTCAGTGATTGACAAGCGTGGTGTGTTAATGTATAATACTATAAGATAAACGGGAGGGGAAACCCCTCCCCTACGAATAGATATTAAATTTCTATCTGTAGGGGCGAACTGTGTTCGCCCGTATTTCGATGCATTGACCGGGCGAACACAGTTCGCCCCTACAGGGTTCCGTGTATTACCGTAAAAGGAGGGTGAAGCTATGACGTACAGAAATAACGGTTGCAGGCTTTGCCCGAGGCGTTGCGGTGCTGACCGCAGGTCAGGAGAGCACGGTGTCTGCGGCGCAGGCTCCTCTATGGTTGCCGCGCGTGCCTCGCTTCACTTATGGGAGGAGCCTTGCCTTTCGGGAGAAAGGGGCTCGGGCACGGTATTTTTCTCCGGCTGCCCCCTGAAGTGCGTGTTCTGTCAGAACTTTGAAATTTCGGCCGATCTTCACGGCAAGGAGATAGATTCTGACAGACTTTGCGGGATATTCTTCGAGCTTCGCGAAATGGGAGCTCACAACGTAAATTTAGTGTCGCCCACGCCCTATATTCCCGAGATCGCACAAGCGATAAAGCTTGCAAAAAAGCGGGGCTTCGACCTTCCGATAGTGTATAATTCGTCGGGCTACGAGCTTGTTGAGAGCCTTAAGCTGCTCGACGGTCTTGTTGACGTGTATCTACCCGACTTCAAGTATATGTCGGGCGAGCTTGCGAAAAAATACTCTCACGCCGAGGACTATCCGTCCTTTGCCGCAGAAGCCGTCTCCGAGATGGTGCGTCAGCAGCCGACCCCTAAATTCATCGGCGGTATGATGAAAAAGGGGGTCATCGTGCGTCACCTGGTGCTTCCCGGTCAGGTCGATGACTCAAAGGCGGTTATTAAGCAGCTTTATAACAACTTTGGCAACAGTATATATATAAGCATAATGAGCCAGTACACGCCCGTAGGTGAGCTTGAGGACTTCCCCGAGCTTCGCCGCACGGTAAGCGAGGCGGAATACGACGAGGTCGTGGATTTTGCGATAGATATCGGCGTGTCGAACGGCTTTATTCAGGACGGAGAGGCCGCAGCCGAAAGCTTTATTCCCGTTTTTGACGGCAGAGGAATTTGAGTAGCAAAGGAGAGCTTTATGGACAGTCAATACACGAGCATAGCGCGGCTTTACGACCGCTTAAACACCTCGGTCGACTATGCGCGACTTGCAGATTTTCTGCTTGAAAAGACGGCGGAATATTCAAAGGACAACAAGGTTCCCGCGCTTCTTCTCGATCTTGCCTGCGGCACGGGCAAGCTCACGTGTGAGCTTGCGCGGCGCGGCTTTGATATGACGGGCGTTGACTTGTCCGAGGAAATGCTCGCTCTGGCGCTTGAGGACGCGCGCTCGGAGGGACTCGACATTCTCTATCTGTGTCAGGATATGAGGGAATTCGAGCTTTACGGCACGGTCGGTGCCGTCTACTGCTGCTTCGACAGCTTAAACTATATCACCTCACCCACGGGACTGAAAAAGGTGTTCTCTCTCGTTCACAACTACCTCGACCCCGACGGTATTTTCATTTTCGATATGAACACCGAATACAAGTTCGAGAACGTATACTCCGACAACTGCTTCGTGCTGGAGGAGGATGGCGTTATGTGCGTGTGGCAGAACTGCTACAACCCGAAAACAAAAATGTGCGATTTTTACCTCACCTTCTTCGAGGAGAGGGAGGACGGCTCGTATATCCGCAGCGACGAAGAGCAGAGAGAGCGCTGCTATTCAAGAAAAAGCGTAGAAAAATATTTGAAGGATGCGGGCTTTGAAGTTTTAGAGGTGCTCGCAGAGGATAAAAAGACTCCCGCAGGTGATGAGGACGACAGACACTATTTTATTGCGAGAGCCAAGAAGTAACGGAAAGGACACAAAAATGACCGAACAAAACTGCAAGATACTCCGCGCCATGACCCGCGACGGAAGCGCGAGAGTATTCGTTATAAACTCAACCGATATGGTAAACGAGGCAATAAGGCTTCACAAGACCGCGCCCACCGCAACGGCGCTCCTCGGAAGGACCCTCACGGGTGCCTCCCTTATGGGAACGCTCTTGAAGGACCCCGGCAACACCCTCACCTTAACGGTGCGCGGTGACGGACCTGCGGGTGTGACTCTCGCGGTGTCCGACTATATGGGCAACGTAAAGGGCTACATCGAAAACCCCGACGTTGACATTCCGAGAAAATCAAACGGAAAGCTCGACGTGTCGGGTGCTGTCGGCGCAGGTACGCTCAGCGTGGTCAAGGACATCGGTCTCAAGGAGCCTTACAGCGGTATGATAGAGCTTGTCAGCGGCGAAATTGCCGAGGACATTACCGAATATTTTATGAGCAGTGAGCAGACGCCGAGTGCCTGCGCTCTCGGTGTTCTCGTAAACCCCGACCGCACCTGTCTTGCGGCTGGCGGACTTCTCATATCTCTGCTCCCCTTTGCGGATGACGAAACGGTCACGAAGATAGAAAAAAATCTCGCCCATTTCAAGAGCATCTCTCACCTTATAGCCGAGGGCAAGACTCCCGGAGAGCTTATGGCACTCGCTCTGCAGGATATCGAGTACGATATCTTCGACGAAATTCAGGTAGGCTACGCCTGCGACTGCTGCCGTGACCGTATGGAGCGTGCGGTCCTCAGCATCGGCAAAGCCGATATCGAAGAGATATTCGACGAGTGCAAACGCGAAAACAAGCCCGAGGAGATCGAGATCTGCTGTCAGTTCTGCAATAACAGATACAGATTCACGAAGGACGATCTTCTTCCCTATCTTTCCTGAACGATTGGTGATGACGGTATGAAAAATTTATGCGTATGCTTCACGGGACACAGAGTGATCGCTCCTTGTGCGGCGCCCGCGGTGGCGTCAAGGCTCTACGACACCCTCAAGGAGCTGATACACGAGGGCTTTTCCGAGTTTGCCGCGGGCGGCGCGCTCGGCTTTGACACTCTTGCGGTAAAGACCGTCCTTGCACTGAAGCGCGAGTTTCCAATTATAAAGCTGACTCTGATCCTTCCCTGCCGCGAGCAGACTAAGGGATGGAGAAGTGCCGACACAGACGTTTACGATCATATACTAAAGTCGGCGGACGAGATCATATACACGGCAGACGGGTATTCTGCGGGATGTATGCACAAGCGAAACCGCAGACTCGTTGACGAAAGCTCGGTTTGCGTGTGCTATCTCACAGAAGAGCGCGGCGGCACGGCGTACACGGTGAAATACGCCGAAAAAAGCGGCCTCAGAATAATAAATCTTGCTTGATTGTTCGCGCGGAAATAACTCCGCGCGTTTTTATTCGTATAAAAGTGAAAATTAACAAATATAATTGATCAACGCCTTGCAAAAGGCACACAGGTGTGTTACAATAATTTTAGTATTAATTTTCAAGGAAGGACGGTGAGTGCATGAATCCAAAGTTAAAAGAAAAAACGCTGGAATCTCTTTCAGCGGTCCTTCCTATTACCTTTATAATGATGCTTGTCAGCATTCTGCTCGTGCCGATGGAGCTTGGAACTATGGTCATGTTCCTCGCTGGCGCGGTGCTATTAATAATCGGCATGGGCTTCTTCCAGCTCGGTGCAGAAATGGCGATGACTCCTATTGGAGAGGGTATCGGCGTTCAGATTTCCAAAACCAAGTGGGTCTGGGCGGTAATGATAATCGGCTTTATTATGGGCGCTATCATTACTATATCCGAGCCCGATCTGCAGGTGCTTGCCGAGCAGGTTCCCGCCATTCCCAATATGACTCTTATACTCACGGTCGCGGTAGGTGTCGGAATCTTCCTCGCTCTCGCAATCCTGCGTATAAAGTTCGGTATGAGCCTCTCGCTCTTGCTCATTATTCTGTACATAGCACTTATGGTGCTCGCCTTCTTCGTCCCGAGAGAGTTTATGGCGGTAGCCTTTGACTCGGGCGGAGTTACGACGGGTCCTATGACGGTGCCCTTCATCATGGCACTCGGTATTGGTCTTGCCTCGGTGAGAAGCGACAAAAACTCGGCAAGCGACAGCTTCGGTCTGGTCGCGCTCTCGAGTGTCGGTCCCATTCTCGCGGTGCTTATTCTCGGATGCTTCTTCAAGCCATCTGAGGCAGAGTTCTCGCTCGGCGAGGTCGCAAAGGTTGCGACTACGCGCGACGTGGTCAAGGTCTTCGGATTTGAGATTCCCTCCTTCGGCGAAGAGGTGCTGATTTCGCTTCTCCCCATCGTCGCAGTATTCATTCTGTTCCAAATATTCACGAAGCGCTTTCAGAAGCGTCAGCTCAAACGTATCGCCGTTGGTATGATATATACCTTCGTCGGTCTGGTTATGTTCCTGTGCGGAGTCAACGTGGGCTTTGCTCCCGTCGGTGCACTCCTCGGACGTGAGCTTGCCTCCCTTTCGTACAACTGGATAATAATCCCGATAGGTATGCTTATCGGCTACTATATAGTCAAGGCAGAGCCTGCGATACAGGTCCTCAACCATCAGGTCGAAAGCGTTACGGACGGTGCAATCTCGGTAAAGGCGATGAACCGCAGTATGTCTATAGGAGTTGCGATCAGTATCGGTCTTGCGATGTTCAGAGTTCTCTTTAATATCCCGATATACTACATAATAATCCCCGGCTACGTTATTGCGCTCGCAATGTCGCTTTTCGTGCCGAAAATGTTCGTCGGTATCGCGTTTGACTCGGGCGGAGTTGCAAGCGGTCCCATGACCTCTACCTTCTTGCTTCCCCTCAGCATCGGCACCTGTCAGGCACTCGGCGGCAACCTTATGACAGACGCGTTCGGTGTGGTCGCGCTGGTTGCGCTCACGCCTCTTATAGCAATTCAGACAATGGGTCTTGTTTACAAGTTCAAGGCAGATAAGCTTCAGAAGAGATTTGCCCGTCACGCAGGTCTCACACCCGACAGCGACGCTATTATCGATCTCGAATGATCGGGCGTGTCGCAGACGCTTAATTCTAATATAACGGAGAAAATTATGGCAAACGGTAAAAAGTCATACCAGGCTCTCGTTCTGATAGCCACTCCAAAGCTTGCCGACAGGGCGGCGGAGATGTTTCTTGAGAAAAACGTTCCGCTTCAGTACAGGCTTAACGCCGAGGGTACTGCATCGAGTGAGATCATGGACACGCTCGGCTTTGGAAGCATAGACAAATGCTTACTTATAACAACGGTCACGAAGGAGCTCGGGCGTGAGATGCTCGGTCTGCTCCATTCAAGACTCAGACTCGATGCGGTAAACAGCGGAATCGCGTTTACCCTGCCCTTAACGGGCGCGAGCAGTATTGCGCTTCGTATCATAGAGCGTACCGACACTCAAAATCAAGCTACAGAAAGCGGAAAGGATGAGAATCCTATGTTGGAAAATACACACGCACTTATAGCCGTTACGGTTGACCGCGGATTCAGCGCAGACGTTATGAACTGCGCGAGAGAGGCGGGTGCCGGCGGCGGAACGGTAATTCACAGCCGCAGTATCCAGAATGATGACGCAGTCGGATTCTGGGGGCTCAGCGTTCAGGAGGAAAAGGAGATAGTTCTTATCCTCGCAAAGCACGATGACAAGGTGAAGATAATGAGCGCGGTGAGTGAAAAGTTCGGTATGAAGAGCGAGGCAAAGGGCCTTGTTATCTCTCTCCCCATTGATTCGGTAATGGGACTGTAAAAATAAAAAAGAAAAACGCTTGGATGTAATTTAAGTCCAAGCGTTTTTTGTCGGGTAACCCCGACCCATAACCCGACATTTGTAGAGAATTGAACGGGAGGCGAATCGCCTCCCCTACCACGCATTTTTTCAAACGTCATCGTCGCAAGTCGAAACCCCACCCTACGATGAGACGTTGAGTTTACCTTGTAGGGACAGGCGTCCCCCGACTGTCCGTAAAAACGAAAAGGTTTATCTACACAAAAAGCAACGTTAAAACGAAAAATTCCATCTCAAACGGGAGGCGAATCGCCTCCCCTACCACGCATTTTTTCAAACGTCATCGTCGCAAGTCGAATCCCCGCCCTACGATGAGACGTTGAGTTTACCTTGTAGGGACAGGCGTCCCCTGTCAAGAGCAAGATTGTAAACAGTTGTGCAAGAGGATTGTATACACATTTTATGTTCATTCTT
>JAZSOD010000055.1:0-9558 GCA_045536775.1 Eubacteriales bacterium | reverse complement strand
CTTAAGTGGCTTATTTCTGCATTCTTTTTTTATCTAAATACATAGTGGAAACCAAACCTTTGAAGAATCCTATCGACACCTTTTGCCCTGCTCGGCAGGAATGTGTACGGACAAAATTTTGAGGAACAACGAAAATGAAATGTGCAAGCTTTTAACGGTTTTCCTTGCACAGACAAAGCAAGTATTCGGTTGCTTTGTTATCTAAAATCCAGGATGAGAGCAGACACCCGGACACAGTAGCGGCTGTGAAAATATATTCATATGTCACCGCCTATGGCATATTTCAGCATCGGCATATATTGCACCTGAGTTTAGCAGGTTGATGCTACCGCAGGATTTTTCAAGTCCAAATAACTTAATAGCGGTAATATTACTAACCTGGCAGTTAGCTTCATACTAAAGGGAGACAGAGATTAAAAAAGCACCCGAAAGTGCCTAAAATACGTGGTTTCCCATTAAGTCAAACAAGGAAATACAGAGGTAACAGATACAAAACTTTAGTGCTATAGCTATGCCTTTGCGAAAGAAAGGATAAAAAGATGAAAACTACAATATACAAAAATTTAGAAGTGCAGTACAACAAGTTGTTCCGTCATTTGAAGGTTGGAAGCTTTAAGACAAGAGAACGCTACGGCAAGGCGTTCAAACGCTTTATGGTGTTTCTTGCACGAGAGTACCATTTGCAAAAGCTTTGCAACATCTCTGAAAAGCATATACTTGCGTATGTGTCGTATATGCAAAAGAAAGGCTTGTCAGCTTCAACTATCAAGACCGAGCTTGCCGCTATTCGTTTCTTCCACGACAATATGCCGTACACAAGAAGCGAACTACCGACTAATGAAGAGTTGGAACTCAAAAAGCGAACCTTTGGTGGTGTGGACAGAACCTGGACTACTCCGGAATTTAACCATATGCTTATTGCCGCAATTGATAACAAGGATTATCAGGCGATTCTGTGTCTTGCGAGATACGCAGGTCTTCGCTTGGAGGAATGCTTCCGCATTGATACGAATGATGCTAAAAACGCCCTTGAAACAGGCAAACTGCTTGTCAAGGGCAAGGGTGGACTTTGGAGATATGTACCTATCAATGACTCTATAAGAATTACATTTCGTGATATTTTGGAAATAACTCCCATTGGAGAAAAACTGTTTGTGAGACCTTACGACAAGACGCATCTTGCGATGAAACGATTACAGTGCTTTATTGCATATCATCGAAAGAGATTCACCGAGAACACCATAACCTTCCACGGACTGCGACACACCTTTGCCCACGAACAGTACAACAAGTTTGTTGAACAAGGATACTCTGATTTTGTTGCACACAAAAAGGTGTCGGAGCTGCTCGGTCATCATCGTGATGATGTAACGAGAATCTATCTGTCGGGTGGTGATGATGTATGACCAAAAATCTCCATCTCACAATTTCAAACAGAATAATCTACGAAAAAACAAGCAAGAATAAAAAGTGGAAGGAGATTGCCTATGAAAAAAACTGACGAGAAATTACTACTCAAAAAGCAAACTCTCAAAGCTTGGACTGCAATCTTGCTTGCAAAAGGAATTATTGATCTTGCAAAATACAACCGAATGATAGCAAGAATTGACAAGATGACAGCGTAAAAGTGCCGCCTCTGCGGCATACATATATTGACATAAAACCTTAACAAGTTACACCTTGACAATTATTATTTGGCATGGTATCATTATATTGTGATTTTATCGAATAGGAGTAGTCTATGGATATATATTCAGTTGCAAACCAAATGAAATTGGAGCGAAAAACTATATTTGATTTACAACTTCGTGTAACCTTCTACGCCCGTGTTTCAACAACACGAGAGGAGCAGGAAAACTCCATTGAGCATCAGATAAGCTATTTCAAAGAGATGATACAGAACAACCCCAACTGGACTTATGTGGATGGGTATGTTGACAGGATAAGAGGAGAACACGCCGTCAATCGTGAGGAATTTATGAAAATGATTGACGACGGAAAAAGCGGTGAATTTGACCTGATTCTCACAAAAGAGGTCAGCCGTTTTGCAAGAAACACCGTTGACAGTCTTGTTTACACAAGGGATTTACTCCGTAGCGGTGTGGGTGTATTTTTTCAGAACGACAACATCTGTACCATTGATACAGACAGTGAACTGAGGCTCACAATTATGTCAAGTATTGCCGCAGACGAGGTTAGGAAACTTTCGGAGCGTGTCCGCTGGGGACATAAGCGGTCTATCGAGCAGGGTGCTGTAATGGGCAACAACAGAATTTTCGGTTATGACAAAAATGACTGCAAATTGGTTATAAACGAGGCAGAGGCGGAAATGGTGAGATTCATATTTGAAACCTATGCCACCGGCAATTACAGCACCCGAAAAATCGAGGATATGATTTACCAAAAAGGGTATCGAGGAAGAAACGGCACACGCATCCACCACAACACAATTTCCGGAATTATTCAGAATCCCAAGTACAAGGGCTACTATTGCGGCAACAAGGTGAAAATCGTTGACTACCGCACCAAAGAACAACGATTCTTGCCCGAAGAAGAATGGATAATGTACAAGGACGAAACGGGCAAAATAGTTCCTGCTATTGTTGAAGAAGAGTTGTGGGACAAGTGCAACGAAATTTTCAGAGAACGCAGTAAAATTGTAAAAGATAGAGGACACTCTCTCAAAGACAAGAGCGTTTTCACCGGCAAAATCTGGTGTGCCGCACACGAAAAGCCTTATTGGAGAACAAGCCATACAAACCCAAGAAACAAGGGAGTTAGCATTTACCAGTGGCTATGTTCCGAGAAAAAGCGGTTTGGAACTGCAAGCTGTGCCTCCTTTGCAATTATGGAAAGTGAGCTTTATACAATGCTTTCCGACTATTTTAAGGACATTGCCGAAAACATTGAGGAGTATGTCAACGACTTTATAAAGATCTACAACGAGTGTGACAAGAGTGCCACGTCTCAAAAGCAGATAACTGATGTTAAAGCAAGAATTGACCGCGAAAAGCAAAAAAGAGAAAAGCTGCTCGACCTTTATGTTGACGGCTCTATTGACAAAAAAGAGTTTACCGAAAGAAACGATGCCCTCAATATTTTAATCTCACAGCTTGAAGAAGATTTATTTGAGCTTGAGGGCAAGGCAAAGGATGACAGTGAATATTTAAGCAACGTCAAGAAAATACAGAAGTATTTTGAAACGATGTACAGTCCAGATGGCGATATGGACAACACGGATGTTGACGAAATGACAAAAGCGATTATCGACAGAATAGATGTGATCCCAATAAACGAAAAACAGATGCGGCTTGAAATAAAGCTGAAAATGGGCGGAAAAGGCGATATTACCTATATCAGAAACGGTGAACGATATGGTTGTCGTTCCGGTGTCATCAGTAAGAAGATGGTTGAAAAGTACGAAAACGAGATCAAGACAACCAAGTAATTTAAGCTTCTGACTTTCACCGCGTGCGGATATTCCGCACGCGGTTTTTTTCCAAAAAGGCTTGCTTTTGAAAGGATTGTATGATAGAATACACTTGTATTATTTTTTTATCAAGGGGGATCATAAAATGATAAAAAAACTCGGACTCCAGCTCTACACGCTTCGCGATTTTATGAGAGACGAGCACATTCTCGACTACACGTTCAAGAGGCTCAAGGAGATCGGCTACGATGAGGGACAGACTGCCGGATATGCAGTTGACATTCCTACTTACGCCAAGCTTGCAAAGGACAACGGTATCACTATCGTTGGTACTCACCACTGCGCATTTGACGATCTGATTGCAGATCCCGACAAGACCATGCGTGAGCACGAGCTTCTCGGTACTACCAACATCGGTATCGGCGGTATGCCTGCTTGGGCCCGCGAAAACGGCGACAAGGTAAGAGAATTCTGCGAAAAGGCAAACAAATTTGCCGAGATCATCAACAAGGAAGGCTTCAAGTTTACGTATCACCACCACAGCTTCGAGTTCAGGAAGGTTGACGGCGACCTCACAATGATGGACATTCTCGTTGACAAGCTTGATCCCGAAAAGACATCCTTCGTTCTTGACACGTACTGGGTTCAGCACGGCGGCGGAGACGTAAGAGCATGGATCGAAAAGCTTGCGGGCAGAGTTGACATTCTTCACCTCAAGGATATGGCGGTCGGCAAGGACGGTCCGTTCATCACCTCCGTTGGTGACGGTAACATCAACTTCAAGGGTGCCGTTGAAACCGCTGAAAAGTGCGGAGTTAAGTACTACGTTGTTGAGCAGGATGCAAACTGGGTAAGTTCCAAGTGGGCAGGCGCAAACGCGTTCAAGGCTGTTGAAAGCAGCGCTAAATACATCAAGGCTAATTTGATGTAAGTGTCGTGACACCCTCTCCGTCACGCTTCGTGTGCCATCTCTCCCTAAGTGAGAGGCTTTAGAGCGCGGCAGATAGCACCCGACGGGCAAACAGTGCATGAGGTTTGGGTAGGAATAAAATCTCGACCCATACCGCTGACATTGTATGAAATTCGGGCGGGAGGCGAAACGCCTCCCCTACAAACGAATATTTCATCGTAGGGGCGACCTTTGGTCGCCCGTTTTTTGTTGGTGTGAATTGGTGGGCGAACACAGTTCGCCCCTACGAGGATTAATTTAAAATTTCATCCGTAGGGCGGGGGCTTGCTCCCGCCGTAAAAACGAGAAATTTAATCTCAACGTGTGAATGAAGATTAAATTGCAATTTTCGTTGCAAACGGACAGTCGAGGACGCCTGTCCCTACAAGCAAATTCAGAATCTCATTCGTAGGGGATGACGGTCTACTGCGGTTCGGTCACGCCTCGGCTCTGATATGCCCCCGGCATATCATTCACTCCCTCGGCGCCGCTTCGCTACCTCGGCATCCCGTGAAAACAACCAAATACAATAAAAAGAACGCAGTGATTTTCACTGCGTTCCTTTTTTCGTCGCTTTATTACTTTCTGAGAAGGTGGAATGCGAAGCCTGCGATTTCTTCTTCAAAATAGATCGCCTTGAGCTTGCCCTTATCGTCATACTTTGCTGTTCCGTCCTTGAACTTGATGCCGAGACGGTTGAAGTATGCTACTGCTCTCTCCATAGAGTTCGTTGCAATTGCTATGTGACCGTTCTTTCCAAGGTAGGGATTATAGATAAGCTCGAATGCAGAGCCTGCGAATACTGCCGTCTTGCCGGGGGTCTGACCCTTGAAGCCAAACATAAACTCGATCATCTTGAGTGCCTTTTCCGCTTCGTCACGGCTCTCGCAGTTGATACCTACGTGCTTGAGCTCAAAGCCGAGCACGAGCTGTACTGCGTTTCTTACAAGCTCTGTGATCTTATCAAACTCGCCTGCGTTGAGGAGGTCTGTGGGAACCATAAAGCTTCCGCCGCACGCGATGATCTTATCAAACTTAAGGTATGTATTGAGGTTTTCCTCGTTGATACCGCCTGTGGGCATAAACTTGATATTGCCGTAGGGTGCGCTCATAGCCTTGAGCATATTGAGTCCGCCTGCGGGCTCTGCGGGGAAGAATTTTACGGTATCAAGACCAAAGCTGATTGCCGCCTCGATGTCGCTGGGGTTAGCGCATCCCGGTACTATCGGGATATTGTTTTCAACGCAGTGTGCAACTACCTTGGGGTTGAGTCCGGGGCTTACGATAAACTTAGCTCCTGCCTTTACTGCGGCGTCTGCCTGCTCGCAGGTAAGGACTGTTCCCGCACCGACTATCATATCGGGGTAAGCCTTTGCCATAGCGGCAATAGCCTCTGCGGCGCACGCTGTTCTGAACGTAACCTCTGCAACGGGAAGTCCTCCGTCACAGAGTGCCTTTGCAAGCGGTACTGCCTTTTCTACGTCGTCGATCTTAATTACGGGAACAAGACCGTAATCGCTGATTTGTTTAAGAAGTTCGCTCATTTTTTATATTCCTTTCAAAATAATAATTATTTATTCAAAAAGCGTCAAGATCGCTTTGTGAGCCATATATAAGTCAAGCTTTGCTATTATCTCGGTGGGCGCGTGCATTGAGAGCACGGGAACTCCGAGGTCGATAACGTCGATATTGAGGTTTGCGAGGTATGCGGCAACCGTTCCGCCGCCTCCCTGATCCACCTTGCCGAGCTCTGCTATCTGCCAAACAACTCCGTGCTTATCGAAGTTATTTTTGATATAACCGAGGAACTCGGCTGACGCGTCTGACGTACCGCTCTTGCCTCTTGCGCCCGTGTACTTTGAAATTACTACGCCGTGGTTTATAAACGCAGTGTTTCTCTTTTCAAAAACCTCGGGGAAGTTGGGATCAAACGCCACGTTTACATCCGCGGAAAGACATTTCGTATTTGCGCGAACAAGGCTCGGCGAAACGTCGAACGACTTTGCCATCTCGTCTATAAGATCACGGATGAGCGAGGATTTCATACCCGTATTTCCGTCGCTTCCCGTTTCCTCCTTATCCGCAAGCACGGTCATTACCGTGTGTGTCGTATTAAGGCTTTCATCAAAGAGCGCGGTCAGCGCAGGGTATGCGCAGACTCTGTCATCGTGTCCGTAAGCGGCTATCATAGAACGGTCAAGTCCCGCGTCTCTTGCCTTTGCGGCAGGTACTGCCGAAAGCTCTGCTGACACGAGGTCCGCTTCTGTTATTCCGTACTTCTTGCTTAAGATCGAGAGGATATTAAGCTTTATATTGTCGCCCGCTTCCTTGTCGGGATAAGGCTTGCTTCCGATAAGCAGGTTAAGGCTCTCACCCTCTATTGCAACCGACAGAGTTTTTGTGCTCTGTGTCTGTGCGAGGTGTGGCGGAAGATCGTTGATATACAGGACGGGATCGTTTTCGTCCTCGCCGATCACGATATCCACGGTACTGTTATCTGACATCACCACTCTGCCGTGAAGTGCAAGAGGTATTGCCGTCCACTGATACTTCTTTATTCCACCGTAATAATGGGTCTTGAGAAAGCCCATTTCGCCGTCCTCGTAAAGAGGGCGCGGCTTTAAGTCGAGTCTCGGGGAATCTACGTGCGCCGCCGCAATACGAATACCCTGTGTCAGCGACTCCTCGCCAATTCTGAACGCGTAAAAGCTCTTGCCGCGGTTGTTATAATAATACTTGCCGCCGACGGTAAGCTTCATACCGAAAATATAAGGCTCAAAGCCGTTTTCTATTGCCATTCTCTCGGCTTCTCTTACTGCCTCTCGCTCTGTCTTCGCGGTATCGAGAAAATTCTTATAACCCTTGGCGTATTCATACGCCGCGTCAACATCTGATGCGTCAAGCGTATGATATGCGTTTTCGGACTTATAGAAAAGCTTTTCCTTTAACAACTGTCCTTCTGTCTTTTCGCTCATAATATTTCCTTTCAAATTTCATATAAGTTTCTGTATATTTCTATCGCGTTTTTTACTTTTTTTACGTAATTGTCGGTCTCGACAAAGGGTATATTCACAAGTCTGCCGTTTTCGGATATATTCTCATCGAGAAGCCATTCGGACACCCTGTTCATTCCTGCGTTATACGCGGCAAAGACGGTGTCCCAGCTTTCAAATTTTCTGTGCAGGTATGCAAGAAAATACGCGCCGTACTCGATATTCGTACGGGGATCTGAAAGATCACCGCGTTCACTCTCCCGCCTTACGTACAAAAGCCAATCGTAAGTGTCGGGGGTTATCTGCATAAGACCGCACGCACCCGCTTTTGAGACAGCGTTCGGATCAAAGCCGCTTTCGGTGCGTATGACCGCGTAGAGTATTTCGGGGGAGATGTGGTATTTCTCGCTTGCAAGCTCGACCTCGTCCGTATACGCAAGCGGGTATTCGCGCCTGAGGATTCTTTCCTTTGCTTCACCAAGCGCCGCATACACGCCGCACAGAAGTAACAGTATGAGTATTAAAGTAATCAGACAAGTAAGAGTTTTTCTTATTTTCAAGCCCTCCGCCTTTCAGCGCGGAAGTTCTCCGCGCCCGAGTTTTTCAATAATTTCAGCCATTTCGGCTTCAAGCTCCGCTTCACTCTTATCATTATGGAGCAAAACCGTACAGTTTTCCTCAAAGAAGCTGTCACTATGCTGTGACTCCATTCGTGCAAGAGCCGTATCCGTATCTATATTATCTCTCGTTTTAATGCGCTCGATTCGCGCGTTCCTATCGGCTACAACTCCGATTATAAGGTCGCATTTTTTATTATATCCCGACTCAAAGAGCTGGGGAGCGTCTACCGCCGCTGCCGCATAGCCCTTTGCGCTCATTTCAAGAAGCCATACGTCAACGTAAGCGAGAATATGCTTGTGGCTGATCGCATTTAAGCGTCCGAGCTTTTCGGTATGATTTTCGGACTCGAACACCTCACGTGCAAGAGCCTTTCGGTCAAGTGTGCCGTCGGGGGTAAGTATTTTCTCTCCGAAGCACCCGACAAGCTCAACAAGGCAGGGCTTTCCCTTTTCACAAACAAGGCGCGAGACCTTATCCGTGTCGATAACGGGTATCCCGTTTTTGACAAGGATTGCCGATACTATTGACTTTCCTGCTCCCGTGGGTCCTGTGAGTCCTACTACTAACATAATCTTCTCCGAGTTAAATTTTCACGCTTTGTCCCGAGGCGCTTGATTCGTATCCCGCCTCCATTACGCGCTGAATATGACTTGCATCATCAAAATTCGGATGCGACCGTCTGTCGTTTCTGTAAACTGCGTCGAGGAAATCGTGCATACTTCCGAGGTGTCCGCGAAGCCATCCTGTCGGCGCCTTGATTCCCGGGAATATTCCCGCAGGGTCAGCGTATCTGCTGACACATTCTATTTTTGTAAAGCCCTTTTCTCCGCCAAAGTCACCGCCCGGCTTTGTGTTATCGTAAAAATAAAGGTAATTCGGGTCCATAAGATTAAAGCGAATGCTTCCGTCGGTGCCGTAGACCTCAAGAGTAAGGTCGTCATTTGCTCCGACCGCTATCTTACTTGCCTCGATAGTTCCGACCGCACCGCACTCAAGCTCTGCTATCATATAAAACGCTTCGTCGGCGTTGGTATGCCAGAGTCTTCCGTCCATTCCCGGACGCGCGGGGAACGCTATCTGTGCTCTGCCGCTTACCTCTTTGAATCTGCCGCAGATATGGTAAACGAGGTCGATCGCGTGCGAGCCGAGGTCGAAAAGCACGCCGCCTCCGCAGATATCCTTGTTCTGCTTCCAGCCTGCCGATTTACTCGTGTCGGTGCAGCTTGAGTGAAGATAGGTGCATCTGAAGCTCAAAATTCGTCCGAGCTTGCCATTATAAACAAGCTTCTTTGCGGCAAGCATTGCGCTCATATATCGGTTATTGAAAACTATTTTGCCTACAACTCCGCGCTTTTCGGCAAGCTCCGCTATCTCGTACGCTTGCGCAGAGCTTACGCAAAGCGGCTTTTCACAGTAGATGTGCTTCCCTGCCGCGCAGGCTTTTTTGATCGTTTCAAAATGCGCGATGTTGGGGGATGTGATGTCGATCACGTCGATCGACGGATCGGCAATCATTTCCTCTTCGCTCGAATAAGCACGTGCGAAACCAAGTCGGATCGTAGGCA
>JAZSOD010000002.1:0-13326 GCA_045536775.1 Eubacteriales bacterium | reverse complement strand
TCTCCAATTTCTCGTTTGGTTAATCCTTGTTCCTTTAAACTGAATATTTCGGTTTCGTATTCTTTGATGTGTCGATAACTTCTTGGCATAAAAAATCCTCCTATGGTTTTTCTTAATTATACCATAGGAGGGTTCTTTTTTCATTGTCCGTTTTTAACGGTTCGGTTCAAACATTTCGGGGAGTTTTTTTGTTTTGCAAAAACTATACTATTTTTAGAAAAGTACTTGTATTTTTTTAAATTGATGTATATAATAAAAGTGTGATAAACTAGCACTAAAACACCAATAATAATGTGAGAAGGGCGATTCTATGGAACGATTTATATTAAAAAAACTATTAGATTGGAAGAATTCGATATACCGCAAACCGTTGATTTTGAAAGGTGTACGTCAGGTTGGTAAAACTTGGATTCTCAAAGAGTTCGGAAAACGCTACTATGAAAACACTGCCTATTTTAACTTTGATGAGAATGAAGAATATAGACAGTTCTTTGAAACAACAAAAGATGTTGACCGAATTTTACAAAATTTGATGTTGGCAAGTGGTCAGAAGATTGAACCTGAAAAGACATTGATTATTTTTGACGAAGTTCAGGATTGTCCTAAAGTTATCAATTCGATGAAGTATTTTTGTGAAAATGCCCCGCAGTATCATATTGCCTGTGCGGGTTCTCTCTTGGGTATTGCTTTGGCAAAGCCTTCTTCTTTTCCTGTTGGTAAGGTCAACTTTATGCAAATTGATCCTATGACATTTGAAGAATTTTTGCTTGCTAATGGAGACGATAACTTATTGGCTTTTTTGGAAAGTTGGGACTCACTTGAACCAATTCCGGATGCATTTTTTAATCCCTTGTGCGAAAAGTTGAAAATGTACTATGTTACCGGCGGTATGCCTGAGTCAGTGTTAATGTGGACAGAAGCACGTGATGTATCGGCTATGCAGGAAGCACTGTCGGGTATTATAGGAGCCTATGAGCGTGATTTTGCAAAACACCCTAATATCAGTGAATTTCCGAAAATTTCTATGATTTGGAAGTCGATACCGTCGCAGCTAGCGAGAGAAAATAAGAAGTTTATCTACAAGGTTGTAAAAGAAGGTGCAAGAGCACGAGAGTATGAAGATGCATTGCAATGGCTTGTAGATGCGCGACTTGTGCATAAAGTTTACCGCAGTACCGCACCGGGACTTCCGGTATCGGCATATGATGATTTGTCTGCTTTTAAGATTTATCTCGTTGATGTTGGTCTTCTTCGCCGATTGGCACAGCTTGCTCCCACGGCATTTGGAGAGGGTAATCGGTTGTTTACCGAATTCAAGGGGGCTCTGACTGAAAATTTTGTGCTGCAGACATTAACTACTCAATTTGAAGTTCTGCCCAGATATTGGAGTCAGAACAATCCTCCGTACGAGGTGGATTTCCTGATTCAGCGAGAAAATGACATTTTCCCCGTGGAAGTAAAATCTGAAACCAATGTTACGAGTAAAAGTCTTAAAAAATTCAAGGAATTGTATCCTGATGAAGTCAAGCTTCGTGTGCGATTCTCGTTGGGAAATTTGAAGCTTGACGATGATGTTTTGAATATTCCTTTGTTTATGGCTGATGAGGCGGATCGGCTTATTGGGTTGGCGCTAGAGCAACGACGGTAGTTATATCCAATAATTATTATTGCAAAAAATAATTTTTTGTGTTACAATGCAAGTGGAACAGTCATCCCCTTTTCTGTTCTACCAGACTTAGGGTCCAAATGGATAAAAGCAGACGAAAAAGAATGTATTATTGAAAGGGGAATGCATACGAAAGACAAGATAATTAATTTAATTAAACAAACAGTGTGCGAGATAATTAATAGAACATCATTAACACTCAAATTGCCATTCGTTAATTTTTCGTTTGCCCCTTTGAGATTTGTGCCGTGAGGCTTATATATAGAAATACTTTCTATGAGAATTTGGGACGTTCTTTTTGATTTTTAAACCGTACCAAAACCGTACTAAAAACTTTGACACTCAAAATACAGTACACAAAAACTGCAAAAATTATTCCCAAAACTCGTTCCAAAACTCTGTGGACACATTATAAATGTGCTCTGGAGTAGAGTGGGAATAATAACATAAGGTTTTTAAGTGGCTTGAACCTCTAGTATTCAAGCCACTTTTTGCAAAATTGAAGCTTTGCGTGACAACACTTTTGACAACACTCCGTTTATAGACTACGGAGACGGACGATCTTTTTGATACTCCTGTTACTAAGCATCCATTTTACACCACGATTTATGCCCTAAACGCCACAGACTTAGGAGTGGGAACTACAAAAAGGACCTTGTTCGCTTGAACAAGGTCCTTTTACTATTGACAAAAGCAATACTTCGTGATATGATGTATTATGTAAAGGGAGGTATGGTATGGATATTCAGCTTAAGCGTGGATTGCTTGACGTGTGCGTGCTTGCCGCTATAAAAAACGAGGATTCCTACGGGTACAAGATAATTAAGGACTTGAAGCCGTGTATTGAGCTTTCCGAATCCACTCTGTACACCATTCTCAAGCGCCTTGAGACCTCGCAGATGCTGACCGTGCACACGGCAGAGCACGGCGGCAGACTAAGAAAATATTATCATATAACCGAAAACGGACTTAAGCGTATTGAGGACTTCAAAAACGAATGGAAGGAAATTATGTCCATATACAGCTTTGTAACAAAGGAGGGCGGTCCGGATGACCAAGCTTGAATTTATATTGGCGCTCAACGAAAGGCTGTCGGGGCTGCCGGCGGACGATGTTCGCGAACGCCTGAATTTTTACAGTGAAATGATAGAGGACCGCGTTGAAGAAGGTATTTCCGAGGAGGACGCGGTCGCGGCGGTCGGCTCTGTTGACGAAATTGCCGCGCAGATAAAAAGTGAATTTTCGCCCACGCGCGGGACGGTAAAGCCTCCAAAACGCAGACACGGCGCATGGACTCTTGCACTTCTCGTGCTTGGCTCGCCCGTATGGCTGCCCTTGCTCATCTCCGCGGCGGCAATAGTGATTTCGCTTTACGCTGTGATATGGTCGGTGATAGTGTCGCTGTGGTCGGCGTTTGCTTCGCTTGCCGCGATTGCTTTGTGTGGACTTGTGACAGGTGCGGCGGTTGCCGCTTACGAGAACGCACTCGTCGGAATTGCAATGATAGGTGCAGGATTAATCTGCGCAGGGGTGTCGGTCTTGTTATTCTTCGCGTGCAGGGCGGCGACGACTGGAACGGCGCGGCTGACCGTCATTTTCGCGCGATGTATAAGAAAATGCTTTAGCAAAAGGGAGGCGGCACAATGAGTATGAAAGCAAAGGCGTGGCTTATAGCGGCGATTGCACTTATAATAGTCGGAGACATAATCTTCGGAGGTGTTATGAATATGCTTAACTGGGATTTTTCAAGACTGTCCACTGCAAAATTTGAAACTAACGCATATGAAATAAGTGATGAATACAAGGATATTCTGATAGATACGAGCGAGGCGAATATCGAGCTTGTCCCGAGTGAGGGCACAAAGACTCTTGTGGTTTGCAAGGAAAAGCATAACGCAAAGCATTCGGTCAGGGCAGAGAACGGCGCGCTCGTAATTGAGCTTGTCGACACGCGAAAATGGTACGAGCACATTAGCTTCATAAGCTTCAAAAGCCCTAAAATAACCGTGTTTCTTCCCCAGAGTGAGTACGGCAAATTAAGCGTAAAATCAAGCACGGGCGACGTCAATATACCGAGCGATTTTGCTTTTGACAGTATTGATATTTCGCTCAGCACGGGCGACGTTATCAACAGTGCCGCGGCAGAGTCTGTCAGAATTAAAACGAGCACGGGCAGTATTACCGCAAAAGAGCAGAGCGCTCGCACTCTTGTTTTTGAGACCACTACGGGTCATGTAAATCTCTCGGACTCTGATGCAGGTAACGTCAAAATAAACGTTACCACGGGGCTGGCTATTCTTGAAAGCCTAAAATGCGAGAGCCTTGAGTCAGACGGTGATACGGGCGATTTGACGCTCAGGAACGTGATCGCCTCGGGCAAGCTTTCGGTTGAGAGGGACACGGGCGATATCAGGCTTGACGGCTGTGACGCCGCCGAAATATATATAGAAACCGATACGGGCAGCGTTTTGGGCACTCTGCTTTCCGATAAGGTGTTCTTTGCCGAGACCGACACGGGCAGGGTGAGTGTGCCGAAGACAACACGCGGCGGCAGATGCGAGATCACCACCGACACGGGCAATATAAGAATAGAAGTAGTGCAGTGAGTATACAAAAGCGAAAAGCCAACTGATTTTTGTCAGTTGGCTTTTTGCTCTGTTTTTTTATCCTGCGAATTGGCTGTTGTAAAGCTCACAGTAGAAGCCGCCTGCACTAAGTAGCCCCTCGTGACTTCCTTTTTCTATCACGTTTCCGTCCTTCATAACGAGTATAACGTCTGCTTCTCTTATCGTCGAGAGTCTGTGCGCGACTATAAAGCTCGTTCTGCCCTGCATCAGCACCTCGAACGCCTTTTGTATCTTCATTTCGGTACGGGTGTCGATCGACGAGGTCGCCTCGTCAAGTATGAGCATCGGCGGTAGACAGAGCATTATTCTCGTTATGCACAAAAGCTGCTTCTGTCCCTGCGAAAGACTTCCTCCGTCCTCGCCGATTACCGTGTCATAGCCGTTCGGCAGACGCTTTATAAAGCTGTGCGCGTGAGCCGCCTTTGCCGCGGCGATCACTTCCTCGTCGGTTGCGTTGGGCTTGCCGACCGTGATGTTATCGCGGACAGTACCCGACTTGAGCCAGGTGTCCTGAAGCACCATACCGTAATTCTGTCTGAGGCTCTTGCGCGTTATGCTGCGCACGTCTTTGCCGTCGACCGTGATCTCGCCCGAGTCGACGTCGTAGAAGCGCATAAGCAGGTTGATGAGCGTGGTCTTTCCACAGCCCGTCGGTCCGACGATCGCGATACGCTGACCGCGTTTGACGTCAACGCTTAAGCCTTCTATCAGCTTTTTGTCCTTAACGTAGGAGAAGGAAACGTCTGATATCTTTACGTCTCCGTCTGCTTCGCCGAGCATATCTGCGCCCGCATCCGACACCTGTGGTGCTTCCTCGATAAGCTCAAACAGACGCGCGGCGCAGGCTATCGAGTTCTGAAGCTCGGTGATAACTCCCGAGATCTCGTTAAAGGGCTTGGTGTACTGGTTTGCGTAGCTCAAAAACGCCGAGAGATTACCTACCGAGAGTCCTGTGCCTCCGATTACGGTGAGCGCACCCGTGAGCGCGACTCCTGCGTAGACAAGGTTGTTTACAAAACGGGTCGAGGGGTTAGTGAGTGACGAGAAGAACACGGCTCTGAGCGAGCATTTTTCGAGTCTGTCGTTTATCTCGTTGAATTTATCAATGCTTTCATCGGTGCGGTTGTAGAGGGTCACTATCTTCTGGTGGTTTATTACCTCGTCGATAAATGCCGTCTGCTCACCGCGTGTCTTTGACTGCTCGGCGAACATTTTGTGAGTTCTTGACGCGATAAACCTCGCAACGAAGAGTGAAAGCGGAGTGATGAGAATTACCACGAGCGCGATTCTGTAATCAAGTGCGAGCATAAAGGCTATTGTTCCGAGTATAGTCATTATTCCCGTAAAGAACTGCGAGAAGCCGAGAAGAAGTCCCTGTGCAAACGTGTCGGCGTCCGAGATGACGCGACTGACTATATCTCCCGTCGGGTGACGGTCGAGGTAGGAGAGGGGAAGCGACTGAATGTTTCCGAACGCATCGCGTCTTATGTCGCGAATGACGTTATAGGTAATTTTGTTGTTAAAATAGTTCATCAGCCATTGCGCGAGCGCGGTGAACGCAATTATTACCGCCGCTTTTGTTAGTATCGGCAGTATGCCGACAAGGTCAACACCCGTGTCGGTGATGAGGTCGATCGCGTTACCGAGCAGAATGGGCAGGTACAGGGTGAGCGCAACGCTTACAAGCGCAAGTAAGAGCGAGAGAGCGAGAATAAACGAGTATTTGGATATGCGCTTTATTACCTTTGAAAGAGTGGAGGTGTTTTTCATTTGCGATCACCTCCGTCCTCTTTTTTGTACTGTGATTCGTGTATCTCACGGTAGACCTCGCAGGTGCTAAGTAACTCCTCGTGAGTGCCGAGACCTGCGATCTCTCCGTCATCAAGGACAACTATCAGGTCGGCGTGACGTATGGATGAGGTGCGCTGTGACACTATAAATACGGTGGGCTTGTAGTCAAGCTCGCGGATGGCGGCGCGCAGACGCGCGTCGGTCGCGTAGTCGAGCGCAGACGAGCTGTCGTCGAGAATAAGTATCTCGGGCTCACCCACAAGTGCGCGTGCGATCGAGAGCCGCTGACGCTGACCGCCCGAAAAATTCCGTCCGTTTTGTTCGACCGCGCTGTCAAGGCCGTTTTCTTTTGAAATTATAACGTCGGCGGCCTGTGCGAGCTCTGCGGCGTGCAAAAGCTCAGCGTCTGTCGCGTCGGGCTTTCTCCACAATAGGTTTTCGCGTATCGTACCCTTGAACAGCACCGACTTTTGTGTGGCGACGCCGATCTTGTCGCGGAGCTCGACCTCGCCGTAGCTCTTGACGTCTCTGCCGTCGACCAAAACTCTGCCCTCGGTGGAGTCGTATAGGTGGGGAATAAGGTTTATAAGTGAGGTCTTGCCCGAGCCCGTACCTCCTATAATACCGACGGTCTGCCCTGCTTTAACGCCGAAGCTTATGCCCGTGAGGGAATCCTCGGCGGCGTTTTTGTATCTGAGTGATACGTTTCTGAATTCCACCTTGAAGTCGCCGTCCGACTGCTCGCTGCCCTCGGTTTTCTCAAGGCTTGACTCAAGCTCAAGCACCGACGAGATACGTCCCGAGCAGGCAAGAGCCTTTGATATGGTGATTATAAGGCTCGCAAGCTTGATAAGCTCAACGAGTATCTGTGCCATATAGTTGTAAAGGGCAACCACGTCGCCCTGACTGAGCTCACCAAGGCTCACGCGTACCGCACCCATGTGAATGAGAGCGATGGTAGCGACGTTTATAATGACGTAGGTGACGGGGTTCAGAAGTGCGGATATCTTTCCCGCAAGCTGTTGGATAAGGTTAAGCTTGTTGTTTTCGCTTTCAAAATCGGAGATCTCGCCATCCTCTCGGCAGAAGGCTCTGATAACGCGGACACCGCCGAGGTTTTCTCGCGTGATGCGGGTCACGTTGTCAAGGCTTTTCTGGACGTTTTTGTGAATCGGCATAGTTTTAAGCATTATACCGAACACTACTGCCGACAAGATAGGAATGGCAGCGACAAACACAAGTGCCGCCCGCGTGTCAACGGTAAACGCCATTATCATAGCGCCGAATACAATAAAAGGTGAGCGAAGGAAGAGTCTGAGCGTGAGGTTTACACCGTTCTGGACTTGATTTATGTCGCTCGTCATACGGGTAATCAGGGTAGACGTGCCGACGGTGTCGAGCTCGGAGTAAGAAAGTCCCTGTATTTTCTCAAACACGGCGCGGCGAAGCTTTGTTGAAAAGCCGACTGCTGCCTTTGCGGAAAAGAACTGCGCGGTGATAGAGAAGGCAAGACCCAGGATGGCAAGCAGCACCAGCACACCGCACATTTTATAAACGTGTGGCAGTCCTGCATCTCCCATTGATATGCCGTTGTCGATTATTGAGGCGACTACGAGTGGCACGGTCAGGTCAAAAGCCGCCTCGATCAGCTTGAAGAGAGGGGCGATAATGACCTCGCGTGTGTAGCCTTTCATATATTTGAGTAGTTTTCGCATTATGTTTCTCCGTCTATTATGGTTACATTTGTTATTATAACTATAATCTTGATGAAATGCAAGGGTATGGGTGAAGATTATAATTTTTTTCGGACTACACGCGCGAAAGGTGCGAAGCACCGTATATTTATGTTGTAAATTTTATAAATTACAACAGTATTTGTTGAGATAAGAACCTGATTTTGCTTCGTGAAAAGTTGTGTTGGTTTCGTCCTTTTCTGTACGGACAGAAAAGGACGAAAAGAGCCGCCGAGGGGAACCCTTCCGATTGGGTTCCCCTACGGATACCCTTCCGCGAAACGGCGCAAAGGGGTACCCCCCTTTGGAATCCCCCAAACACCAAGCTTTATAAAATTTGGACTTTGTGTTTCATATCTAAGTTTTTTGGGAGCAGAGGGCTTGAATTTGCGCTATCAAACTCTGCTTTTTGTGTAGATAAACGTGTCGCAGGGTTTCCAAAGGGAGCATCCCTTTGGCGAGGAGAGGATATTTAAGGAGAGGCATCAAGTCTCTCCTTAAACGGTTCTTTGATTCGTTTCTGTCCGCACAGAAATGAACAAAACTAACTCCACTTCCCGCAAAACAAAATCAGGTCATTCTCGCATCAAAACAAAAGCTCTCTCCCTTGCTTCATTTAACTTTTTCATTGGGAATTGACAAAATCAAATCGGGATAGTATAATGATAATAGAAAATAAGCGGATGTTATCCGTCTGAATAAAGAAAGGGTACAAATTATGGCATTCTGGGATGATTTCAAGGCAAAAGTAGCAAGCACAAGCAAAAAGGCAGTTGATAAGACAAAGGACCTCACCGAGATAGCTAAGCTTAAGCTTAATATCATTGAACAGGAAAAGAAGATAGACTCGTCATACGAGAAGATCGGACGCGCGTACGCTGAGGCTAACGCAGAGGCTGCCGACAAGCTTCTTCCCGAGGAGTTTGCGGCAATTGACGTGGCAAACGCAAAGATCGCCGATTACACAAACAGACTCAGAGAGCTCAAGGGCTTGCTTCTTTGCCCTAATTGCGGCAAGGAGATCTCGAGCGACGTAAACTTCTGCCCCAAGTGCGGAACGGCTGTTGAAAAGAAGGTCTATGAGGGCGAGGTCGTTGTTGAAGCACCTGCGGCACCGAAGGCTTGTCACAAGTGTGGTGCGGCTCTTGAAAAGGATGCCGACTATTGCACCGAATGCGGAAATAAGATCGAAAAGTAAAAACAAAGCACAAAACGGGCGGGTCTGCCGATGCGGACCCGCTTTTTTCTTTTAACAAATACGAAATTAGCACTTGACTGTCTGTATTAACAAATAATTCACACAAAAACAATAGAAAATCCTTGACTTTGGGGTGGAATAATGGTACATTATATTAGCACTTGAAGATAACGAGTGCTAAATCTGTTAAAAACACTTGATATTTCGGGAGGTGAGTCGTACGGACAGAGTTGACACTGTGCTCAGCGAAAGAAAAAAGCTAATACTCAAGGCCATAATCGAAGCTTATATACGCGACGGTGAACCAGTCGGCTCAAAATACCTCGCGGAATGTGAGCAGATAAAGTGCTCGTCTGCTACCGTCAGAAACGAGATGGCGGAGCTTGAAGCTCTCGGTTACCTCGAGCAGCCTCATTTGTCCTCGGGAAGAATACCGACAGAGCGCGGATACAGATTTTACGTTGACACGCTTATGCAGCAGTACAGTATGACCGCAGGCGAGATCGACCAGCTCAACAGAATTCTCGGAGTCAAGCATGCAGAGGCGGACACCATTCTCGAAAACGCGACTCAGATAATGTCGCACATGACCAATTACACGGGTCTTACCGTAAGGCCGAGACCGAGTGGAACGGCGGTGAGCCGCTTCGACACAATGTATATAGACGAAGCAAGCTTTGCGCTCATAATGCTGACAAGCTCGGGCGCGATAAAGACCAAGCGGATAAGAACGGGCTTTCCCGTATCGGACGGCGACGTAAGCCGTATCGGAGAGGTGCTTAATCAGTTACTTGTCAATCTTCCGCCCGAGAGCATAAACGTGCCGATAATGGTGGAGATCGAAAGAAGACTTCCCGGAATGGAGCCGATAGTCAGTCCTCTTGTCAAGGTGATCTACGATGCGCTCAAGCAGACCGACGGCGGTGAGCTTAAGTACGAGGGAGTCAACAAGCTTCTCGAGTACCCCGAGTTTTCGGACACCGAAAAATTAAAGCATCTGCTTGCGGCGTTTGACAACAAAAGCGGTCTTCTTGACGTTGTATCAAACGCAATGGGTGACGATACCAACATAATAATCGGTTCGGAAAACCCGCTTGACGAAATGAACGACTCGTCCATCGTCTTCCAGACCATTAAGGTCGGGGGAAGGGCAGTCGGTGCGATAGGAATAGTCGGACCCAGACGAATGGACTACGCGAGAGTGTGCGCTATGGTAAAGTACATAGCCGCGGCTCTTGAAAAGTCTATGGGTGTGGATTCGCTTATGCCGCCCGCGGATAACGTATAAGAAAGGATAAAACAATGGCTGAAGAAATGAAGAAGGAAAAAACTGACGCGGCAAAGAAAAAAACCGCCGAAAAGAAGCCTGCAGACGATAAAAAGCTGAAGGCTGAGCTTGAGGAAACGAAAAAGCAGCTTGAGGCCAAGGAAAATGAGCTTCTTGAGCAGAACGACAAGTATATGCGTATGATCGCCGAATACGATAACTTCAGAAAGCGTACGGCGAAGGAAAAGGAAGGCATATACACCGATGCATTTTTTGACGCGATAGGGCAGATACTTCCCATAATCGATAACGTCGAGAGAGCAGCGGCATTCAAGGAGTCCGAGCAGGTGGCACAGGGTATCGAGATGATACTCAAGAGCTTCAACGAGATGTTATCTAAAAACAACGTCACCGCGTACGGTGAGGAGGGCGAGGAGTTCGACCCCAATATTCACAACGCAGTAATGCATATTGAAGACGAATCGTTTGGCGAAAACGTAATTGCGGAGGTTTTCCAGAAGGGATACCGCAAGGATGAAAAAGTACTCAGATACGCTATGGTAAAGGTAGCGAACTAAACATATAAATAAACAATCATGATACGGAGGTAAATTATCATGGGAAAGATCATAGGAATAGATTTAGGTACAACAAACTCTTGCGTAGCTGTTTTCGAGGGCGGTGAGCCTATCGTTATCACCAATCCCGAGGGCGCACGCACAACACCGTCGGTAGTGTCCTTCTCAAAGTCGGGCGAGCGTATGGTGGGTCAGGTTGCAAAGAGACAGAGCATCACCAACCCCGAGCGCACCGTGCTCTCCATCAAGAGAGAAATGGGTACTGCTTACAAGGTAAGCATTGACGAAAACACTTATACTCCTCAGGAAATATCCGCGATGATACTCCAGAAGCTCAAGGCAGACGCAGAGGCATACCTCGGTGCGCCCGTCAGCCAGGCGGTAATCACGGTTCCCGCATACTTCTCGGACGCACAGCGTCAGGCAACCAAGGACGCGGGTAAGATCGCAGGACTTGAGGTCCTCAGAATCATAAACGAGCCTACCGCGGCAGCTCTCTCCTACGGTATGGATAAGGAAGACGAGCAGAAGATCATGGTCTACGACCTCGGCGGAGGTACGTTCGACGTATCCCTTCTTGAAATTTCCGACGGCGTGTTCCAGGTTCTCGCAACCGCAGGTAACAACAAGCTCGGCGGTGATGACTTTGACCAGAGGATCATCGACTGGATCGCAGACACCTTCCTCAGAGAAAACGGAATAGATCTGAGAAACGATAAGATGGCGCTTCAGCGTCTTAAGGACGCCGCAGAAAAGGCAAAGATCGAGCTTTCGGGCGTAGCTTCCACAAACATCAACCTCCCCTTTATTACGTCTGATGCAACAGGCCCCAAGCACTTTGATGCTAATCTCACGAGAGCAAAGTTCAACGAGCTCACGGCAGACCTCGTTGAAAAGACCATGGGTCCGACAAGACAGGTCCTCTCTGACGCAGGTATTACAGCATCACAGGTAAATAAGGTACTCCTCGTCGGCGGTTCTACAAGAATCCCCGCAGTTCAGGAGGCAGTTAAGAAATTTATTGGTAAGGTGCCCTTTAAGGGAATCAACCCCGATGAATGCGTTGCTATCGGTGCGGCTATTCAGGCAGGTGTTCTTGGCGGCGAGGTTAAAGACCTTCTTCTCCTTGACGTTACTCCCCTTTCTCTCGGTATCGAGACTCTCGGCGGCGTATTCAACCGTATAATCGACCGCAACACCACAATTCCCGTAAAGAAGAGCCAGATTTATTCTACCGCAGCTGACGGACAGACCTCCGTTGAGATCCACGTTCTTCAGGGTGAGCGTGAAATGGCAGCAGGCAACACTACTCTCGGTCGTTTCGTTCTTGACGGTATTCCCGCTGCTCCCCGTGGAGTTCCGCAGATTGAAGTTACCTTCGATATCGACGCTAACGGTATCGTTAACGTTACCGCAACCGACAAGGGTACCGGCAAGGAACAGCATATCACCATTACTTCCTCAACCAACATGAGCCAGGAAGATATCGACAAAGCAGTTAAAGACGCTGAGAAATTTGCTGAAGAAGACAAGAAGATCAAGGAAGCCGTTGAGATCAAAAACCGCGCTGACAGCCTTATCTTCCAGTCCGAAAAGGCTCTCGGCGAGCTTGGTGACAAGGTAACAGAAGAGGAGAAAGCTCCTATCAACGCTGCTATCGAAAAGCTCCGCGAGTCTATCAAGTCTGACAACACCGAAGCTATCAAGGCTGATACCGAGGCTCTTGAAAAGGCGTTCTATGCAGTTTCCGAGAAACTCTACCAGCAGGCTAATCCCGCAGGCGCTGACGGCGCAAATCCCGGCGCAGGCGCACAGAGCGGTGACGGAACTTATTACAACGCAGATTACGAAGACAAAACCGAAGAAAACAAGTAATTAAAAATCACAAAACGCAGGGGCAGATGCACTGTCCCTGCTTTTGAGGTTTTCAAACCGATCTTAAATTGAGATATAAAGGACGTAACCATGGCAGAAGATAAACGCGATTATTATGAGGTGCTCGGTGTTTCAAAGACCGCCACCGACGATGAAATAAAAAAGGCATACAGACAGACTGCTAAAAAATACCATCCCGATATGCATCCGGGTGACAAAGAAGCTGAAGCAAAATTTAAAGAAGCTAACGAAGCGTACGCAGTCCTTTCCGACAAAGAAAAACGTTCACAGTACGATCAGTTCGGCCACGCGGCGTTTGATCCCAGCCGAGGCGGTACAGGATTTGATTTTGACGGTTTCGGGGGATTTGATTTCGGTGATATTTTCTCCAGCTTTTTCGGTGGAGGTTCATCATCACAACGCCGCAACGCTCCCACCCGAGGAGACGATATCTACGCAAGAGTTACTATTTCTTTTGAAGAAGCGGCTTTCGGCTGTAAAAAGGACGTTTCTTTCGCAAGAGTAGGCAAATGCGGAGAGTGCGACGGAAGCGGAGCATCTAAAGGAACATCCCCTGAAACTTGTCCTACC
>JAZSOD010000006.1:0-34656 GCA_045536775.1 Eubacteriales bacterium | reverse complement strand
ATTACGAATCAGCTGCACTACCACTGTGCTACACCAGCATCGCGCGGATTCTATTATAATACATTTGTACGCGTTTGTCAATGATTATTTTGCAAGTCGGATCGTAGCCATGTCGTTCTGTGAGCCAAGGAGTTGATCATTTGGTTTGTCTTCCTAAGACCGCTTGGCCTCCGACTTATTACGAATCAGCTGCACTACCACTGTGCTACACCAGCATCGCGCGGATTCTATTATAATACATTTGTACGCGTTTGTCAATGATTATTTTGCCCTGTACGATAAAAAATATTTTGTTCGGCACGATCATACCCATATCTTTTATTATTGACAAAAATCGCGCACACGGTTATAATTATTGTATATTGCTGTATAGAGGGGAGAGGGAATTATGACGGTCATCGTCACCGACGCAAAATACAGAGCATCGCTTTCCGTAATACGCGCTCTTGCAAAGCACGGTCACGATATCGTGCTCACTCAGACCATGGGCGACTCACACCCGAACGTACCGTCGTTTTCCTCGCGTTACGTTACCCGCACCGTAAAATTCGACTGCTCTGCAGATGACAATAACGCATACCTTTTAGCCCTCATTGCTCTTATTAAAGAATACGATAACCCGGTGATTTTCCCAATAGGCGCTAAAACTCTTGAGCTTGTCGCCTCGCACCGTGACGAGCTTGCGGAAATATGCAGCTTCACCGTGTGCGACAAGGACACGCTTGATCTCACCAATGACAAATCGCGTGTTGCTTTGGCGGCGCGTGAGATTGGAATAAAAACGCCTCCCACTTATACCTCGGTTGACGGGGCGGAATTCCCCGTAATCATCAAACCCGTGTGCGGAGAAAAATTCGGACTTGGGGCGAAGGACAGATATACGGTGGTGAATGATCGCACGGATTTCGATGCGGTGTACGAAAAAATGAGCCGTTACGGCGGCACGCCAATTATTCAAAAGAGAATTACGGGCACGGGCATCGGCGTATCACTTCTGATGGACAAAAGCGGACATGCTGTCTCGGCTATATGCCACAAGCGCGTGCGCGAGTATCCCGTAAGCGGTGGTCCGAGCGCGTGCTGTGAGAGCTTTTATGACGAGGAGCTTGTGAGAATGTCCGAGCGACTCCTCCGTGAGCTTGATTTTGTCGGTATGGCAATGGTAGAATACAAGCTCGATGGTGACGTGATATCGGCAGAAAACGCGTACCTGCTCGAAATAAATCCGCGCGTGTGGGGAAGCTTTCCTCTGACGTACGCGGCAGACACAAGCTTTGCTCTCGACTACGTCGGGGTTTCATCAGACAAACACGAGAGTCACCGACTCGACAATTACAAAACAGGTGTGCGGATGAACTTTATATTAAGCGATCTCGCCGCCATAGTATCACTTATAAAAACAGGACGTTTCAAGGAAGCCTTCGATGGAATTGCCGACATAATTTTACGCCGTGCAGTTGACGGTATGCGCGACAAATCCGATAAGGCTCCTTTCCGAAAGTATCTCAGATTAAAGCTCTTCAAAAAATAATCGCCGTTTTGACGGCGGACCGGAGTTTATTATGATATTCAGAATCGACACCCACGTCCACAGCGAAAAAAGCTTTGACAGCGAGCAAAGCCTTAACATAATTGCCGCGGAGGCAAAGAAAAAGGGAATAGACGGCGTATGTATATGCGACCACAATATCCCCTTTGTTGACTCTACCGTGATAGACGGCGTAATGATATTCGGCGGAATAGAAATATCAACCGAATACGGTCACGTTCTCGGACTTTTTATAAAGGAGCACGTTGGGCCGATCAGAAGCTATGACGAGGCAATTTCGAGAATAAAGGACGCAGGCGGAATCGCGGTCCTCGCGCACCCGTACGAAAATGGCAAGATTTCAAAGGAATATCTTGACGAGCGCCTTGATAACCTTGTGTATATGCTTGACGGAATTGAGGTCGTAAATTCCCGCGCAACTCAATACGTAAAGAGGGCAAACGAATACGCGCTTGAAGCGGCAGAGCGCAATAATAGACCGCGCTTTGCAGGAAGCGACGCGCATCTGCCCTCAGAGGTAGGCTCAGCTTATGCTGAGCTTGAGGTGGAAGAGAAAAGTGAAGAGGCGGTCCGCGCAGCGCTGCTTGCTGATACTGCGAGGATATTCACAACGGGAACGGTAAAGCGCAAAAACGTGATAAAAAGCCAATATATTAAATGCAAAAAAAGCGCGGACAGAGCAAAGGCGTACCGTAAGCTCGTACCGCGCGCTATCAAGGGAATGGCATACGAGCTTTTCCGTCCGGAAAAACGAGAGCTCAGAGAATTCAAGTAAGGAGAGAAGACATTGTCGGCTATTGTAAAAGCAGGGAAAAAACTTAAAAGCTTGATAAAAACGTCGGGTCTTTTTGTCCCCGAGCAAAGAGTTACGTACGTCAGACGGATCGAGCGCATAAAGACCGACAAGCGTGTATGCGCGATGACCTTCGATGACGGCCCGATGGGACTTCCCGCAGCTCCCGACGGATTTGACGGCAGGGGACTTACCGACCTGCTTCTTGACACGCTGAAGTGTCACAATGCCCGCGCCACATTCGATATAGTCGGGTGTACGGCTGAAAATTACCCCGATAAAGCAGGGAAGCTTGGCAGTGCCGCGTGGGGAGGCGAAAAATACGATCATTACCCCGATATAAACGCAGATGGATACGGCGGTGCGATAAACTGCTCCGATACTGTGCGCCGTATGCTTGACGAGGGTCACGAGCTTGCAAACCACGGCTACCGACACATAATTTTTGGTAAAAAGCCGTTTGTTTACGGTAAAAGAGAACACTTTAACACCATTGACGAGGTCACGTCAGACCTCTCGAAGCTACATAACTATATAAAAGATAATTTCGGTTATGAAATAAAGCTTTCGCGTCCGCCGCACTACGTTGACCGTATCGACAAAAGCTTTACAAGCTACGATGCGTATGCTCTTATGAATTATGGTTATATGGCGGCATCTTACGACGGCGGAGGATGGCTCCCATCAGGACTTCCCGAGGCAGATGCGGCAACGAAGGACGAGATCGACGCTATGGTGCGCGTTATTGAAAAGCGACTTTGCGAAGACCCCGACTTCTTCTGCGGTCAGATAATTTTCGGCAAGGACGGCTACAATATGGCAAAGCGCACACCTGTCGCTTATGCCCTTGATAAGCAGCTCGAGCTTCTTGACAAATACGGATACACGGTCATCCCCGTGAGTGAGCTTATGGAGGAGTCGCCTTTTGCCGACGTTGGCAGGGAGTGTGACATTCTCCCAGAGCTTATCGAGCTTTCAAAAACTCGCGCGATAGCTTACAGCGACAACACTCTCAGACTTCAGAATAAAATGACAAACTACGAGTACGCGATGCTTGTGTGTCCCCGTGAAGTTGCGGTGGAGCAGAGAATAGAGCGCATAAAGAAAAGCGGGAAATACATAAGCGAATACGACACCGCGCTCGCGTACGCCAAAGAAAACGGATATCTTAGCAAAACCGCGCGCGGTAAAGACCCGTACGGTGACCTAACTCGCTACGATGTCCTGAAAAAATACGTGAGCGAAAATATCGTAACAAAATAAAAAATCGGTGGTACAGAGTACCACCGATTTTTGTTCGTGATGTAAAATTAAGTAAAAATTACTTAACTTCAACTTCAGCGCCTGCTTCTTCGAGCTGCTTCTTGAGAGCTTCAGCTTCTTCCTTGCTTGCGCCTTCCTTGATAGCCTTAGGAGCTGCTTCAACGAGGTCCTTAGCGTCCTTAAGACCAAGACCTGTGATTTCACGTACAACCTTGATAACGTCAAGCTTCTTAGCGCCTGCGCCCTTAAGGATAACGTCGAATTCAGTCTTTTCTTCAGCTGCTGCTGCGCCGCCTGCTGCGCCGGGAGCTGCTGCAACTGCAACGGGAGCTGCGGATACGCCGAATTCTTCTTCGATTGCCTTTACGAGATCTGCGAGTTCAAGAATAGTAAGAGCCTTGATTTCTTCAAGGATAGCCATAGACTTTTCTGTAGCCATTTTTAATTCCTCCGATTAATCTAAAAATTTTTGAAATAATGTTTTCGCAAACATATTGACGGGTTGTCTGCAGTACCCGTTTAAGCTTTAGGCTTCAGCGGAAGCTTCTCCGCCGTTCTTATCAACAACGGCCTGAAGAGCAACAGCGAGACCATAAAGCGAGGACTGCATGCTTCCGAGCATCTTCGCGATGAGCACTTCCTTAGCGGGAATGCTTGCGAGCTCTTTAACAGCGTCAGCGTCTACAACGCCGCCGTCAATGAAGCCTGCTTTGATTTCAAAGGATTCAACCTTGTCGGCGTATTCCTTGAGAATCTTGGCGGGAGCAATGGGATCGTCGTTGGAAATAGCGAGAGCAGTCATACCTTCGAGGTACTGCTTCATCTCACCGAAACCAACCTTATCGCATGCTCTGCCTGTGAGAGTATTCTTAATTACCTTGTACTCAACGTTAGCACCTCTGAGTGCTGCGCGGAGCTTAGTATCATCCTCAACGGTGATACCGGAGTAATTAACGAGTACACCCGATACGGCTGACTGAAGCTTTGCAGCGAGTTCTTCAACTGCCTGCTGCTTTTCAGCCAAGATCTTTGAGCTGGGCATAAGTTCACCTCCGGGAAAATATAAAAAAACTTTCCTCCGAAGCATAAGCCCGAGGAAAGACAAGTAATCAAAACTATTGTTCAAATTATTGTTTTAACCTCGGCAGGAAAAGCTTTACGCATTACTGCGACCTGCTGTCTTCGGATACCTAAGTATAATACCACAAACAAAGGACTTTGTCAATAGTTTTTTGAAAAAATAATATAAAACTTGCAAAATGCAGAAAAATATGATAATATAAGGATAAATAATACGGTTTGCAGGTGTTCAGAGGTGTATTTATGGAACAGAAGAAGCTTGAAAGAATTAACGAACTTGCGAAGCTCAAAAGAGAAAGGGAGCTTACCCCCGAAGAAGCCGAGGAGCAGAAGGCGCTCAGAGAAGAATACATCGCGGGCTTTCGTGCGTCACTCACGGGTACTCTCGAGCATACGGTGATCAAGCACCCGGACGGCAGCGTCGAGCGCGTTTCCGACAGAAAAAAGAATGACAAAAAGTAAAGCGGATCCGACGGCTTATTTGCCGTCGGATATCTTTATATTATAAGTGTTCGGTCGTTTGCAGGTAAGGCAGTAGCTTTCAGCCGCGCAACGCCTTGTAAAGCCGTCGTATATGCGCATTGCGCGATCACCCGATAGTATTTCGTCGAGTGTCGATTCAAAGATATTTCCGAGAGCGAGCTCTCCGTCGTGGTCAAGACAGCAGGGAACTACGGTTCCGTCCGATAACACACCGAACTGGTCGCGCAGAGCAGGACAGAATACCTCGTGCGCTTCAAAGGCGGCATCGCGGCTCGGCCACTCAAACCTTTCTCCCCATTCCAAAAAGAGCTTGTCGGCAATCTTCTCACCGCTTCTGTTCTTTACCCACTCGCCTTGGAAACGGCCGTGCAATCTTTCTAAAATGTACTCGTTGCGTTTGTTCTCTCCGCCTTCGTTCCAGAGTCTGAATACGGTGATTATACCTCGTTTTGCGCTCTCGAGGGCAAAATCAAAGCAGGAATTAAGATATGAGTCGATGTTGCCGACCTCGCCCGAGCCTTCAAACGAATGAAGGCTTATACTGATTTTGTATAGTTTTTTTGAGGAAAACAGCACCTCTCGACGTTTGTTTAACAGAGTACCGTTGGTGGTTAGCGTTACCCTGAAGTCATAACCGTCGGCGAGCGCGAGCAGCTTATCAAGCTCGGGGTGAGTCAGAGGCTCGCCCATCAGGTGCAGATACAGGTATTTCACTCGCTTGTCAAGCTTTTCAAGCACGAGAGAAAACTCTTCGGGCGTCATACGTCTGCACTCTCTGTTGTGGCCCGAGCAGAAGCTGCAATTCAAATTACAAACGTTGGTTATCTCAACGTAAGCCTTGTCGATCATCTTTTAATTTTATCCTTTTTATCATTCAAGAAAAACTGATAGAGGTTACACGGGATCATACCGTTATATAGCTTGCGTATCTTATCGGCACGCTTGCCGTAGAGCTTTTCAAAGCCCTCGTGCGAGGTGAGCACGTACACCTGCCACGGTGCGAAGGAACGGAATTTTTCGCCTATCTCACGGTAGAGCACCTCTACCTCGGAAAGCTCCATAAGACGCTCGCCGTATGGAGGATTTGACACAATAGTGCCGCGGCGATCGGGCTTTTCGATCTTTCTCGCGTCACATTCAAAGAATTTGATATGACGCTCGACTCCCGCACGCCTTGCGTTTGCACGGGCGAACTCGAGCACCTCTGTGTCAATGTCAGAGCCCCACGCCTCAAAATCGGAGTCAACCTTGATATTGTCTTTTGCTTCATCACGCGCCCTGTCCCACACCGTTTGCTCAACGAAAGGGAAGACTTCGGCAGCGAAGCCTCTGTCGAGTCCGGGAGCGCGGTTGGTCATAAGCATAGCCGCCTCGGTAAGAATGGTTCCCGAGCCGCAGAAGGGATCCCAGAGAAGAACGTCCTCTCTAGGACGTGCAGTAGCGGCAATCGCTGCGGCGAGAGTTTCTCGCAAGGGAGCCGCGCCTGCGGCAGGGCGGTATCCTCGCTTGTGGAGAGTGGTGCCGGAGGTGTCTATATAGAGGTAAGCAATATCCTTGAAGATAAAGAACTCAACCTGATATTTTATACCCGTTTCCTCAAACCACTTGACCTTGTATATTTTGCCAAGCCTGTCGGCTATGGCTTTTTTAATTATACTTTGACAGTCGGGAACCGAGAAAAGTGTACTCTTTATTGCGTGACCCTTGACGGGAAAAGCGTCACTTTTGGAAATAAAGTCTTCCCATTTAAGCGAGGCAACTCCGTCAAAAAGCTCGGAAAAGCTTTTTGCTGGGAACTCACCAACAAGTATGTAGACTCGCTCCGCGTATCTTAAATTTATATTAGCTCGCGCAATAGCCGACACGTCACCCTCAAAGGTGACTCTGCCGTCAATAGTTTCAATGCGCTTGTAGCCGAGCGCATCTATTTCATTACCAAGCAGCTTTTCCAGACCGAAAAGACAGGTAGCAACGTATTTTAGCATAAAAACCTACCAGACTAAATGATATCAGAACGCCGCGCGGATGAAAATCATCAGCGACGGCGCGAAGTTATTATTACGTGAAATATTATAAGCGCGGTAAGCAGAAGACAGACATTGTCAACTATTTTTGCGTCAATATAACTTAATAATCAATAGACTCTGCTTCTGCGGCTGAACCGCATAGTGTCAGGAGAAGTGAACGGTAACGTGATAAGGTGCGTAACACTTAATCATCTGCTTTTATAACCCTTTCCATAGAGGTGATATACCATACCCCGTTTTCCTTAATGAGATAGAGATCAAAATCGAAATCAAAATCGTATTTCTGACCGTAATACTTGGTGATGCCGTAGACCGCTGAGAGACGGCAGGAAACCTTATCGTCGCTGTGGAAACAAAAATCGGTAATCTCGAATTTTTTGTATTCATCCTGTGCGTAGTAGTGGTTCCACGTGTTGTTAAAATTGCGAAGATGCTTGTAAAGCGCGGCGTTTTTGTGAACGTACGGAAGCACGGTGTTAACCGAAACGCCTGCCTTGGTGGTGTAGTAGATATACGCCTTTGCACCGTCGGTAGCACGCGCAGTAACCTCTGCTACCGTTTCCTCGGGAACTACGTGCCCATACACGTACTCGTGGGTAAATTCATCACTTGAAGTATGAGTCATCTCAAGCTTTGCCGAATATACCTCCTCGGCAGATATATCTATTGCGTATTCGAGGTAGTCGATAGTATAAACGTCATTATAGAAAATGCTGCCGTCAAAATCGTTGTACACGTCGCAAAGCATTACCTTTTCGGGCTCTACCCTCGGTGCGCTTCCGTTTATTTTAATAACGGTGCCCTCGGGTGCGGTTATCGTGTACTTGTAAAGGGGATACCACTCAATAGAGCTTATCTTGTACTCCTCAAATCCGCGGGGACTGAGCGCTCCTGTCTTTTCAAGCGAAAGGGTGGCGATCTTCTTGTTATTGCTTATGTAATCGTATGTGATGACCGTGTCGCTTGTTGAGGACTTATAGTTAAAAAGCGTATCGACATCTATTACCTCATTGAGATAAGCCTGCAAAACGTCGCCGTAAAGCGAATCGCCCTTTACGGGAATCTTTTCAAGAGAAGCGGCATCGCGGCTTTGGAAGCATATAAGCACCTCGTCCGAAAAAGTGGTTGGCTGATAGGCTTCGTATTCGTCGAGGTATAAATGAAGCGCGCTCATCAGAGCGACCGTTGCTACAACGAACACAACGAGTGAATACAGCAAAAATGCATAGAATGACAAAAATATATTTTTTCTTTTCATATTCGTATAAACCTGCAATTTATTTACGCCTTATCTTACCACAAAGGCTGTGGGTACACAACGCTCACCGACCGCCGAGCCGAGAGAGTTTATCATCTCGCCCTCGTAAAAGAGCATTGACGACGAGCCGCCGTCAAGATTGGCGGCGTTGACCGCGCCGTAGCTATACATTATTTCAGATACGTCCGTATAAGTCGCACCGAGACTGTGAGGCTGTCTGCCGTCTATCGCAACAACTATGATAGCACCGTCCTCGCGCTGACCGATCGCGGTACGGGGATTAAGACCGCCCGCCGTACTTGGCGCTATGACACCGTTCTTGACAAGGACGGGGCCGAAGCTTACCGCTTCCACGATGCCTGCCTTAAGTGCCTGACTACCGTTCATATTTCCCACGATAAGCTTGTGGTCCTTATCAAAGCCGATAACGGTAGGGTAGTTGTAGGAGTAGTCGCTCAAAAGCTTGCCGTCCTTTATAACGACACCCTCGGGCATACCGCCGCCGCCTGCACCGTTAACGTCCACGAAGCCGCCGCCGTTCCATGCGGCAACCACGCCGTCGCTGTTAGCAACGTCGCTTAACAGCATACCGCTTTTGTTAACGTCAAAGCTATCTATTACCGCAACCGAAACTCTTGACGGATCGTCAATTATCATAACCTTACCGCAGTAGGTCTCACCGAAAACGTCTTCAACCGTGATACCCGTTCCGCTTTCTTCGGTACCGTCCTCGGCTTTCGGAGGTATCTTTATCTCAATGTCCGCAAGGGATGCTATGTATTCCTCATACTTGTCGGTGTTGCCGTGGGTTATCTCCTCGATCTCCTCGTCCGTGAAGTAAGCGCGTGGGATGAACTTCATCGCGCTCGTCTCCATAAGGCTGCTGACAAGAAGATCTTTCATGGTGTCAGACGGACCGCGGAATACCGCCGTCACCGTGCACACAAGAAACACGAGTACGTATGCGATTATCAGGAAGAATACTCCGATAGAACGGAGAATGATCTTTGAAATGGAAAGTCTTTTTTTCATAACTTAACTAAATACGACCTTTGAAATTATTTTTTAGAAAATACCCATTTGCGCTGAATGATAAAGCTTATGGGGAATATAGCGAATTCAACGAGAAGCTTGAGAAGTGTAAGAGTAAATTCGGACACTGCGGAGGCTATCACGTTTTCGATGAGAACGTTCACAAGCAAGAAGCTTACGCATAGCTGGCAAACGCACAGAATATAGTATCTGATTATCGACCGCTTAGGATTCTCCGTATTGTTGAATACGATCTTTTGATTGGTGAAATAGTTAAAGAGCGAAGATATCGCACGTGCGGGGAAGTACGCGAGTGTTTCAAGGGATTTCGGTAACAGAAGCGCGAATATAAAGAATAGCGCGTTGTCTATAACGAATGCAAGTCCCGACGAAATAAAGAAAGAGATAAACTGCATGTGAGATGCCGCGTATTTGAATATCTGCTTGTATATCTTTATCGAGTCGCGAATGGGGTGGAAATGAGTACCCTTGTTGTCCTCGATATAAACGGTGTCAATGACCACCTCTGTGATCCTTATACCGAGAGAGCGTGTGTCGAGAAGCATATTGGTCTCGTACTCAAATCTTTCGCCCTCGGTGGCGATAAAGCCCTCCATAGCGCTTTTCGGAATAGCGCGAAGTCCCGTTTGGGTATCGCTGACCGAGACTCTGCACAGAGCTTTCATAACGGATTTTGTGAGCTTGTTGCCGAATTTGCTTTTCGGCGGGACGTTCGGCGCATCAAAATTGCGGACTCCGAGAATGAGATCATCGGGATTGGCGATAAGCGCCTCGCCGATACGGACGGTGTCCTTTAGAGTGTGCTGACCGTCATCGTCAAGCGTGATTATTCCGACGTCGCCCTTGGAGTTTTCAAGGAAATAAGACATAGCGGTCTTGAGAGCGCGTCCTTTACCGCGGTTTACCTCGTGAACGAGCACGGTACAACCAAGCTCTTTTTCAAGAGCTTCAAATATAGGCGCCTTGTCGGGCTTACTGCCGTCGTTTACTATTATTATGTGGTCAAAGCCCGTGTCCTTCAGGTCCTTGACCACTGTCAGTATTTTTTCGCTCGGATCAAGCGTAGGAATAACTATCGAAAGATTTAACATTGGTTTTCTTTCACCTCGCGTATGTTTCAAGACTATACATGCTTATTCTAACACATATTAGATATTATATCAACACCTTTTCGACATTTTGAAACAAAAAAATTCCGAGCTTACTGCTCGGAATTTTGCTATATTCTGAAACTAAAATCTGTTATTTTAGTCTTGATACGTTTCTGCGCTTATTAAGCTCCTCTAAATATTTGTCCTCGTCTACGGGAAGCTCGATCCTTGTACCGCCCATCCAGCCTGAATACTCTATAGCATTCATAAGCTCAACTCCCGCAAGTCCGTCACAGCCTTCAACGAATAACTCCTCACGTCCGAGAAGTGCGTTTGTGAAGTTGTTGATGATTCCCGCGTGCTGGGGATTTGATCCGTCGGTCTCGATCTCTGTGACCTCGGCCTTTATCTTTTCGGGTATTACGCTTGAATTTTTTATATATTCCTGCGAATCTATATTGTTTTTGTGCAAGTAAAGCTTATGCGCGTTTTCACATACGATTTTTCCGAGAGTTCCGACTATCTCAAAGCGATTGGTGCCGGGAGCTTCTCCTGTTGTTGTGATGAAAACACCCGTAGCGCCGTTGTCATATTCAAAGTATGCGGTTACATCGTCCTCGACTTCAATGTCGTGCCACTTTCCGTAATGGCAGAAGCCGTTTACGTATTTGGGAAGCTTTCCGACTACCCACTGAACGAGGTCAAGCTGATGGGGAGATTGATTTATAAGAACGCCTCCGCCTTCACCCGACCAGGTAGCGCGCCAATTTCCCTTGTCATAATACTGCTGAGTTCTGAACCAGTTGGTTATTATCCACGTAACTCTCTGTATTTCACCGATCTCTCCCGACTGCACTATCTCCCTCATTTTGCGGAAAACGCAGTTGGTTCTCTGATTGAACATCATACCGAATCTGGCGTCCGACTTCTTTGAAAGCTCGTTCATTTCCTTGACCTGCTTTGCATAAACGCCCGCAGGCTTTTCGCATATAACGTGAATACCTCTTTTCAGACATTCGATTACCATTTCGGGGTGCTGATAATGGGGAACCTCAATAAGCACCGCATCGCAAAGACCGCTGTCGAGCATTTTTATGTAGTCCGTGAAGTATACAATGTCGGTATTCGTTGTTTTTCCCTTCAGCGCTTCTATCTTAGCAGGATCGATATCGCATACGGCGCTGACACGGGCGTCGATTGCCTTTCCGGCATCAAATATTGTTGTCACGTAACAGGATCCCTGAACTCCTGCTCCTATTATTCCGTATCTTACTGTTTCCATTGTTAAAATTCTCCTTTAAGATAATTTATACTTCTTTTAACTTGTTCGAGAGTGTCCGGGAGATCGGCAGCATTATCTTGCTCCACGATAAAATATTTGACTCCGTTTTCGAGCATATGTGGAATAAGCGTTTTGAAGTTTATGTTTCCGTCACCGCACGGAGCAAAGCGCGGTGCATAGCCGTTCTCGGAATTAACAAGATAATCCTTAAGGTGAACACATTCGATCCTGCCCTTTAATTTTTCAACGTATTCGGCAACACACGCACCGCCGAACTGAACCCAATACGTGTCGAGGGTAAAGTTTATGTACGGAGCATTTTTAATCATATAATCGATCACCGTTTCGCCGCCGTATTTAATGAATTCAAAATGATGGTTGTGGTAGAAAAACGAAAATCCGTTATCAGCCATTTTTTTGGCGGCAGTATTGAGCTTTTCTATCGTTTCTTTGCAAGCCTTCTCGTCGGCGATCACCTGTGTGCCCATGCATCCGAGACCGATATTTTTGCAGTCAAAGCGCGAATGCTCCTCCATTAGAGACTCGGTTTCGTTTATAATTCTGTCCTTGGGCATGTGAGTAAGAACTACCTGCATACCGGTCTCAGCCGAGACACGGGAAACCGTATCTCCGTTAAACGGGATTTTTACACCGGAATACTGAACGAAGGAGTAACCCATTTCTCTGAGCTTTAACAAGGCGTTTGAAAACTCCTCCTCGGTGTTAAGTAGGTTTCTTATTGAAAAAAGATTAAGACCGAATTCCATTATTTTATATAACCTCCGTTTGATTCTTTGTAGCCTTGAGCTTCAAGCAGGCTTTTAAGAGCGTTTGCCGCGGCGTCAAAGGCTTCGTCATTGGTTTCAAAGTGAAATTTGTTTTTCATTTCGGTGTTGTCTATTTCGGTATATCCCTCGAAGAGCGCTAAATGTGGCTCAAGCGTAAAAACCTTGTACTCATAAGACGGGATGCGCTCTATAAGCTCGGAAATTCTTCCGTCACCGTAGCCCGCGGGAACAAGCTCACCCGTGCTTGCTATAACATCCTTTATGTGGAAATAATGAGTGTTGTCAAACAAAGCATCAAGCGCTTTTTGAGAGTCTTCCCCGACTTCAACGTAGTTGGCAGGATCAAAAACGAATTCAAGTCCTTTGACGTTGTTCATTAGCTTTTGCACTCGCTCGACCGTATCGCCGTATATTTCCTTTTCGTTTTCGTGGTAGAGACCTATCCCCTCGCGCTCTGCAATTTCTTTAAGCTCGCAAAGAGCGGCAAAAACTCTGTCCTCGTATTCATACGCATTGTAAAAGCTGAATATGCGTAGCTTATCGGTCCCGAAGATTTTTGCAAGTCTGCATATATGCCTGAATTTTTCCTTATATTCCTCGGAGTAGTCGCGAATATCGATCTTACCGATAGGGGAACCGATCGACCACACCTTGATTCCCGAATCCGAAAGAGCTTTGGCATGTTTTTTTGCCTCTTCAACGGTTATTTCGGAGATGTTTTTTCCGTTTATTCCGCGAAGCTCGATATATTCAATGCCGTTTCTTTTGAGAGCTTCTATTTGTCCTTCAAGAGAGCTGCTTGCCTCGTCGGCAAAAGCTGCAAGCTTTATCATAAATTCACCCCTTGTATTGACTTTGCAAAGATTTGGTGCTACTATAATTATAGCATTTAATTAATTTGAAGCAAGGAAAATCTTAACAAATAACGACGGAGATTAGCACAATATTAAGATGAAAAGCCTAAATTTACTTTATTCGAGGCACAATGTTGACAGACCCTGCGGCGAGCTTAAGCTTACGCGGATTCCATACTGTGACCTGACGGTAGTGTTCAAGGGAGCTCTTGAATATACCGTTGACGGTAAAAGTGTCACCGTAAACGGCGGAGATATGATATTTATGCCTGAAGGAACCTCGAGGGAACGCAAACAATCTGCGGGGAATGTCGACTATATAAGCTTTAACTTTGTCAGCGAAAGCAAAATAGAGCTTCCCGTGTTTGTCGGGGGCGCAGTTCACAGCGAGATAATCCTTGTAGTCGGTGCATACGACAAAATAAACAAGGCAACTTTTCTCAATAACAAAGAGAAAAACGAGCATCTGTTGTTGTTTATCCTTTCCGTGCTTGAGGACAGAGCAAAACGCAGAAGTCTGAATCCGCTGACTCTGAAAGTTATGGAGTATATACATAACAATCTTACAAGCAGAATAACACTTGATGATATCGGCCGCTACACGTATTTTTCTCCTATATACTGCGATACGTTGTTCAAGAAGGAAACAGGACATTCAATAATAGATTATTTACTTGATAAACGCATAGATGAAGCAAAAAAGCTATTATTTGAAGGGAACTTGAGTCTGCAAAGTGTTTCCGAGGCAGTCGGCTTCAACGATTATAATTATTTTTCACGCGTATTCAAAGCGCGTAGCGGATATTCACCTTCTGCATACAGAAAATATGTACTGACCGATCTTGTTAAAAAAACTTAAGTACTATAGCAAGTTGATTTAAGAGGTTTGTTTGCTAATGTAAAAAGCACCCTGATTTTGAGCATCGGGGTGCTTTAAGACAATTGATAAAAAAATTAATTATGTTTGCCAAATAATTATTCTGAGTCTTCCGTGTTTCTTTCCAGACTTTGCTCGCGGAGTCTCTTTTTTTCGGCTTTTTTTATAATTCTGCGCGGTGCGACAAGCGCGTACCACAAAAACGAGCTTATCTGAAGAGGAATGCCCACAAGAAAGAGCATCCAACGGTTTTCATTGTTAAGCATAAGATATGTGTAAGTTATCGCCGTCCAGATAAGCGCCGACATTATGGGAAGATTAAGGGTTATGTTTCCCCATATCGAGTTGAAAACGAGAAGCACGATAAATGAGACGGGAATAGCGGCTATATAGACCATCCACGGACGAGACACCGCGCCGCTCATGCCGAATGAAACGAACGTAACGACGGCAATAAACCACACGCACATAACACTCAGAATTGAAATTATCAAATGGGCGCGGTTGTGCTCGTTACGGGGTGTTATGCTTGCGGGAGTCTTCTCCTCACTCACGAAATATCCGATATTGGTGCCGAAGATCTCTGAGATCTTAACGAGAGTCGGTACGTCGGGAATACCCTCGCCGCGTTCCCACTTGGAAACTGCCTTGTCGGAGTAGCCGATCTTTTCGGCAAGCTCGGCTTGGGTCATTTTCGCGTTTTTGCGAGCCGCGGCAATATTTTTGGCAATAATAAGATTAAGATTGTTCATCTGCGTCTCCGCTTTTGTGTTTACTGAAAAGGAAATTTTCTTCTGCCCCTATTTTACTATATAAAGGTAAATAAGTCAAGTGTGCAAGGCTTTGGAAAGGTGTTTTTTTCAAAAAATTCAAATTTATGCTTGACAAATCCCCGCACCTTGTTATATAATCACCTTGCCAATAGAAAACAGGGGTGCTGATTTTAGTCGGCTGAGATGATGCGTGAACGCACCAAACCCTTATAACCTGATACGGATAATGCCGTCGTAGGAATTTTTCGAAGATAATGAATTTTTACGTCACCGGTTTTCCGTTGGCGTATTTTTTATTATTTTGGAGGTTTAATATGAAAACCAAAACAAGAATTATTGTTGAAAGCGCGGTTATGATCGCTCTTGCAACAGTACTCAGTATGATCAAGATCTATGATGCCCCCTACGGCGGCTCGGTGACCTTGATGTCAGCACTCCCTATAGTTCTTATCGCAATGCGCTACGGTATGCGCACGGGCTTTGCCACAGGCTTTATTTACTCGGTGCTTCAGCTTATGCTCGGACTTGAGAACGTAGCATACGTTCCGGGTGCAGTCGGTATATTGCTCTGCTGTCTGTTTGACTATATCGTACCGTTCACTCTGTTCGGACTCTGCGGAGCATTCAAGAGCTTCAAGGTTTTCAAGAATGAAAAAGTCAACAGAATAGTGGGATTTACCCTCGGAACCATCCTCGTGCTTGTAATCAGATACGTTTGCCACGTTATCACGGGTGTTGTTATATGGTATGAGCTCGACCTCGTATGGTACGCGGATGATCCCTCGCACATCGTTAATATGTACGGACCGTGGCTCTTCTCGCTCATTTATAACGCAACCTATATGATACCCGAGGTAGCAGTAACGGCAATAGGTGCAGCCGCGCTTTCTCCCGTAGACCCTCTTTTCAAAGCAAAAAGATAACTTGTTCTCGGATTGTTCATTTTTTGTTACGATTTAATTTACAATATTGGTTTAGAATTGAAACTAATGTTGTAATATGAGGAACGAAAAATGGAAAACAAGAAAAAATTCAATCTCTTCTTTTTTATAGTAGCGTTTTTTGAGGCGGCTCTAATAGGTGTCGGCGGAATTTTGCCGGGTATCAGCGGAGGTATCCTCTGTGTGATCTTCGGCTTTTACAGACCGCTCGTGGAAACCCTGTCAGACCCGTTACATAAGCTTGTTCCAAACCTTAAGCATATAGTTCCGCTTGCACTCGGATCTGCGTTTGGCTTTCTTGGACTTGCCAAGCTTATAGCGGGCGTAATGGAGAGAAACAGCGCTCTGTCGACCTGCGTTTTTATAGGCCTCATTCTCGGAACTCTTCCCGATATGTGGAAGGATGCGGGTAAGGAAAAGAGAACGGCATCGTCTATGGCTGCGTTGGCTTTTTCAACGGCTTTGTTTCTTGCCTTCTTCGCATATCTTGAGCGTGAGACCCAAATGAACATCACCCCGAACCTGTTCTGGTACTTTTTCATTGGCATTATCTGGGGTATCAGCATAGTTGTTCCGGGGCTCAGCTCCTCGTCGACGCTTATGTTCCTCGGTCTGTATCATCCCATGACGAAAGCACTCGGAGATATGGATTTTACCGCGCTTATACCTATGATCGTCGGTGTAGTGTTCGCTATAGTTGCGCTTTCTAAGCTTGTTGCTTCCATATACCTGAAGCATCATTCGGTAGCGAGTCACATAATTATCGGAATAGTAATTGCAACGACCGTTCCTCTGATCAAAAGAGTTTTTGAGAGCACAGATAACATTCCGCTTGCACTTGTATGTATAGTGATAGGCGCGGCGGCTGCGGTAGCCATCGGCATAATTTGTCCTAAGATAGCGGCAAAGGTCGAAAACGAATAATAAAAATTCCGAGCGATTACGCTCGGAATTTTTTCTTGACAAGATTAAGAGGTTTTATTATAATGAACTTGAAAACAGACAATAATAATGCACAAAAGGAGAGAGAATGTTAACCTTTGAGGACGTAAAGAACAATGAAGATTTAAGAACGTATATAAAGCTTGCAGACGAATCGCTTATCGCTCTCGGATACACCGAGCACAGCTTCGCCCACGTCGGCAAGGTCGCCGACTCGGCAGGGAAGATACTTGAAACGCTCGGACGGGATAAGCACACGGTAGAGCTTGCCAAAATAGCAGGCTTTATGCACGATATCGGCAACCTGATCAATAGAGTCGATCATTCGCAGAGCGGCGCAGTAATGGCGTTCAGAATACTCGACCGTATGAATATGCCCGCTGAGGACATTGCCATAATAGTGACGGCGATAGGAAATCATGACGAGGGTACGGGAGTTCCTGTAAATGACGTTGCGGCGGCGCTTATAATCGCGGATAAATGCGATGTAAGGCGTAGCCGTGTCAGAAATGACGAGCTTTCCGCCTTTGACATACATGACAGAGTGAATTATTCGGTAACCGACTCCGAGATAGTTATAAGCACCGAGGATAAGGAGCTTGTACTAATGCTCAGGATTGACACAGATATTAGTCCCGTTATGGATTATTTCGAGATATTCTTAACCCGTATGATAATGTGCCGAAAGGCGTGTGAAAAGCTTGGACTCGTCTTCAGACTTAAAATCAACGATCAGCTTATGATATAAAGAAAAAACTCCGATTTTTCGGAGTTTTTTTGATGCCAAAAATAAAAATGCAGCCGAATGGAATCGCGCGAAATTATCATTAGCTTGATACTCCGCAAAACCTTCGGCTGCCATAAGTAAAAAGCCATACGATACATCCCGCAAAACGAACTCAGTGAAACATATACAGTAGGCTTAACTTACCGTGTCACGGTAACACGGTAAGATTAATTATACTCCAAAACTTCGCATTTGTAAATTATCACTTTTGACGATTTTTTTGTCAAAAATTTGGTATATTTGCAAGGTGAATTTTTTATGAACGGGACAAACTGCATTTTTAGAGTGAAACAGAAAAAAAGAAGCAGATATGTTTGTGTTAAATTATCGGGAAATTTTTGAAAAATCATTGGCAATTTGCGAAAAAATACGCAACTTATTTTCCTTGGTTAAATTACACAAAAGCATTTGTCGCCATAATTCGCCAAAATAAAAAATTTTCATAGAATGGTAAAGAGGTCGGCGTGCGCGTTGACCTTAAAAACTGCAGAAAGGCAGAGCGAATATGGATATGGAAAAAATGCCTCGCAGTCCTATGGACGAGTCGGGGAATGACTATATGATACTCGAGGGACTTCTTCGCGGAAACCCTCAGTGCGACCGAGAAGACACTGGATGCGATATGACAGAGAACAGCTGTCCTTGTCAGGACGGTACGCAGATCAGCAGATGTCCGAGTCCCCGTTTTCCCGAAAGCATCCATCTGGCGATGGTTTATTCACCCGATCAGGAGTTTGAAGACCTTTATTCACCCGAAAACGGACTTGAAGCTGGTACGGTGTTTATAAAGCTTGATAAGCCGTTTGGAGGAAGAACTATAAGCGGAGGGAAGAGAAGATGACGAATAAGGAAAGCGCTATGAAAAAGGTGCAAGCATATTCGTTTGCGCTTGTTGAAGCGACTCATTATCTCAACGGACACCCGAAGGACAGACGTGCGCTCAAGTATTATAACGATATGAAGGCAGCGTACAATGCGGCAGTAGAGGAATACGAAAAGAATTTCGGCCCTCTTACTCTTGACTCAAAGCATATAACTGAAAACAATACGTGGCAGTGGGTAAACCACCCGTGGCCGTGGCAAAACTGAGGAAGCGGAGGATAGCTTATGTGGCAATATGAAAAGAAATTACAGTACCCCGTAAATATAAAGAATCCGAGTCCGAGACTCGCGCAGATAATAATATCACAGCTCGGCGGACCCGACGGTGAGCTCGGTGCGTCGATGAGATATCTCAACCAGCGCTACAGTATGCCGTATTCGGAGGTAACGGGAATCCTTACCGACATCGGCACGGAGGAGCTCGCACACATGGAAATGGTGTCGGCAATTCTGTACCAGCTTACGAAGAATCTGACTCCTGACGAAATCGCAGGCTCACCCTTCGAAGCCTACTTTGTGGATCATACAACGGGAATATATCCCGTAGCAGCCTCGGGCACACCCTTCGACGTAAAATATCTTCAGTCCAAGGGCGACGTTTTCACCGATCTTCACGAGGATCTTGCGGCAGAGCAGAAGGCGCGTACCACCTATGATAACCTCTTGAGACTTATCGACGATCCCGACGTGCGCGACCCCATCAAGTTTTTAAGACAGCGTGAGATAGTACACTATCAGCGTTTCGGTGATGCACTTCGCATAGCACAGGACAAAACCGCAGAATGTAAGAATTTCTATTTATACAATCCCGAGTTTGATAAGGGCAGAAATAAATAAAGACAAAGAAAACACCGCCAAACGGCGGTGTTTTTTTCTTGATAATGTAGATCCATTTGCAAATTTTCATAAAAAATACAAGAAATATGTTGTTTTGGGTGCTAAAAGCAAAAAAACAGTAGATTTTACATACAAATAGTATTATAATGTACTTAGGTTATATGTAAAAATGATTTTTAGTGTGGAGTGTGTTATGGAAAAAGAGACAGTGCTTAAAATCAAAAGCTTTCTCAGCGGAGCCTCGGGCAAAACCATATTTCACGTGTCTGACACGAGCACGGAATTATATCCGCTTCTCGTTGAACTTCTTGACTTAATAAAGCCCGATGTTATTATCCATACAGGCGACCTTGCAGACGAATACAAGGTTGGAAGACACGAAGAGGACTTGCCACCTTACAGACGTGCACTTGACGAGCTTGCAGGGATACTGAAGGATGCAAATTGCCTGATATATGTTACTCCCGGAAATAATGACAGTATTCCCGATATAGAGAAGTATGGCTTTAACGTTTTGCCGAACGGAAGCACGTGTGAGCTTTTCGGAATAAAGCTTGCACTCGACCACACACCAATCGTTTCTGCGTATAACGTGGACTTCGCCGTTTACGGACACGGAGCTACTGAGGACTTTCGTATTGACCGCAGTAATGTCGATGACGGAGTTGTTTATCTTAACGGTGATTTTTCTTGGACGGTTATAGATTCTTCAACCAAGCGTTATATAGAGATACCTGTCAGAAAAAAGCCTAAGTGTGTGCGTATTTACGTAGCACGTCACGGTCAGGTCGCAGGTAATGCGTTTTATGCAGGAAATCCCGATTATCCCAAGGACAACCCCGCTTTGTCGGCACTTGGTATTCGTCAGGCGCATTTCTTGGCTGAGGAGCTTAAACGTATCGGCTTTGACGGCAGAATACTGTGCTCTCCCTATATGCGTACTCTTATGACTTCACAGCCGATAGCACGGGCGCTTGATGCCAAAATAGAGCTATGTCACGAAATGAGGGAGATAATAAAAAGCGAAAAGGGAATAAAAAGCTTTGACGGAAAGCCTGCGCAATTGCTGAAAAAGATGTATCCCGAGATAGCAGACAGTTCGGATATCCCATATCCGTGGTGGACGATGAAGAGCGAGCATATGGACGATGTCCGTGAACGTGTAGAGCCGTTTATTGACAAGCTTCTTGCGGACGGCGAAGACGTACTTCTGATCGGACACGGTGCAAGCGTTGGCGCGGCGGTTGATTATCTGCTCGAGAAGAGCGGACTTGAATTTAACGGATTTATGCCGAGACCTGCAGGCGCGAATTGTTCGCTTTCAGAATTCCGTCTTTGCGGTGAGAAGCTTAGACCTGTCATGGTTTACAGCGTTTCTCATTTACCCGCAAATATGATTACTTCGAATACTAAAAAAGCTATCAATCCCTCAACCGCAGTGAAAAGATATTATCTTACTCAAATGCATCTTCACGCAGGTTTTGAGGAGTCTGCAAGTATTCGCTCACACGCGGTACAGGCGAAGCGACTCGGTTACGATGCTATGTACATAACCGAGCACGACGTTCGTATGAACCGTATGAAAAACTGTATCGAACGCTTTGTGATAGAAGACGAAAAGTTTGCATGTGACATTAAACGCAGCGCGGGATTTTACCGTCCTGACGGCGCACTCTGTACATCAGTCAGAGCTGAAAACGGTTTGTCAATGCCGATTAAAGACGGGGAAACCGCTATATTTAAAAGTAAAGGTAAGCGACATCAGGCGTCACTTTTGTCGGGACTCATTTTAGAGCTCAAAGCTGACCTGAACGACTGTAAATATTTACAGGTCGCGGTAAGGCTTTCTCAAAAGCCCGACAGCCTTGAACCGCAGTATCTAACTTACATCATAGGTGACGGAAGTGTTGAGAGGGGTTGGTGTAAGTTTATTCCGAAGTCAGATGACGGTATATACACGCTTGAGCTTTTCGCCGATGCACTGTATTTTGACCCTGCTTTTGGACTCGATAATGCTTTTCTAAGCCTGGAGCTTACTCCCGTCGGCGGTGAAGCTAAGGTCTCCGGCTTTGAAACAAGTAGAGAATTTGTTGCCGAGCAAGTCAGAGCAAAACAGATGGAGCTTGCCGGAAAAATTAGCGTGGCATACGGTATAAGAATTTATTCAGGATTTGAGCTTTCCTTCGATCACCACAGAAATTGTTTCTCTGAGGACGTTCCCGTAATCAATTATGAAAATACCGGATACGTTGATAGCGAAGAAACAGGCTTTAGATATCTTAGCTCCAAACACGCAACTTATGCATATAATCATATGTTTGAAGAGTGGAAGAAGGACACCGAAACTTCACACAGAGAAATAATCGACGGACTTGTTGAACGTCTTGCAGAAAGCAGATGTGACGGGGCACAGCTTCTTGAAGTTGGATTCCCCGAGGGTAGAAGCGGATTTTCGCTTGCCGAGCATCTTCAGGTCTGGGACAGACTTGCCCTTGCTGGTGTAAGAATGGTTGGTTATGGTGACAGTGATAGCCATAACAGTTCGATAGGGTGGAGAAATTCAAATAATTTCGGAACCTGGATATGGGCAGAGTCGAGTAGAGCCAAAACACTCGAGAAAGCGATGCGCGGTGGGAATCTGTGTATGGGAGACCCCGTGCGAATGAGTCCGGATTTTGAATTCAGCATTGACGGAAAGCATATGGGAGATGTTTTGTCGGCAGACTACGGTAAAGAGTTGTTTGCAGAAATAAGCTTTAGCAAGCTGAAAGAGAAAGTTGAGCTCAGAGTTGTTTGCGGAGGCAAGATAGTCAAGAGCGTAGCGATAAATTCGGAAGAATTCAGCGACAGAGTAAAGATAGAGAAGTGCGACGGCATATTCTGTCCTGTCAGACTCGAGCTTTACGGCAAAGACGGACGTTGTATTTTCCTTACTAATCCAATTTATATAAGCACTGCAAAATAACAAAACGGCTGACACAAGCGTGTCAGCCGTTTTATCGCTTATAAAAGCTTCTCAATTTCTTCGATATTGATTGATTTGTTTTTGTGATAAGATTTACATAAGAGATTTAACGGAAACGATGTAAACGAAACGCGGGACACAAATAATACTGATAATAACAAAAAAGTCGATTTTGATGATTAAAAATCAAGAATAATAATGTGGCTGAAATCCCTTATGATATCAGGGGGTTCAGCACTTTACTTAAATTACTAATTTCGGTGATGCACTTCGCATAGCACAGGACAAAACCGCAGAATGTAAGAATTTCTACCTCTACAACCCCGAGTACGACAAGGGAAGAAATAAATAACGCAAAAAGCACCGCCGTCGGCGGTGCTTTTTCATTGTACTATTGCGGATTATTCGTAAAATAGGTTGATGATTTGCAATTCTTTCTTTTTAGCATATTCATAGGCGAGTTGTGTGCCGCTTTTTGAAACCGAGTTGTTTGGATTTGATGATGTTAATGTTTTCTTTGACGGCAAGTGTTTTTTGTCAAAGTAGATAATGCAGTATTGGCTATTGTTTATCATTTCAAAATTGCGTTCAATATACTTTGCGCGTCCGGCTTTTTCTATTCGTTGAGGGTAATAAGTTTCATCGTAAAATTCTGACAAGTATTTCTTGTAATCGTTATTGATACAAGGAAATTCTGCTCGCACATATACTCGTCTGATGTATGGGTATTTATTTTTAAGATTTGTAACGGTGTCAACACATAGCTTGTCAAATTCACTTTTACTGCCAAACAAAAATGTATCAATATTTTTGTTGATAATCAGCTCTTCAACTATGTTATATAATCGGCGAATAAGTCTGTCTGTTATAGTTATTTTTCTGTGACCGAAGAAGCAACAGGTACATTGTTTTATTTGCAAAATTATCACTCCAAATTTGATTGACCAATATCGCGGACAATATTTTCCTTGATTATATCATACAATAAAGGTGATTGCAACCAATACTGGTCAATTTTAATTGTATGGAGTATAATTTATGGAGCAGAAAATCAGACGCGATCGTAATATGGGTGATAATTTGAAAAAGCTTCGTCTCGCGCGAGACATTTCTCAGGAAAAGCTTTGTGCCGAGCTTCAAAGACGAGGGTGTGATATTGGAAGAAGCACGTATGCGAAATATGAAGCAGGCGAGCTTAATATACGAATAAGCGTGATCATCGAGCTTAAGAAAATTTACAATTGCACATACGATGATTTCTTTGAAGGTCTTGACGTTAATATATAAAACAAAACGGAGTTATCAAAAGACAACTCCGTTTTTAGTTTTTACAAAAGAATTTCCCACTCATTCTCCTTAAAGCCAACGAGCACGAAGCCGTCGCCGATCACAAGCGGACGCTTGACGAGCATACCGTCGGTTGAGAGAAGACTTAACTGTTCTTCCTCCGACATTGTGGAAAGCTTGTCCTTTAGCTCGAGTGATTTATAAAGAAGTCCCGACGTATTGAAGAATTTCTTAAGCGGAAGTCCGCTTATCTTGTACCATTCGGTCAATTCCTCGAGGCTCGGGTTGTCTTCTTTAATATTGCGAAGCTCGTACTTCACGTTGTTGTCATCGAGCCACTTTTGTGCTCTCTGACAGGTGGTGCATTTGGGGTAACAAATAAATTTTATCATAAAAGTCTCCTATTTTACAATTTCATACGGCCAATCAATAATACCGCCGAACTCCACTACGTTTGTGTAACCGAGTACTACAAGAAGGTCTGATGCGATCTTACTGCGTCTTCCCGAACGGCAATACACGAGTATAAGCTGATCCTTGTCGGGCAAAGCTGCTTCTGCTACATCTGCGATGTCTGTGTAGGGTATAAGTATAGCACCCGGTATGTGACCCTCGTCAAACTCGTCTTGCTCACGCGTATCGAGAATTATATAGTCCTGTTCCGTGTCCATTAATTCTTTTGCTTCCTTTGCAGTGATCTGCTTATACATATTTTTATCTCCTTTTTCCGCAACAATGATCGCGGTCGGTCCGTCCGCGCCGCCTATAATTCCAATGCTTGTATTATTTCCGCAGGACGCGAGTATTGTGCAGAGAACAAGGACTGCAGCGCAAAGTATCCTTTTCATAACAGACACCTCACTTTATCCACCACTCGGGAGTCAGCTCACCGAGAGTCACGGTTCTGCCCGAATCAAGATCCATCATAATTTCAATACCGTAATATCTGCCCGGCATAAGCTGTACCATAAGCTCACGGCACGCGCCGCAGGGAGCACCGCTTGTTCCGTCGGGCAGAATACAGAGCACCTTGTCGATGTCCGACTCTCCGTTTGTTATCATATTAAAAATAGCATTTCTTTCGGCGCAGATACCGAGGGTAGAGCAGGTGTCGATACACACGCCCGTGTAGATCTTGCCCGATCTTGACAGTACGGTAGCAGCAACCTCGCCGCAGGTGACGTAGTCTGATATTCTTCTTTCATTAAAGACCGCACGAGCCGCCTCGTACATTTCGTTCCATATTTTATCCATAATCAAAAACTCCTGTCAAATAACCATAAGCAGCGTACCGAGTCCGATAAGAGCGCACCCAATAAGCGACTTGTACGTAAACTGCTCTTGCAAGAAAACGAACGCAAGTATAAGCGTAATAACAACGCTCAGCTTGTCGATCGGAACAACCTTTGACGCTGAGCCGAGCTGGAGAGCCTTGTAGTAGCAGAGCCACGATGCACCCGTTGCGAGTCCCGACAGTATAAGAAAAAGCCAGCTTTTCTTTCCGATTTCTGTAATGCCTCCCTGTGCGTTCGTGAGAAATACCATACCCCACGCCATAACTACTACAACCACAGTTCTGATGGCGGTAGCGAGATTCGAGTTTACACCGTCAATACCGACCTTTGCAAGTATTGAGGTCAGAGCCGCAAAAACGGCAGATAATAATGCTAAAACAAACCACATAGTAAACCTCCGAGAGACAAACTGCTTGAAATAAATTATAATATATTCTGCTGACAAAAGTCAACACAAAACCGAACACTTAAAGACCTTTTTTGAATTTTCCGTTAAATAACTGTAACCCATTTTCATTGTCCGTATAAACGTCTGCCGTAAAGGTATATTATTTCTTGAAAAAGCAAGAAATAAGCCGCGGATACGCGGCAGAACGGAGTACAAAATGAATAATACAAGCTTTAAGAGATTTATCTGCTTCACAGTAAGCGTAATTTTTACGTTTATGCTTGCCGTGCCCGCGTTTGCGGTAACGGTGTCGCCCGCGCTTGACGTGATCGCCGCTGATTACGGTCTCAAAAAGGTCAGCCTCGTTTCGCGTGACGTGTATTTTGAAAAAGCCGATTTTGAAAACGCCGCAGGACTTGAGAAGGTCAGCAAGATCAATATTGTAAGTCTGCCCGACCCGAACAGCGGCACACTTATGCTCGGCGGGATCGCGCTTTCCGAAAACCAAAGCGTTTCGGAGAAAAATCTTGAAAACATCAGATTCGTTCCGAGAGTGTCGGGCATGATCGAAACCGACTTCAAGTTTACTGTAAACGCCGGCACAACGGGCGCGTACACCTGTTCTGTTTACCTGCTTGACCGTGAAAACGCCGCGCCGACCGTCAGAGAGGGCGGTGACTGCTATCTTGAGGTGTCGACCTACGGCGGCATTACCCTATACGGAGTTATGAAAGCGACAGACCCCGAAAACGATCCCGTAAGCTACGAGATAACAAAAATGCCCGAGCACGGAAAGCTTACCGTAGAAAACAAAAAGACGGGAAGCTACCGATATATTCCCGATGACGGATATTCGGGCGCTGATAGCTTTTCCTATGTTGCGAGTGATAAATACGGCAATATCTCAGAGCCCGCGACTGTGAACGTAACCGTTGACGAGCCCGACTCAAATATAGTTTTTGCCGATATGGGTGACCATTGGGCGCACGGTGAAGCGATAAGATCCGCAAGCAACGGTATAATGGACTTTACTACCGACGGCATCGTATACACCTTTTCACCCGATACTCCCGTCAGCAGAGCAGAGTTCTGCGCGTCGCTTATGAAGTGTGCGGGATATGACGGCTTCAAGGCGGTAAACGGTACGGGCTTTGCGGACGATAAGGATATAAAGGACGAGCACAAGGGTCTTGTCTCGGCGGCAGCTATCCTTGGTGTTGCATCGGGATATCCGGTTAACGGAGAACTCTATTTCTATCCGAATAATCAGATAACGCGCGCAGAGGCGGCGGTGATGATAAACGCCCTCTATGGCTTTGAGTATGACGGTAGTATAGCGGTTTTTGCTGATGAGGAGAGTATTCCTGCATGGGCACACGGCTCACTTGCCGCGCTGACACAGGCAGGGGTTATGAAGGGCGACTCAAACGGAAATATATCGGCATACGACGGTCTCACCCGCGCACACACGGCGGTTTTAATGAGCAATCTGATGAAGGTAAAAAAGTAATAGCAAAACGGCGGCACAAAATGCCGCCGTTTAGTTTTGTAAAATATAAAAAAAACTATTGACAACGCAGCACAAGTGAAGTATAATATATGAGCAATCATTCATATATCGGAGGATCTATGGAGCAAGGCAATTTTGAATCAATGAAGCTCGCCGCGCTTTTTAAGGTGTTCGGAGATAATACGAGGGTAAAAATACTTATCTCTCTTTCCGAAGGCGATAAATGCGTAAGCGAGATAGTTTCAGCCATAAACGTGAGTCAGTCTGCGGTTTCGCATCAGCTCAAGCTTCTCAAGGACTCAAAGCTTGTAAAAAGTCAAAAAGAGGGCAGAGTGATAACCTACTCGCTTGCCGACTCGCACGTTCACACTATAATAAATATGGGTCTCGAGCATATCAGAGAGCCCGAATGAGAGGGAGATTATGAAATATACTTACAAACTTGAAAATCTTGACTGCGCGCATTGCGCGGCAAAAATGGAAGAAGGAATAAGAAAACTTGAGGGGGTTGAATCGGCAAACGTCAATTTTCTCACCCAGAAGCTTATAATAAATGCAGATAGCGCCGTAATTGACAAAATTATGGTCGATGTTAAGGCTGTGATCGCAAAGGTGGAGCCTGACTGCGAGGTGTTGATGTAAATGAAAAAGCTTTTTGGGGGAGTTAAAGCGCTGTGGTCGGCGCTTGCAGACACCGCGCGTGATATCGGTGCCGTATTCAAGGGCTATAAGCCGAATAGTAAACAGAAAAACACGATAATAAGACTCTTGGTATCGGCAGTACTGTTCATAGTCGGACTGTTTTTCAAAAAGGTGTTCGCGGCAAGTCTTATAATTTATCTGTTGTCTTACGGAATTTGCGCGTATGACGTTATTATCGACGCGGTCAAACGTATTATCCGTAAAAATTTCTTTGACGAAAAGACGCTTATGAGCGTAGCTTCGATAGGCGCGTTTGCCATCGGTGAATTTGCCGAGGGCGCGGCTGTGATGATACTTTATCAGCTCGGTGAGCTGTTTCAATCCATAGCCGTAAACCGTTCGCGCCGTTCAATAAGCTCAATGATGGAGCTTCGTCCCGATATTGCACACAAATATGTTGACGGAAACGTCAAGGACGTCAGTACGGACGAGCTTGTTTGCGGTGATATTTGCGTTGTAAGACCGGGCGAGAGAGTGCCGATTGACGGCATTATCGTCGACGGTGTGCTTGAAGCAGACGCGTCGGCAATAACGGGAGAAAGCCTTCCCGTGACGCTGAGAGAGGGAAGCCGCGTGATCAGCGGATACATAAGCTTATCAAGCGTTGTACGTATCAAGGCTACCTCGAACGATGCCGATTCGACCGTTACGAGAATACTCAAGATAGTTGAGGAGCAGAGCGAAAACAAGGCGGAAAGCGAAAAGCTTGTAACGAAATTCGCAAGATACTATACCCCGGCAATATTTGCAATAACGCTTATAATAGGTGTTATCGTCCCCATATTTGCAGGTGATTTCAGAGAGTGGATATACAGAGGCCTGTCGCTTCTCGTTATCTCCTGTCCCTGCGCAATGGTTATTTCCGTGCCTCTTACGTATTTTGGAGGGGTCGGCGGTGCGTCGCTAAAGGGTATTCTTATAAAGGGCGGTAGTGTGCTTGATGCGCTGTGCGTATGCGATACCGTTCTGCTTGACAAAACGGGAACTCTCACAAGCGGCAAGCTCAGCATAAGCAGAGTCTGCCCCGTAGATGAAGTGAGCGAGAAGGCACTCAAATCGGCGGCGGCAATATGCGAGGGTGGCTCAAATCATCCCATAGCACGTTCGATAATCGAATACGTGGGTGAGAGCAGTATCAAATGCGACGACTTCCGAGAGTACGCGGGACGCGGAACGGCGGCGTTTGCGGCAGGTCATATGTTCTTTGCGGGCACTCCCGAGTTTCTCGGAGAGCTTGGCATAGAGGTTGGTGAGCGCGGTGATGACACGTCGCGACGCGTGCATTTTGCCATAGACAAAAATTACGTAGGATACATAGAGCTTACGGATACCCTCAAGGAAAGCGCACCCGACGCGATAGAAGCTCTGCGCAGTGGCGGCTTTGAAAGGATAGGAATGCTCAGCGGCGACAAAAAGTCGATCGCGCAAAAGGTTTCCGACATACTCGGACTCGATATTTGCGTAGCCGAGCTTAAGCCTGCCGAAAAGCTTGACGCGGTAAGCGGAGTTATGGAAAACTCGAAAGGAGTAATATTCGCAGGCGACGGAATAAACGATGCACCCACACTCGCACACGCAACCGTTGGCGTGGCTATGGGCGATATCGGCTCGGATGCGGCGCTTGAAGCGTCCGACGTCGTTATTATGGATGGCAGACTTGAAAAGATCGCCGATGCCGTAGGTATAGCGCGCCGCACTGTGAAAATAGTCAAGCAGAACATCGCGTTTATACTCGCGGTAAAGCTTTTGGTGCTTGTACTGACTCTTTTCGGTGTTGGAAGTATGACAGGTGCAATATTTGCAGACGTCGGGGTAGCGGTGCTTGCCGTGCTCAACTCAATGAGAACTATGAAAAGAAACGTATAACAAAATGCGGGAGGCTGTCAGCCTCCCTTTTGTTTTGTGTCATAAAAACGTATCACTCATCATATCCTTTTACCAAACAGAGAATGGATTGTTAGGAGGATATTATGTCAAGTATAAAGGCAAACGAAAACGACATCTACGCAGACATAGCCACCAGAACGGGCGGTAATATCTACATAGGAGTCGTAGGCCCCGTACGCACGGGAAAAAGCACGTTTATCAAAAGATTCACCGAGGCACTCGTTCTGCCGAATATGACAGACGAGAACTTAAAGGAGCGCACGCGTGACGAAATGCCCCAAAGCGCGCAGGGCAGAACAGTTATGACCACAGAGCCCAAGTTCATACCGGACGAGCCGGCGAGCATAACCGTGGGTGCCGGTGCTCGTATGAACGTAAAGATGATAGATTGCGTGGGGTATATCGTACCCGACGTAATGGGACTTGTAGAGGAGGGCGAGCCGCGTATGGTGAACACTCCGTGGTCAGAGACACCGATACCCTTCAAGGAAGCGGCAGAGATGGGAACACGCAAGGTCATCTGTGAGCACGCTACCATTGGTATGGTGGTGACCAGCGACGGTACGGTTACCGACATACCGAGAGAGAATTACGTTGAAGCAGAGGAGAGGGTTATAAACGAGCTTAAAGCTATCAAAAAGCCGTTTGCAATAATTCTTAACAGCGCAGAGCCTCAAAGCGATAGAGCAGTAAGCCTTGCCCTCGAGCTTGAGAAAAAGCACGATGCGCCCGTTGCGCTCGTGAACTGCCTTGAGCTTAACAGCGAGGATATCGGCGGCATTCTCGAAATGACCCTTTGCGAGTTCCCAATAAGAGAAATAAAGGTTGATATGCCCGACTGGACGAGAGCGCTTGACCGAGACCACGAAATAAGAAGAGCGGTTAGAGATTACGTCTATTCAAAGGCGAAAAATGCGTCGAGAATAAGTGAACTTAAAAATATGTTCGACGACTATGAGACCTGTCCGTGCATAAAGAATATGAGCGTTGTGTCAACAGACCTCGCAACAGGTGAATCTTACGTTAAGGTGGAGCTTGACAGCGAACTTTACTATAAGACCTTAAGTGAAATGACAGGACTTGATATTGACGGGGAAGAGAAGCTTCTTGAAACCATGAAGGAGCTTGCAAGTGTCAAGAAAAAGTATGACAGAGTGGCATCGGCGCTCGAGATGGCTGAGGAAAAGGGATACGGTATAGTTATGCCCGAGGTCAGCGACTTAAAGCTCGAGGAGCCTGAGATAATCAAGCAGGCGGGCGGCTACGGAGTAAAGCTCAGAGCGGGCGCGTCCAGTATCCATATGATAAAAACGGGGATAGAAACAGAGATATCGCCCGTTGTGGGAACCGAGGAGCAGTCACAGGATCTTGTCAAGTACCTGCTTGCCGAATTTGAGGAAAAGCCCGAGAAGATATGGGAATCAAATATATTCGGCAAGACACTATACGAGCTTGTCAACGACGGACTCCACGCAAAGCTCGAAAATATGCCCGACGACGCAAGAGAAAAAATGTCCGAGACCCTTGGCAGAATAATCAACGAGGGAAGCGGCGGACTCATCTGCATAATACTGTAAATCAAAAAGCCAAGAGATCAATCCTCTTGGCTTTTTTGAATATCACCCCAACGCTTAAGCATCATTTCTTTTTTTTGCACTCAGAATATTGTCTTCAACGTCAACCAGAATAAACTCTTCGCAAATACCGAGCATACCTATACTGATTTCCTCTAGCCGACATTTTTTGCCATCGCAATACACGCAGAATTTGTTAATACAGTTCATAAAAACCACCTCGTATTTATATTATAACCTAAAACAGATTAAAATGTAAATCTTTTTTTGAAAATAATATAAAATAATTTCACGAGGTAAAAGTTTATGTATAAGAGAATTAGGGATTTGCGCGAAGATTTAGATATGACGCAAACAGAAATTGCAAATATGCTTGGTATGTCTCAAACCGGATATTCAAAGTATGAGACTGGAGAAAATGATATTCCTACCACCATACTTATAAAACTTGCTGATTTCTATAATACTTCGATAGATTATCTTCTTGGACAAACAGATAATCCAAGCAAAAAATAAACAGCATCTACAACATTTGGTAATTGCTGTTCTTGTGTCTTAGAATTACGGGGTGGATTATGAATATTTCCGAAGCGGTAATAAAAAGACTTAATGAGCTTTGTTCAGAGAGAAATATAACGGTAAGCAGACTTTGTACTTATTCGGGTGCTACACAGTCGACTGTAAACGATATAATTAACGGAGTTACCAAAAATCCGGGCGTAGCCACGATAAAGAAGCTTTGCGATGGACTTGATATGCCTCTCTCCGAGTTTTTTGATACCGATTATTTCAATAATCTTGAGCAGGAAATAAAATAAACAAACGGCAGTTACAGATTTCTGTAATTGCCGTTTTTATTATATGATATTATGGTAGGGGAGGGGCTTGCTCCTCCCGAAAGAATAAGATTTATCCAAGATACGATTTTACCGCCATAGCGTTGAAAAATCCGATCTTCTGCGCACCGTTCTTGTTCGGGTGCAATCCATCCTTAAGGTCGCGTCCTTCTTCGCCCTGTGTTTCGTATCTGCCGTTTATGCCACAGTATAAGGTGTCGATGCACTTGACCGACAGACGCGCCGCGATATATTTGATAAGGTCTCCCTTTTGCTTTATGCTGGTAAAGGGACGGGTGGGCTCAACGCCCTGAATGGGAGTACAAACGAACTGATGAGCATCGGGATAAAGCTCGTAGAGAGACTCGATAACGTATCTCATAGCGCCGCCCCAGGTGCATCTGTTGACCTTGTCGAGAGGCACGTACTCGCCGTTTTTGTAAAATTGCTGATTTACGTCCTCAATAGAGTCGATTTTAGGATCGTTAGTACCTGCCGCCATAATGATCACGTCAAAGTTCTGATAATCAGGATTCCCCTCAGCTTTAAGACGTCTTAGCTTTTCGACCTGATTGCCCATCACGTCGCCGAGCATAACGTCGGGCTCCTTGGGCTTGAATACGGGATCGCCGTTGTATTCGTAGTCTACGACTCTGTCGCACCATCTTGCGCCCGACACTGCAACGCTTGCGTGGAATGCGGGCTCAAGCAACTCGCAGAAATATTTTGGCCAGCCTCGCTCGCCCATATAAAGTGCAGTAATACTGTCGCCCATAAATAAAACGCGCTTGCCCTTGAGATAATTATCCATAGTTATACCTCACTTCATTGTGCAATAAACTAAGTATACCACTTATACCGTCGTATGTCAAACACAAAAGTGGATTTTTACAGTATTTTTTCAATATACGGAAAATAGTGAAAAAATTAACAAAAATATAGAAAATTAGCATTTTACTTGTTGAATTACGGGAAAAAATGTGATACAATTAAGACGTAAATTTTTTTACTATATAATGGAGAAATTATTATGGCGAACAGTATCAATTATTCTTATGAATCTCTCAAAAAATTCTGCACCGACGCGTTCCTTAAGTTCGGCTTCAATGAGAAGGAGTGCGAGATAATCGTTGACGTACTTCTCACCTCCGACCTTTACGGAATCGAGTCTCACGGTATGCAGAGACTCGTTCGTTACCACAAGGGTATCGAAAAGGGACTTATTAAGGTTGACGCAAAGCCTGAGGTGGTTTTTGAAACGCCTGTGTCTGCGGTAATCGAGGGACATGACGGCATGGGCCAGCTCATCGGTCACAAGGCTATGGAAATAGCTATTGAAAAGGCAAAGAAGGTTGGTATGGCGGTAGTTACGGTCAGAAACTCCAACCACTACGGTATTGCAGGCTACTATGCAAAGATGGCGTGTAACGCAGGTCTTATCGGTATGTCTATGACTAACTCCGAGGCCATAATGGTTCCGACCTTCGGAAGACTTGCTATGCTCGGAAGCAACCCCATTGCCGTTGCTATGCCTGCAGAACCCTACGACTTCTTCTTTGACGCTTCAACAACGGTAGTTACAAGAGGAAAGCTTGAGATCTACAATAAGCTTGCAAAGCCTCTCCCTGAGGGCTGGGCGCTTGATTCCACAGGTCACGGCTCAACGGATGCGGCTGACGTCCTCAAGAACATCGTTGCAAAGGCAGGAGGCGGAATTATGCCTCTCGGCGGCGAAACAGAGCAGAGCGGAAGCCACAAGGGTTACAGCTACGGTATGTTCTGCGAGATATTCACCTCCATTCTTTCTATGGGTCTCACCTCTAACCATACACATGTTGGCGGAAAGGGCGGAACTTGCCACGGCTTTATAGCTATCGACCCCAAAGTATTCGGAAATGCAGACGAGATCAAGGAACACCTCTCCACCTTCCTCCGCGAGCTTCGTGAATCTCCCAAGTCCGAGGGCGCAGAGAGAATCTACACTCACGGTGAAAAGGAAGTTTACGCATACGAGGACAGAATAAAGAACGGTATCAACGTAAACATCAATACCGTTGCGGAAATGGTTGACCTTTGCAATTATCTCGGTATGGACGTAGAAACCTATCTCGGCGCAGAAGCAAAGAAGCTTCAGCTTAATAAAAGCTCTTACGATATGTAATACATAGGAAAGGGAATAATACAATGGATATCAGAGCAGAATCACTCAAGAAGCATTATGAATGGAACGGTAAGATCGAGGTTATCTCGAGAACTCCCGTTAAAAACAAGGAGCAGCTCTCTCTTGCATACACTCCCGGTGTTGCTGAGCCCTGTCTCGAAATTCAGAAGGACATAAGTAAGTCCTATGACCTCACAAGACGTAACAACCTCGTTGCCGTAATCACGGACGGTACGGCTGTACTCGGTCTCGGTGACATCGGCCCCGAAGCAGGTATGCCCGTTATGGAGGGCAAGTGCGCGCTTTTCAAGGAGTTTGCGGATGTTGACGCGTTCCCGCTTTGCATAAAGTCCAAGGACGTTGACGAGATCGTAAGAACGGTATATCTTCTCTCGGGAAGCTTCGGAGGAATCAACCTCGAGGATATCGCGGCTCCCAGATGCTTTGATAGAAAGAAGACTCAAGGAGATATGCGACATTCCCGTGTTCCA
>JAZSOD010000078.1:0-13893 GCA_045536775.1 Eubacteriales bacterium | reverse complement strand
CAGGGAGTGTTTTCGGTTCTGTAAAAATGAGTACTGAAGCGTTCCATTTCTACGTTGAAATCGTGCCAGCCTTCTTTTTTGCCACCAACCAGGAGCTTTACCATATCGGGATAATTTGCCGCTGCTTTTTCAGCTTCGTTTGATACTTCGCCGTCAGCGGTACATACGATCGCTTTTACTCTTGCAGCCTTGTATCTGTAATCAAAATCGTGCTCTACAAGCTGATTTGTTGCAGGGATCGCGATAGCTCCGATCTTGTGAAGAGCAAGCATACAGAACCAAAACTGATAATGTCTCTTTAATACGAGCATTACGGTATCTCCCTTTTTTATACCGAGAGATTCAAAGTAATTTGCGGTCTTGGCAGAATACTTCTTCATATCGCCAAACGTAAATCTTCTGTCTGTCTTATCGTTTGCAACCCACATCATTGCAAGCTTGTCGGGATTCTTTTCAGCAATAGCGTCAACACAGTCGTATGCAAAGTTGAAACGATCCGCATTCTTGAATTTTATTCCGCTAAATACGCCGTTTTCATCATAGTATGATTCAATAAAGTTATCAGCAACGGTTTCACCGGAGTTTTCCTTCATAACAGGCTTTGCGGCAACATACGGAACCTCCGGATATTCTTCGCTTACAGAGCCTTCCTGCGGATTGAGTACGACCGCGTGAAATTCACATCCGCCCTCGGATACTGCAATCATACCGTGCGGAATGATACTGTCGTAGAAGATCGAATCTCCCTCGTTGAGAACGTCAACATGATTTCCGACCTGAACCTTAAGAGACCCTTTTACGATAACGTCAAACTCCTGACCCTTGTGTGAATTAAGCTTCATCGGAGCGTCCTGCTCCTCCGGAAGATACGGGAATTTAACGAGGAATGGTTCTGCGAGCTTATCCATAAATTTGGGGGCGAGGTTGTTATATTCAACGCCGTGCTTCTTTACTATCTTAAGGCCCTCGCCTTTTCTCATAATTTCAAAAGATTTCAACGTAGAGCTCGTTCCTTCAAGAAGGTCTACAACTTCAACGCCGCATGCCTTTGCACACTTGTAGATAAATGTAAAGCTAAAGTCGGTCTCACCCTTTTCCAAGACCTCGTAGTCCTCTGCTGATACACCGCAAAGCTTTGCAAGCTCTGCCTGTGTATAGCCTTTTGCTTCACGGAGATCCTTTATTCTTCCTGCAACCTCTTTCAAACTGTAATCCATAGTTTTGTCTCCTTTCAATTGCGACAACGTATTTTGGCAATTACAAATCTGAATAAAACAAAAACCCGTCTCAAAGAAGAAAATCTTGAGACGAGTTGTTAACCCGCGGTACCACTCAAATTACGGAAACATTTCCGTCACTTTCCGGACTCAAATAAGCCCTTTGCCTTTACGCAGCAATACGGAAGGAGTCTACTTGCTTTCGCTTTCGGTCCTCCGACTCAGAAGTGATAAGTCATTGGAACAATCCGCCATTGCCTCGCACCAACCGGCAACTCTCTGTGAAGCTTCAAATCCCGACCGTCTTCATCATAGTCGTTCTTGTGATATTCAAATTTGATTGCATTATACATCAAGAAAAACAGTTTGTCAATACTTTTTTGAAATTTTTATCAAAATTCCGACTATCCGACACAAAAAATAATAACGAAAGGACTTGACTTTTCCACGCAATTAGCATACAATATCCTCATCCATTGGTTGAACAAATGGCTTCGGCATTTGTTATCGATAATTTCGATACGGGAGTGATCATTATGGAGCTCAGAAATCTTATAACCTTCATACACGTTGCGGAGCTTGGAAGCTTTACTAAGGCTGCCGAGCAGCTCGGTTATTCACAGTCTACGGTTTCGTTTCAGATAAAGCAGCTCGAGGACGAGCTTGAGTGCCTGCTGTTCGAGAGAATAAACCACACCGTCACTCTCACCGAGCGCGGCCACGAGCTTGTCACATACGCGCACCGTATACGCGCGCTGACCGACGACTTCAAGGAAAGTCTTACCAAGGACGAGGAATGCAGAGGTCACATTCATATAGTGACACCCGACTCGCTCTGTGAAGAAATGATCTATTCCCACTACATAGATTTTCACACTAAATATCCGAATATATCGGTAAAGTTCACCACCGCGGACACCTCGGTAATGTTCGATATGCTCGACCACAACGAAGCCGACGCCATAATCACGCTTGACAGCCATTCCTACAGACGCGACTACGTTATCGCAAAGGAAGAACCGCTTTCCATGCATTTTGTCACAAGCTCAAAATCAAGATTCGCGGGCAAGCGCGGCTTAAAAATGACCGACATCGTAAATGAGCCCTTTATTCTCACAGAGTACGGACAGGGATACCGCCGTGTTTTCGACAAGGAGCTTGCAAAAAAGTCTCTTGAGATAACTCCCGTGCTCGAGATAGGAAGAACCGATATTATCACGAAGATTCTCACCAAGAGCGATATGATATCGTATCTGCCCGATTTCGTTACCAAGGGTCTGATAGACACGGGAGAGCTTTGTTATCTCGACGTCCGCGATATGAATATTGATATATGGAAGCAGCTTATCTACCACAAAAACAAGTGGATGTCAAAGAGCCTTAAGACCTTCATTAAATATATCGGTGAAACCGAATTCTCCGACGCGAAGTAAAATAAAGCCTGATGCAAAAGCTGTGGATTCCTAAGGACAGCTTTTGTAACGATGTAGCATAAAGACGAACGGATACAATCAGAGGCTCCCTTGTGTAAAGGGAGCTGTCAACGAAGTTGACTAAGGGATTGCTTGAGCATAGATTTCAACTTTTACAATCCCTCCGTCACGGCGTTGCCGTGCCACCTCCCTTTACACAAGGGAGGCTTTTTATTTTTCTGCAAATGCGCACTTGCTCATCACTTAATGTGGTAGGGCTAACAGAAAAAGCCGATACGGAAATAAACCCATATCGGCTTTTTTACTATCCTTTAGCACCCGTTGCTAAAGTCATCAGGATTTCTTTTTTACTTTTCTTCTGTGCTGTCGGTCATTACTTCCTTTATGCTTGAAGCAAGACCTGCTATACCCTGTATATTCGAGGGAATGATTATTTTGGTAGCCTTACCGTTTGCCGCCTTTTCAAAGCTTTCAAGCGCCTTTATGGTAAGGTAACCGTCCGTGGGACTCGCCTCGTTTATTCTCTTGATACCCTCGGCTATTGCCGTCTGTACCGCGAGAATTCCCTGTGCTTCGCCCTCCGCTTCTCTTATCGCCGCTTCCTTTTTAGCATCGGCTCTGAGTATCGCCGCTTCCTTTTCGCCCTCTGCTATAAGGATAGCCGACTTCTTTTCACCCTCTGCCTTGAGAATGGACTCGCGTCTTTCGCGCTCTGCCTTCATCTGCTTTTCCATCGCGTCCTGTATCTCTGCGGGCGGAATAATGTTCTTGAGCTCTACTCTGTTTATCTTGATTCCCCACGGGTCAGTCGCTTCATCAAGTATTGCTCTCATCTTGGTGTTGACCGTATCGCGCGAGGTGAGAGTTTCGTCAAGCTCGAGATCACCTATAATATTTCTGAGTGTTGTTGCGGTGAGGTTTTCTATTGCCATCATAGATCTTTCAACGCCGTAGCAATAGAGCTTGGGATCGGTTATCTGGTAATATACGACCGTGTCTATGTGCATGGTTACGTTATCCTTGGTGATAACAGGCTGAGGCTTGAAGTCAACCACGTGCTCCTTGAGGTTTACTCTGCTTGCTATCTTGTCGATAAAGGGTATCTTGACGTGGATACCCACGTTCCACGTCGTATTGTACGCACCGAAGCGCTCAACGATAAACGCGTGCGCCTGCGGAACTATCTTGATATTTGCCGCTATCGCTATGAGTACTATGACTGCGAGTGCTATGATTATTTCCATAATATCCTCCTGTTAATTATCTCTTTACTATGAGCTTTACGCCCTCAACTCTGTCTACCGTGACCTTTTCGCCAACCTCTATCTCGCTTCCGTCATTCGAGCGAAGACTCCAGGACACGCCTGCAATAATACATTTGCCGGTTTCGGCATCATTGTCTACTCTTTCACTGACAATAACCGTCTTACCGATTATTCTGTCAAGATTGGTCTCTTTATTTTTACCCGAAAGAAGCCTTTTTACTATCGGACGCGTAAAGTAAATGAGTACCGCCGACACAAGAAGAAATACCATTATCTGCAGCCACAGAGGTGCGTGAAGCGACGCCGCAAGTAATGCGGCGAGTGCGCCGCCCGCAAACCATACGCTTACGAGTCCGACGGTTACTGCTTCTCCTACAGTGAACAACAGAAACAATACAAACCAAAGCTTTACCGTAATATCATCTCCATTTCAAAAGGTCTGACGGCTATCCCGTCAATATAATTATATCACATATGGTGAAATAAACAAGTACATTCCGTAAATTTTTCAAAAGAAGGCTGTTTTTGTGAAAAGTATCAATGAAATTTTTCCTTTTTGCTTTACATGCGTCCAATAATATAGTAAAATATATTAAAGGCTTGCAACTTGGGAGATATTTATGAAAAACACTTCTCTTTGCTATATAGAAAAGGACGGCAAGTACCTGATGCTGCACCGTGTTTCAAAGGAAAACGATGAAAACGAGGGCAAGTGGATAGGCATCGGCGGAAAATTCGAGCACGGCGAATCCCCTGAAGACTGTGCTGTGCGTGAGGTGCTCGAGGAAACGGGACTTACCCTGAACAGCCTCTCCTACCGCGGAATCGTCACCTTTGTCAGCGACGAATACGGTACTGAATATATGCACCTTTTCCACTCGGACTCGTTTGACGGCAGTATCAAGGAATGTGACGAGGGGAAGCTTGAGTGGATAGACAAGAAAAAGTTGTACGAGCTGACTCTGTGGGAGGGCGACAGGATATTTTTAGAGCTTCTCGACAAAAATATCCCTCACTTTTCGCTGAAGTTAAATTATGCGGGCGACAGGCTTGTATCAGCCGTGCTTGACGGCAAAAAAATACGGTAAACGAGGATTACATAATGATAAGATTTGAATGTGACTATCTCGAGGGCGCACACCCAAGAATAATGAAGGCTTTAGCCGACACAAACCTCGAGCAGACTCCCGGTTACGGAACAGACTCACATTGTGAGCGCGCCCGTGAGCTTATCAGAAAGGCTTGCGACTCGCCCGATGCTTACGTTCAGTTTTTGGTAGGCGGCACTCAGGCGAATACGGTTATCATAAAGTCTATGCTCAGACCTCACGAGGGTATAATCTCAGCGTCAAGCGGACACATTAACACTCACGAAACGGGCGCTATCGAGGCGACGGGTCACAAGGTGCTGGACATCGACTCACCCGACGGTAAGATTTCTGCCGCGCAGATAAAGGACTACTACCTGCGCCACGTAAACGACGGCTCCCGCGAGCATATAGTAAAGCCAGGCGCGGTGTATCTTTCACAGCCCACCGAATACGGCACGATGTATAATAAAGCCGAGCTTGCCGAGATCAGCGAGGTGTGCCGTGAATGCTCGCTTTATCTGTTCGTGGACGGTGCGCGTATGGGTTACGGACTCGCGTCCGAGGGTAATGACGTATTTCTTCCCGATCTCGCCGAGCTTACCGACGTATTTTACATAGGCGGAACCAAGGTAGGCGCGCTTTTCGGTGAAGCCATAGTTATCACGAACAAGAAAATCTCCGAGGACTTCAGATACCTCATAAAGCAACACGGCGGTATGCTTGCCAAGGGAAGACTTCTCGGAATACAGTTTGAAACACTCTTCGAGGACGGCTTGTATTTTGAAATCTCACGTCACGCGATGGATCTGGCTCTGAAATTCAAGTGCGCCATAAAGGAAATGGGTGTCCCTACCATGTTCGATTCTCCCACAAACCAGCAGTTCCCAATCTTTGAGCGCAGTGCTTACGAAAAGCTCTCCGAAAAATACTCGCTTAACTTCTGGGAGGAGCTTGCTGACGGACGCATTGCAACCCGAGTATGCACCAGCTGGGCAACCGACGAGAAAAATCTTGACTTACTCATTGAAGATATAAAAAAGCTTATCTGACTCCATATTTGACAAAAGTCCGAATTTGCGGTAAAATGTAATTAAAGTCGTAAGTAAAGGAGAAAAACTATGCGTAAGGAATATTTTACCGAGGCCTCGCATCAGCCCCTTTTTTCAATGTACGACACCTTGAAAAAGAAGTCGATAAACCCTTCCCGTCACCACAAGTATCATCCCGAGCTTGAAATAAACTTTATAGTAGAAGGATGCGGAAAGTACGTAGTTGATGACAAGTCATACGATTTCAAGTCTGGTGACGTTTTGTTCGTGCGCGCTAACGTTCCCCACTGTATTCCGTCTATGGAAAGCGACGAGGTTCTCGCCTTCGTTATCCGAATAAACTGGTACTATATGTGGAATATATGTGCCGACTATATCGAGACCGCAAGGATCCACACATTGATAACCTCTGGCGTCCCGATAAACAGCTACTTCCCGAAGGAAAGCGGAGTCGGAAAGAAGATAGAGGAGATACGCGAGCTGTTTAGGGACGAGAACGACGCGACCCGTTTTGAAATAAAACGACAAATTTTGAATCTTCTCATAATTATATCAGACTCGGTCGCTGACACGTCGACGCCCGAGAACGATCAGAAGGCGCCTGCGCATATAGCAGAGATACAGCGCGCGGTAAACTTCATAAACGAAAATCTGTCAAAGCATATAACGCTCGACGATATCGCTCACGCGGCTTCGATGAGCCGTTCGTACGTTTCCTCATACTTTAAGCTTGTGACGGGCGTGTCCCCGTATGAATATCTGCTTACGGCAAGAGTTGAAAAAGCCATCGGTCTCTTAAAGAAGACTGAGTTTTCAGTTACCGAAATAGCGCAAAAATGCGGGTTTGGAAGTCTGTCGAGCTTCAACAAGACCTTCAGAAGAAGCATCGGCGTAACTCCGAGAGAATACCGGATCGGTCAGAGTAAATCATAACCACCGGTTCAACCGGTGGTTTGCACAGCCCCTATAAGGGGCTATTACCGGCTTAACCCCTAAAAGGGGCACCGAATCATATTATAGCATTACACGCACTGCAACCCGTAAACGGGTAATCGCCAAAGGCTCCCCTGACGTAAAGGGAGCCCCCGATGAAATCGGGTGAGGGATTGTTTTCCACCCCTTCCGCCACGCTTCGCTTGCCACCTCCCCTTACACAGGGGAGGCTTCTTTTTTGTAGCACGACTCGGCTTTACCGCTCCCCCAGTAGAACTGGGGGTTTATTTCGACCACCAATAAAAAATCCCCTTCTATGGTTTTTCTTTATTGTACCATAGGAGGGGATTTTTATCGTCCGTTTTTAACGGCTTGGTTCATTTTTGTTTATTAAAATTCGAGCATTACAACACAGTTGTCAGAAAGAGTTACGTCAAGCTTGAGCTCGCCGTTTGCCTCTACCTCGTACTCGCGTACAGGCTTCATAAGTCCTTCCTCACGAAGCTCCTCTACCTGCTCGGGTGTAAGGTTTGTTCCGTCATAGCCACGTCTAAGGCAAAGCGCATAGGGGTTGGTGTGGAACTTGTCTATTCTCCACTCTACTACCTTCTTCTTGCCGGTAACACCCTTGACTGTTACTGTCTCAACTCTGTCGGCAAGGTTGCCGTCAAAGTAAGGTGTTCTGTAGGTGAACATAATGTTGTGGTTGCCGTTATCGTCACGGGTTGCAAGCATTCTGAGGTTTTCATCGCCCGTTCCTCCGTGCTCAAGCACTCTGTCCTTTATCTTCGCACCGAGAACGTACATATTGTATATCGGCTTCTTGATAAAGCTGAGCGTGAAGAAGTTACGGTAGCCGGTAAAATCTTTTGTCATATCGTGCTGACCCGAGAGGCAGATGTTTGTTCTGCTTATCTTAATGTCATGCTCAATATAATCAACAATAAGATCTGCAAAGTAAGACGAGAATATTTCAGTCTCACGGCAGATGTACTTGGGGCACTTTTCAAGATCGTAGAAGCCTGCTCCCCCGAGTCCCCACTCGTCAATCATAATTTCCTTGTTTCCGTCGGGAAAATGCTTATTGACTGCGTCAACGTATTCCAAAACTCTCTCAAGGTTGTTACCCGCCTTGATAGGACGCTCACCGCTGTTTACCCAGTAAGGCTCGGTTCCATACGTATGACCGCTTACAAAGTCGATTCTGGTATCGGGATAATCTCTGAGAAGGTTTTCAAGGAAGTAATCAACAGTAAAGGGACGTGCAGCTGCGGGACCACCTACTATGTAGTCTTCGTCAACCTTAAGACAACCCTTAACGAAAGAAACGTAAAGCTTTGTGTATTCAACCATCTTGTACTTGGAAATTTCCTGAGGAAGCTTACTGTCGTAGTAATCGTTAGGGTCAATCTGACTTGCTTCCATAAGTTTTTTCTTTACGCCCTTCATAAAGAAGCCGAAATCGGGTTCGTTGTAGCACATAAGATACCACTTGCCAACAAGCTCCTTGCCGTATCTTTCGGTGATATGCTTTGTATACTCATAGCAAACGTATTCCCATTCGGAATAGTCCTTGGGAGGAAGTGTGCAGAAATACTTATTCTTATATCTGGGGCCCATATAGTCCTCGCGGTCATCACTTCCGCCGTTTATACATTCGGGAACGAAGCCGTAGGTAAGGATGAGGTTAAAGCCGTTTTTAACTAGCAAGTCAAGACGGTTATCGCTCTCGGTATAGTCGATAACAAGCTTTCCGTCAGCTCCTCTTGTGACCATATCCTCGAACATTGTATATACGCGGACATAGTCTGCCGCCTTATCCTCTGCTATCTGGTTAAGGATTTTCTTGCCCCAATCGTCTTCAACTGCGTCGGTGGGATGGAATAAAATGTGGTTCCAAAAATTGTGTTGCTTCTTTATAACCTTTTCAGAATTAATTACGATACTCAATTTTCTGTCCTCCGATGTAAGTTTTAATTAAAGACCTGCGCTTGTAAGGAATCCGCCGTCGCAAGGTACTGTGATACCTGTTACGAAGGATGCCATTCTGTCGTCAAGAAGGAAGTTTACTGTACCGAGAAGGTCCTTTGCTTCGCCGAAGCGTCCCATTGCGGTATGGTTGATTACGTTCTGACCTCTTGCAGTAAGACCCGTTTCAACAGTACCGAGGTAGTTGATGCTTCTCTCGTTTACGAAGAAGCCGGGAGCTACTGCGTTAACTCTGATTCCTGCGGGTGCGAAGTAGTATGCAAGCCACTGTGTGAGGTTTGCTACAGCCGCCTTACTCATTGCGTATGCGGGAACTCTAGAAAGGGGACGGTATGTATTCATAGAAGCGAAGTTGAGAACCGCACCGTTTTTGAGCTCGATCATATGCTTTGCAAAAACTCTTGTGGGGATAATAGTACCCATTGTGTTGAGCACGAGAACGTTCTTTATGTTTTCCATCTTGAGGTCGAAGAAGCATCTCATGTCTTCGGGCTTTTCAGGTGTGAGCTCACGCTCATCGTACTGGTTGTTTGTAGTCATAGCGTTGATGTTGTTTCCGCCTGCACCGTTGAGCAAGAAGCTTACAGGGCCGAGCTCCTTGTAAATTTCGTCAGCAAGAGCCTGAACTGCTTCTTCATTTGTAATGTCGCAGGGACGAACGATTGCGAAGCCGCCCTTTGCAGTTATCTTCTCGCAGAGCGCGTTAAGCTTTTCAACGTTCATATCAACGAGAACTACCTTTGCGCCCTTATCGGCGAGGTCCTCGGCTATAACCGAGCAAAGCGTTCCTGCTGCACCCGTTACTACGGCTACTTTGTTTTCATAATACTTATCCATTGTTATTCTCCTTCTCCGCTTTTGCGGTGTTAAAATTATTTAATTAAATCTTTGGCGTTCTGATAGCACATCTTTTTTGCGATGAGCTTAAGGTCATCAAGTCTTTCGGGGAAATCTCCGCGCTCTACCTTATCGGCAAGGTACGAACAAAGCGTACGGCGGAAATAATCGTGTCTTACGAAAGACAAGAAGCTTCTTGAGTCTGTTGTCATTCCGACAAATTCGGACAGCGTGGAATAAACGGCGAGGCTTTCAAATACCTCTCTCATTCCCGTGATGTGATCACACCACCACCACGCAGGTCCCTGCGAAACTACCGCGCCAACTCCGTCCTTTGAATACGATCCGCTGAGTATTGACAGCGCCGCGTTATACGAGGGGTTGAGGGTAAACACTATGGTCTTCGGCAAAGAGCCTGCCGCGCTTTCAACGTCGTCAAGGAAGCGTGTGACCTCGGAAATATTGATGTCACTTCCGATTCCCGCAAAGCCTCCTGCCGCGCCCGCGATACGTCTGAGTCTCGAGCTGGTCTTGCGAAGCGCGCCTATATGGAGCTGCATCACAAATCCGCGGCATGCGTACTCGCACGCCATAAATCTGAGTATTTCGGATCTCAGGAGCGCCGCCTCGTCAGGCTCGAGCGCCTTGCCCTTAAGTACCTTTACAAAATACTTATCCGCGTTGCCGTCATCCTCCTCATATATGAACGAATCGTCAAGCGCGTGGTCCGAGAACACACATCCTGCCTTGGCAAACTCGTCGAGTCGGAGCTTGAGAGCATCGTAGAAGTCGGAAAGACTGTTTATCTTCTTCCCCGCAGCCTCCGAAAGCGCCGCTATAAACTTAGCGTCGGGAAGAACGATATCATCACCTCTGAGCGAGGGAGCGAAAGTATCGCTATCAAAATAAACCGAAACATCCTCGGTTATCGACGCGCAGGGTGCCGCGTACTCAACACCTGCTCTCTTAAGAAGCTCAAGCGCCGAATAAGCATCGTCCGCAAGCTTTGAGTTAAGCTCATCCCAAAGCTCCTTGGCAGTTTCTGCCGAGGGGAAAGTCTCGATGCCGAAAATCGTGGAAAGCTCCATCAGACACCAATCGTAAACAGGAGTTCCGAGAAGCTCGGGGAATACGCTGCACCACTTCTCGAACTTTTCAAAGTCGGTAGCGTCACCCGTTATGTACTTTTCGTCAACACCCTTTATTCTCATAAGTCTGTGCTTATAAGGGTCGGGTGCTATCCAAAGTTCTGTGATGTTCGCAAACTTCCTGTTGCTTATTATATCTGCCTTCGACAGATGGTTATGATAGTCGATGACGGGGAGGTCCTTTACCTCTTTATAGATGGTCTTTGCAAGCTTACTTGTTAAAAGAAAATCTTTGTTCATCGCCATCCACCCTTACTCTCTGCAAGCGCCGAGAGATTCAAGAATTCCTCTGAGATAGCCTATAGCATAGAGTCTGCCGAGAGCATCGTAGCCTGCGTTTACGCTATCCTCACCGAGGAGGGTGGGGACGTGGTCGACTCTGACGGGCGCGTCAACGCCATTGTCAACGTAAAGCTTCATTATCTTCGCCATTTCAAGATCGCCGTTGTCGTGGAAGGTCTCTCTGAAGTTGGTCTTATCGCCGACAACGTTACGGAAATGCACGAAGAATATCTTTTTGGCAAGCTCGGGGATAGCAACGCTCAGGTCTGCTCCCATAAGATGATAGCACGCCTGACAGAAGGTTACGCCGAGATTGTCGGACTTTACCGTGTTGATCGCACGGAGAATATTCTCGTAGCTTGTCATTATTCTCGCCACTCCGAAGAAATCGGACATGGGCGGATCGTCGGGATGAAGCGCAAGCTTTATTCCGTACTTCTCAGCGTACGGAACTGCCGCGCGTACGAAATATTCATAATTGTCCCACAATTTGTCGGCGCTGATGGTAAAGCCGTCGGGCTTGAACTTTGAAAGCTCAAAGCCTGTGACCCTTGCGCCGCCTCTTTCGGGATAGTCCGAGCCTGTACGCGTCCAACCGTAATGCGCCATAAAATTGAAGCAAACCGTGCCGATTCCGACCTCGTGAAGATTTGCCATAAGCTTTATAAACTTTTCAATACATTCATCTCTGTATTCATCACCGAGCTTGATATGATCATGAAGCTCGTTGGGAAGCGGCTCGACGATTATCGGCTTGATGCCATGGCTTAAAAAGCGTTCGTTTACAGTCTTTAAGTGTTCAAGACTGGTTACGTCAAAGTCACTGTCCTCGGGAAGACGAATGGTTCCCTTGTTGACTCCGCACTGAAGCGCCATATCCCACGTGGAATCGGGCTTTGCGCGAAAATAATCCGTTAGTAACATATTTACCTCCTTGGTACTTATCGGGTTCTTGTAAATTTTTCCACAATCACCCATCTCAAGCATTATATCACAGAAAATTCACAATTTCTACTCATATATTACTTTTTTTTGCTCACATATTACAATTTTGAAAAAGCAGAAAGGAACATCGCCGCAAGCGAGTAGTCCTTTGCTTTATATATGAGAACAGTTTTTACTCAAATTTTGGCTTTTTTGTCGAATACTCCCCACTCTTAGATAAAAAAACTGTATTAACTGCTCAAGTATGTAAATATATGCAACGTTTCTGCATATTTATGCGTGTTTTATGCATAAAAAATCTTTATAAACTTTTTTTGAAAAAACTATTGCATATTTATACAAAGTGTGCTATCATATATTATATTTTTTATTTTGAGGAAGAAAATGACTAAGGTTTTTATTGACGGAAGCGCCGGAACCACCGGACTGAGAATATATGAAAGACTCGGCGCGAGAGATGACGTTACGCTAATCACTCTCCCCGAGGAAAAGAGAAAAGATGTTGATGCCAGACGCGAGGCATTAAACAGCTGTGACGTTGCTTTTCTCTGCCTGCCCGATGACGCGGCAAGAGAATCGGTGTCGCTCGTTACCAATCCCGACACCGTGATAATCGACACGTCCACGGCACACAGAACTCTTGATGGCTGGGCGTACGGCTTCCCCGAGCTCTCGTCGGCACACGCGGACAAGCTTAAGGCAGCTAAGCGCATCGCGGTACCCGGATGCCACGCAAGCGGATTCATCGCTCTCGTGTATCCTCTTATCGAGCGAGGCATTATAAATAAGGATGAAAAGCTGACCTGCCACTCTATAACGGGCTACAGCGGCGGCGGCAAGAAAATGATCGCCGAATACGAGGCTGACGAGATAGATCCCCTTCTCATCGCGCCCCGTCAGTATGCTCTCGGTCAGACTCACAAGCATCTGAAGGAAATGCAGGCAATTACGGGTCTTGAAAGCGCTCCTATATTCTGCCCCATAGTGTCAGACTTCTACAGCGGTATGGAGGTGACCGTGCCTCTGTTCAAGGAGCAGCTCTGCAAGGGCTTTACGGTAGATGATATCAAGGCGGCTTACGCTGAAAAGTTCACAGGTCCGCTCGTTACCTTCGTTGACGACGCCTCTGAAAACGGATTTATGTCGGCGGCAGGGCTTTCGGGCAAGGACTCCATGCAAATAACCGTAGCGGGCAACGAGGACAGGATCCTTCTTATCGCACGCTATGACAATCTCGGCAAGGGTGCCTCCGGCGCGGCAGTCGAGTGCTTGAACATCGCAACGGGAAATAACAAAACGCTCAGTCTTGAGCTGTAATAGTACGGAGTTTATTATGATAAAGGTAATCGAAAATAACGTATGCGCCGCTAAAGGCTTCATGGCAAACGGTATCCATTGCGGCATACGCAAAAACAAATCCAAAAGAGACCTCGCGCTCATATATTCCGAAAAGCGCGCAACTGCGGCGGCAGTATATACCACAAATCTCGTCAAGGGCGCGCCCCTGACTGTCACAAAGGCGCAAAGTCGGAGGCCAAGCGGTCTTAGGAAGACAAACCAAATGATCAACTCCTTGGCTCACAGAACGACATGGCTACGATCCGACTTCCTCGCGCTCATATATTCCGAAAAGCGCGCAACTGCGGCGGCAGTATATACCACAAATCTCGTCAAGGGCGCGCCCCTGACTGTCACAAAGGCGCA
>JAZSOD010000017.1:0-3574 GCA_045536775.1 Eubacteriales bacterium | reverse complement strand
CGAGATCGTTCCCGATGAGAACGCATAATGTGGAGGTCTTGACGATGATTGATTTTACTAACATAGAAAAGTATAAAGAAAACAATCGCATCGAAGCAAAAAAGGCAATCGGTGGTCTGCCCCGTAGCATTTGGGAAACCTATTCCGCGTTCGCCAACACTCTCGGTGGTATCATTCTGCTTGGTGTTGAGGAACACGCGGACAAGTCCTTGCACCCTGTTGACTTACCCGATCCCGAAAAGCTGATAAAGGACTTTTGGGATATTGTCAATAACGCGAACAAGGTGAGTGCCAATATTCTCTCTGATAAGGACGTAACCATTGAGAATATAGATGGCAAGCACATTGTGGCTATCCGTGTACCTCGCGCACAGCGTAGCGATAAGCCCGTGTATATCGACGGCAATCCTCTTTCGGGAAGCTACCGCCGCAACGGCGAGGGTGACTACAAGTGTACCAAAGAAGAAGTCCAAGCGATGATGCGTGACGCTGCAATCAAGACACAGGATATGCTCGTGCTTGAAAATATGGAGCTTGATGCCTTCGATTACGATAGTGTGAAGCGTTACCGTATCCGTATGAAGACATACCGCCCCGGACACGTATGGGAGGAGCTTGAAGATGTTGAGTTCCTTTACAAGCTCGGTGCGGTTGGAAGATCCGGCGACGGAAAGATGCATCCCACCGCCGCAGGACTTTTGATGTTCGGATACGAATATGAGATTGTAAAAGAATTCCCCGCGTATTTCCTTGACTATCAGGAGCAGTTCGATCCCAACACCCGTTGGACAGACCGCATCGTATCCTCGTCGGGCGATTGGAGTGGAAACGTTTACGATTTCTATTTTCGAGTTTACAACAAGATTACGCAGGATATTAAAGTTCCGTTCAAGCTTGAAGGCGGCGATCGTATTGACGACACGCCAGTACACAAGGCTCTCAGAGAAGCTCTTGCCAACTGCTTGATAAATGCCGATTACTATGGTAGACAAGGTCTTGTCATCATCAAGAAGAAGGATGTTATCACGCTCTCCAACCCCGGCGGCTTCCGTATCGATGTGGAGGCGGCAAAGAGTGGCGGCGTTTCCGATCCTCGTAACAGTACACTTATCAAGATGTTCAATCTCATCGATGTAGGTGAACGCGCGGGTAGTGGTATTCCGAATATTTTCAGCGTTTGGAAAAAGCAAGGTTGGTCTGCGCCCGTCATTAATGAAAGCTTTGAACCCGATAGAATTACGTTATCGCTACTCATTGGCGAAAGTAGCGACAAAAAAGTAGCGATAAAAAGTAGCGATAAAACAACCAAAACCAAATCTCAAATTCAAAAACAGGCTGTTGTTACCTATTTAACCGAGAAGATTACTGCTAAAACTACAGAAATTGCTGAATTGCTCGGTGTTAAGGATGCAAGAGCACGCCGTTTGCTTGGCGAAATGGTTGCAGAAGGTATAATTGTAACCGAGGGAGAAAACAAGAACAGAGTTTATAAACTAAAAGCTTAAAAAATTGTTAGGAGAAATAAAATGGCTTCTAGCATATTAAAATTCCTCCTTTAAGTAATAGAGGCTTCTTGTTTATAAAACAAGAAGCCTTGGTCGGAGTGACAGGATTCGAACCTGCGGCATCGACGTCCCAAACGTCGCGCGCTACCAACTGCGCCACACCCCGATGTGTGATTTTTATTCAATTTTTGGGTCGATTCTGTAAGTGGTCAAATCTGTGGTCAAGCCTCTTTTGAAGGGGCTTTTTTGTTTCTTTGAATGTGCAAAAAATCCAGCATTTACAAGGGTTTTCGGCGTTTTCGTTCTCGGTTGAACTCGGAGTCGGTCACACGCTCCCAAACCACGCGCGCTACCAACTGCGCTACACCCCGTTGTGTGAGTTTGCGCCGCGGTTATCCGCGACGCATTTTATTATATCAAAACTCTTTATTATTGTCAATATCTTTTTAGGTGTAAAACGTATGATTTCCTACTTTCGCCATTACCGGTCTATTAATTGACACCCACGAATTCGGCACTATATCCGTATTCACGAAGTACAGCGCCTTCCCTGCTCTGTTCGCGCCGTCAAGCACTGCTCTCGCCGCCATCTCACACTCCTCGCACGGTGTATTATATATGGTGCCGTTTGCGGTCGGTGTGAACTGCACGGCGTTCGTTCTGTCAAAGATGACTCCGTAGACTGTGTTCGGAAACTGCGCGCTACTCCGTCTGTTTAGCACGACGTTTCCAACCATCAGCTTTCCTGCGTACGGCTCGTCACAGCTCTCTGAGTTTATTATTCTTGCCATCCAATAGAAATCGTCCTCGCTATACGGGGCGGCGGTCTTGCCTATGTAGTTCGACGTTGTTTTAAGCTCCACCGTCGAGGTCTTTCCGTTATAGGTTACGTCTGCTCCAAGCGCCTTTGCCAAGGCTCTTACCGGCACGTAAACTCGTCCTCCAAGAAGCCTTATGGGTGTTCCCGTATGTATAAGCTCTCCGTTTGCGACTATATGTGTGTCATCCACTGCCGCAACGAGCTCAAGTCCCGCGCCCGTAAAGCTTGCCCTTCTTGCCGTAGCATTCCAGCCTGCTACAAAGCTATCCCTCATATCAAGAAGCCCTCTTGCGCTGACGTAGGTTACTCCGTTTTCAAGTATAAGCGGGTCATTACCCTTATACGGCAGATCATCGTATATCAGCGATACCGCAGAAGCATTCAGTGAGAGGATTGTAGCCGCGACAATTACAAAGACTGTATATATTAGTCTGTTTGATTTTCGTCGTATTCGCATTCTCTGCACATCCTTTCATATAATTTACTGCATCAGCCGATGCCTTCTTAATTATACACTATTTTCCCGTGCGCCTCAACGCACAAGAGTTGGCGGTGGAGGGTTAGGTTGGCTCAATTTCCTTTATATGACTGTATTTTCGAGGATTTGCCCTAAGATTTGGGGCGTTTGGTGGATTTTACAATGGAGTTTGAAAGCGGCGTCGCGACAAAAAACTCCCCCGCCCATTAAAGCGGAGGAGTCTTGTATCAATATTACTTAAGGTTGTTCTTGAGGTTTTCGTACTCGTCCCAGAGTTCCTTGGGTACGCGGTTACCGATGCTCTTGTAGAATTCATCGATTCCCTCAGCCTCTGCTCTCCAGAGGTCCTTATCAACCTCGAGAAGTCCCTTAACCGTATCGAGATCAATGTCAAGACCTTCGATGTTGATGTCTTCTGCCTTCGGAACATAACCGATAGGTGTTTCAACTGCGTCAACCTCACCGCGGCATCGTGCGAGGATCCACATAAGAACACGCATATTGTCACCGAAGCCGGGCCAAATGAAGTGTCCTTCGTCATCTGTTCTGAACCAGTTAACGTTGAATATCTTAGGCGGGTTGGGGATCTTCTTACCCATTGCGATCCAGTGTGCGAAGTAGTCGCCCATATCGTAGCCTGTGAAGGGACGCATAGCCATCGGGTCACGTCTTACTACACCTACTGCACCTGTTGCAGCCGCTGTTGTTTCAGATGCCATTACAGATCCTACGAATACACCGTGATTCCAGTTTCTCGACTGATATACGAGG
>JAZSOD010000012.1:0-5355 GCA_045536775.1 Eubacteriales bacterium | reverse complement strand
TTGTCTTTCCAAGGCATTTTAATAACCTCCTTTGCGGTCATTTTTCTGCCTTTATTATATCACAAAACTGTATACAATCATCTTGCACTACCTGTATACTATCATACTACACTGTACAGGTAGCACCCGCGGGCAAACAGCGCGTGAAGATTTGTAGGGGCGAACTGTGTTCGCCCGCAAAGACAAACAATTCCATCTACACAAAAAATAATGTTGAGATGTAAAATTCCATCGCAAACGGACAGTCGGGGACGCCTGTCCCTACAAAAAATTCAAAATTTCGTTGCATACGGGCGGATATAGAATCCGCCACTACGAAAAAGACTTCAAATCTCATCGTAGGGCGGGGGCTTGCTCCCGCCGCTTGCAAGCGTCCCCGACGGTCCAAAAAACAAAATTATGCGTCCACAGACTTCACATAGTGTGAAAACAAACGTGGCGCGAGGGTTTCAAAAGGGATACCTCCCTTTTGCGAGAGGGAATTCTAAAGGGGAGACATCGAGTCTCCCCTTTAGCGCGCCTTTGGTTCGTTTCGTCGCGTGACGAAATGAACGTCCAATATCACTTTATCACAAAGCAAAATCAGGTCATAATCTCTCTGTGCACAATCTTGCTTCATCAAATTTTATGTGCTTTATTATACGGTGCTTCGCACCTTACGTGCCTTTTTGAAAAAAGGCACCCCAAAAACTTTATTACGCGCATTTTGCTTTGTGGCAACTGAAATCTTCACCCGTACACCTTCGCAGAATTATTCCTCCTCCGAAACCTCGCTTGCTATCTTCTCAAGTGCCGCCTTTTGATCCGCAGGCGTGATCTTGCCGTGAGTCCTCTCAAAATACGCAACCGCATTGCGAGCCATAAAATTAAACTGATTATTAAGACTTCTGCCTTCCTTGTCGCTAACGTGCGCAAGCTTTGCAAGAAGCTCCTCGGATATTCTTACCGTAACCGTCTTCTGATTTTTCATATCATCTTCTCCAAATTACCAATACTTTTTGTCAAGAGTTCTGTATCTTATAGCCTCGGCTATATGCTTTTCAAGAATTATCTCCGATTCGTCAAGATCGGCTATCGTGCGTGCGACCCTGATAAGCCTGTCGTAGCCGCGTGCAGAAAGTCCAAGCTTGTCATACGCGGCAGAGAGTAAGTCAGACGCCTTTTTGTCAAGCTCACAGAAGCGACGTATGTGACGCGTTCCCATCTCGGAATTCTTGAATATCATCGGGACGTCCGAGCCCGCTTCTTTGCTTGCCGCCCTGAATCTGTCGAGAGCGCGGCGTCTCGCTGCACACACTCTTGCACGTATTGCCTCTGACGGCTCTGACGGCGTGTTTTTCGACATATCCTCAAACGAGACCGACGGCACCTCTATCTGAATATCTATTCGGTCAAGAAGCGGACCGCTTATCTGTGACAGATAACGCTTGATATCGGCAGGCTTGCAGGAGCAAGCGTGGGTGGGATGACCGTAGTAGCCGCATTTGCAAGGATTCATCGCGCACACCAACATAAACGACGAGGGATACGTAAACCTTCCCGCAGTTCTCGTAACCGTGACCGCACCGTCCTCAAGCGGCTGACGCAGAGAGTCGGTTATAGCCTTCGGGAATTCGGGCAGCTCGTCCAGAAACAGAACGCCGTTGTGGGCGAGAGAGATCTCGCCGGGCATGGGGATCGTGCCGCCGCCGACAAGACTCACCGCAGACATAGTGTGGTGTGGTGAACGGAACGGACGTGAGCATACGAGCGACGAGCCCTCGGGCAGAATACCCGATATCGAATGTATCTTAGTCGTTTCTATTGCCTCCTCAAACGAAAGCTCGGGGAGAATGGTCGGAAGCCTTTTCGCAAGCATTGATTTTCCCGTGCCGGGCGGGCCTATAAGCAAGACGTTGTGACCTCCTGCCGCCGCTATCTCAAGGGCGCGTTTGACCTGCGCCTGCCCCTTTACGTCCGAGAAATCGGCAAAGCTTTTCGAAAACTCGGGCATAAACTTGTCAATATCAAAGCTTTGTGCCGCAAGGGTATCGCGTCCCGTAACGTGAGATATGACCTCTCGCGCATTCTTTACTCCGTACACGTTTATTCCGTCGGCAACTGCGGCCTCAGCCGCGTTCGCGGCAGGCACGAAAATGTTTTTGAAGCCTGCCTCCTTTGCGGCAAGGCAAAGGCAGAGAACACCGTTAACGGCGCGGACCTCGCCCGAAAGCGAAAGCTCACCGATAAAAACGCTGTCGGAAAGATCGATGTCGGGGTTGATAATACCCGTTGACGAGAGTATTCCCATAAGTATTGCGAGGTCGTAGTACGAGCCCTCTTTTCTTCTTGCCGCAGGGGCAAGGTTTACCATAAGGTCAGCCTCGGGGAACATAAAGCCGCTGTTTTCGATAGCGGTGCGTACTCTCTGCTTCGCCTCCTTGACAGAGGCGTCGGGCAGACCGACAAGCTCGAAATTCGGCAGACGAGCCGAGCAGTTACATTCAACACTTACAATAAATCCGTCGATACCCGAAAGTCCGGCGGAATATACGCACTTAAACATACTTATATCCTTTCAGGAGATATGCTTTTTTTATTTTATCATATAATCCGTCAATTTACAATAGCCAATCGCGTCAGGGCACAAGCACCAGCGCATCTCTGCCGAAAGCACTGCGCGATATCGGCGTGTCGGTGCAGAGATATACCGCGTCTGCGGTACGGGCAAGCTGTGACAGCTCGCCCTCGGACACGTTCGGGCGGTCTCCGTCCAACATAAGATAGTCCTTTCCGTTGCACCTTACGTTAACTGCAACGGTGTCCGCGGATGAGGGAGAGCTCCTTTGAGTTATTACTGTAATGGCGAGTCCCGAAGCATTGAGTACTTCGCCGGGCTCAAAGAATTCAAGTCCGATCCCGTTTTGCGTAGCATAAGCTTCTATGTTACGGGCATTTCGCTTTTCGCTCTCGGATACGGGCAAGGGTACAAGAATACGCTTTACGGGCAGACTTGAGTCAAGGCTTTTGAGTGTCAGATGATGCTTTGCACCGAGCTTGGAAAACAAAAGAGTGTCTGCCTCGGTGTGAAGTGACGAGTAGATACCGCTTGCCGCTACGTCAGCAGACCGGCTTCCACCGTCCGTCATATCGACTACTACACACTCGCCATCGGAGGTCGCTATAAACGTAAGCCCTCCACTACCCGAAATACAGTCAACGAATGCCGCGTCACAGCGAAACAGCGAGGTCACCGTCACGAACACGAGAAAAGCCAAATGCGATGCAAGCACAAGGGAAGCAAAGCGCACTCTCATCGAATTTTTTGCTATCGCAAATACGAGGGCTGCCAAAACCGTCAGAAACGCGATCAAAAACAACGGATCGTGACAGGATACGCAAATGTTGTCGAGAGAGGAGAGAGCGCCCGATATTTCCTCTATGATCCTGTAGACCGCACTTGCCGCGCGAGAGATAAGGGAGCAAACGGAGGGTATGCCGTAAAACACGAAAACTAGAAGTGAAATTATTATGTATAAGACAATGAGAGGCGTGAAGATAAAGGTAGATAAAACGCCGATAAGAGAAGCGTAGTCGAAAAAGAAGAACATAGCGGGGAAGGTGAAAGCACAGGCGGAAAACGAAAGGGTAAAGGAGTCGTATATAAGGGGGAGAACGAAACTCACAACGAATCCGCCGTGCATACGACGGAGCACCTTAAACTTAAACGCCGAAAAGTGAGGCATAAGCAAAAGAATGCCGAAAACCGAGGAAAAGGAGAGAATAAGCCCGACGTCAAAAACCGAGTACGGATCGGCGACGAGTATTACAAACAGAATGAAAAACAGAACGGTCAGCGAGTCTGGACGCCTTTTCATAATCAGCCCGACGTAGCTTACAATAAGCATAAGACTTGCCCTGAGAAGCGACGCGCTGATGCCGGTGAAAAGCAAAATAAAAAGAGTAAGTACAATAACACTTACTCGAATGAGAGTGCGGCATCTTATAAGCCGCTTTGCGAAAAACAGATATATACCGATGATGAGAGTCAGGTGCATACCGCTTAGAGCTAAAACGTGCGAAATGCCGATTCTTGAAAAGTCGCGGTCAAGCAGGTCGGGCAGATAGCTTCGGTCACCGAGAACGAGGGCTTTGGAGAGGGCGGCTTCACGGGGCGAGAGCCTGAAATCAAGCATATATCCTGCGTGACGGTTAGATGCTGACATACGGGTGAGGGCAGACTCGTATTTTCCAAGATATAAAAACACGCCGTCGGCATAAGCCTCGGCGGAATAGAGAATGTTGTTTCTTTTGCAAAAGGTGCGAAATAAGCCGAAATCGGACTTGACGATATCCGTGAGATGAGCATCGAAAACTATAATGTCGTTTTCTTTTATTTCGGCGGAAAAGGGCGCGTATACCGTGAGTCCGAAGTCAGCGTAGTCGAGATTTACCGCACGAACGTCGCCGACGAAGGAGGTGTAGTATTCGGTCTCGGAATACACCTCGCGTACAATCATCTCGATGCGCGCGTCAGTGTTGTCAAGCTCGGAATATCTGTCGGTATTTGTATTGTAGAGATAGGTCGGCAGACAAAGGGCAAAAATAAAAGCGGCAAAGCAGAGAGCCTCGGAAAGCGAGACGGTAGGTGCAATGCCGCCGAAAATACGGTGCTTGAATATACGGAAAATAACTGCCGCCGCGGAGAGTAATAGGACAAAAAGAGTGGCAGAGGGTCTGACTCCGTCCTCAAGCATACTCATAATGAATAAGGGTAAAATAAAGCATAAACAAAAGCAAAGCAGGGGTCTGCGCGACAGAAAATTCATAACGGAAAAAGGCAAAGACTGCCCGAAGACACCTCCTTACAAAGTAAAACCGTTTGAAGAAGTCAAACGACTTAAAAATTATATAATATAAGACAAAATTTGTCAAGAATAAGGGCAAAAAAGGGTAAAATAAGCCTTGACAAATGAGTATAGGTGTGTTATAATAGCGACTGCCGACAAAAATAAAGGGGTATAGCTCAGTTGGTAGAGCAGCGGTCTCCAAAACCGCGTGTCCAGAGTTCGAGTCTTTGTGCCCCTGCCAAAAATCGACAGGTTTCGACCTGTCGATTTTTTATCCATTGCGAAAGCAATGGTATATCATCGCCGCAAGGCGCATATCATCACGCGAAGCGTGTATCTCATCAGCCGCAGGCTGTATTGCGCTTTCGCAATGATGATATACAATTCCTACGGAATTGATGATATGCAAGACTTCGTCTTGATGATATACACGCCTCCGGCGTGATTTGGACGTGTTTTACACTGGTATCGCAAGAAAAAAGCACTGCGAAAGCAGTGCTTTTTTCAGTTTAATCCGTCTGCGACG
>JAZSOD010000007.1:0-24671 GCA_045536775.1 Eubacteriales bacterium | reverse complement strand
AACAGGCCGTGCCCACAGTACTATGACTACTCCCTCACCCGACACCCTGTACTCCACCCTTGCAAAAATGAAAGAGCTCGGTGCCGATACTGTAATTATGGAGACCTCCTCTCACGCGCTTGACCAAAAGCGTGTGGATGCCTTAAGCTTCGAGCTCGGCATATTCACAAATCTCACCGAGGATCATCTCGACTATCACAAAACTCTGACAAACTACAAAAAAGCCAAGCGCCGACTGTTTGGTCTTTGCAGGCGTTCGCTCGTAAATACCGACTCGGATTTCGGTCGGGAGCTTGCAAGCTCGCTCGAGGGCGAGGTCTTCACCTACGGAAGAAGCAAGGACGCGTCGTTTGTTGCGGAAAACCCGCATTTTGAAAGCGGTCTCACGTCATACGAGGCACGTATAAAGGGCAAAACGGTGTCGGTCGTCTGTCCCGTGCCGGGAGAATTTTCACTTTACAACTCACTTGCCGCGCTCTCTGCCGCCGTTATTCTCGGCGCAGACCCGTGTGACGCGGCGAAGGCTTTGTCAAGCCTCGGGCAGATACCCGGCAGGCTTGAAAAATACAGTCTTAAATGCGGCGCAAATCTGTATATCGATTACGCGCACACACCCGACGCCTTGAAAAACGTGCTTTCCACACTCTCGCAGATACCGCACGGCAAGCTCATCACGGTATTCGGCTGCGGCGGTGACAGAGAAAGGCAAAAACGTCCGATAATGGGATATATCGCTACGTGTACGAGTGACCTTACCATCATCACGGGCGACAATTCAAGAAGCGAGAGAACGTCTGACATTATAAGAGACATTGTAAGCGGTGTCAGCTGCAAGGGCGACTATATCGTGATCGAGGACAGAAAAGAAGCCATACTCAAGGCTGTCTCGCTCGCGGGAGAAAACGATATTATTCTCCTTGCGGGAAAGGGTCACGAAAATTACGAAATAATAGGTAATACAAAAAAATACTTTTCCGAAAAGGATATTATAAACGATTTTATTAAGTCTCCGCTCGTCTGAGTGGATAACAAGCTTGTACGTTGAAAGGGCGGTCTGTATGAACAAAATTTTCCTTGATATCTGCGACTATTCTGCTGAGGATATAGCCGAAATAACGGGCGGAAGCGTTGTACCCGGAAACACCGACAGAATAAATTCCGTGTCCACCGACTCGAGAGACGTCGGGTGCGGCACTCTTTTCGTCGCTATTAAGGGTGAGCGCTTTGACGGTCACGATTTCATAGCGGACGTCTTTAAGTCGGGTGCCTCCTGCGCTCTCTGCGAGAGGATCCCCGACGGCGCACGCGAGCTTGGCGGAAGCCTCATCGTAGTAAACGATACCGTAGCAGCGCTCGGCAGACTTGCCAAGAATTACAAGGAAAAAATCGCTTTGCGGACGGTTGCAGTCACTGGAAGCGTGGGAAAGACCACGACCAAGGAGTTCATATACGCCGTATTAAACGAAAAAAACAAGACCCACAAGACAGAGGGCAACTTCAATAACGAGATAGGACTTCCTCTTACCGTATTCTCAATGAGCCGCGACACAAGATCTGCTGTGCTTGAGCTCGGAATGAGCTTCAAGGGTGAGATATCAAGACTCTCCGATATAGCACGTCCCGACATTGCGGTAATTACCAACATCGGAAATTCACACATAGAAAACCTCGGCAGCAGAGAAAATATATGCGCCGCAAAGCTTGAGATACTCGACGGTCTCAATCCCGACGGATACGTTATCTTAAACGCCGATGAGCCCCTGCTCTTTGCGCAAAAGGGCAGACTCCGCGCAAAGCTTCTCTTTGTGTCAATGCAGAATCCCGCGGCGGACTTCCGCGCACTCAACGTCAGAAGCTACGATGACTACACCATATACGACCTCGTTCTGCCCGGCAGAGTTGTCACAAACATTCAGATACCCACGATCGGCGCTCACACGGTCTACGATTCTGCCTGTGCATTCGTTGTCGGTCTGCTCTCCTCTATGACCGACGACGAAATCAAGCGCGGTCTTATGAAGTTCAAGAATACGGGAATGCGTCAGAACATATACTCCTTTGGCGGTATAACCGTGGTCGAGGACTGCTATAACGCAGGTCCCGAATCAATGAAGGCAAGTCTTGACGTGCTTACCAAGCTCTGTGAAAAATCGGGAGCAAGATCCGTTGCCGTTCTCGGTGAAATGAAGGAGCTCGGCGAATACAGCAAGCAGCTTCACACCGACGTCGGAAAAACCGTTGCCGCAAAGGGTATCAGCAAACTCTGCACCTTTGGCAAGGATGCGGAAAGCATTGCCCTCGGCGCTATCAATCACGGCTACTCACACGACAGAATAAGCATCAACTCAGACACCGAAGCACCCGATGCCACCGCGCTCGCAATACGCGCGTTTATATCAGAGGGTGACGTGGTGCTCTTCAAGGCAAGCCGCGCCGTAAGGCTCGAGAGAGTCATCGAGGCGCTCAAGCGACTCCTTGAGGAAAAGCCGCTCGGCGCAAACTGATCTTAACTGTCGAAAGGACGATTCTGACATGACAAACTCGGTATATATAATTTTTACAGCCGTTCTGGTATGTACTTTTGCGCTTTCAGCGCTCTTTACCCGTCTTATAATTCCCAAGCTCAAAAGTCTAAAGCTTGGTCAGACCATACTCGACATAGGCCCGAGATGGCACAAAAGCAAGGAGGGTACTCCCACCATGGGCGGTCTCGCCTTTATTTCGGCGACCCTTCTCACCTGTGCGGCGCTTGCCGTTCCCTACCTCAGCTTAAAGCTCGGCGCTCTGCCGATAAAGCTGACTATAACCCTTATCTTTGCCGCGCTAAACGGCGCCGTCGGTATAATCGACGATATGACGAAGTTCAAGAATCACCGCAACGAAGGACTTACGGCAGGTCAGAAGTATCTGCTCCAGCTCGTTCTCTCGGGTGCGTATCTGTACGCTATGACCGTCTTTGCAGGTCTTGACACGGTGCTTCGCATTCCCTTTTCACAGCTCGGAATCGACCTCGGTCCCGCGTACTACGTTATCGCCCTTCTTATTCTCACGGGCATAATCAACAGCGTTAACTTGACCGACGGCATCGACGGTCTCGCATCGAGCGTGACAATGGTAGTCGGTGCAGCCGTTTCGGTGCTTGGATTTATCTCGGGCGTCGTTGACGCGTCGATCCTAGGCGCTTGCACTATAGGCGCGTGCCTCGGATTTCTTACCTACAATTTTTACCCCGCAAAAATATTTATGGGCGACACGGGCTCACTTTTCCTCGGTGCATTGGTAGTCGGTGCGGCGTTCGTGCTTAACGACCCCGCGATAATCCTCGTGCTCGGCATAGTTTACGTTGCCGAGTCCCTCTCGGTTATAATTCAGGTGATCTCCTTCAAGCTTACGGGGAAAAGAGTTTTCAAAATGAGTCCTATTCACCACCACTTTGAAAAATGCGGTTGGAGTGAAGTTAAGATAGTTTCGGTTTTCTCCCTTGTCACCCTTGCTTTTTCGGCGGCAGCCGTTATCCTCACCTATCTTACCACCGCTTGACCGCAACAGCCTTTGCAGTAACGGAGATAATAAATGAACAACAAACAAGATAACAAAAAAGTAAATACCACCGCTACTCTTCCGAAGGAGGAAAGAGTGGCAAAGGAATACCGCAGACGTCCTCAGAAGCCTGACGAGCCTGTCAAGGCAAAGACGCCGAGCGTTTCAAAGAACGCGGCAGTCAAGGATGCGGGCAAGCGCCGCAGCGTCAGACGTGCACAGGAGGGAGCGCTCGTCCAGAATGACGAGCTTCAGAATCTCGTTCGTTACAAGGGCTCCTACGACAAGGTCTTCCTCGGCCTCGTGCTCATTCTTATATGCTTTGGCTCGGTAATGGTATTCAGCGCAAGCTACGCGTATTCAATGGTACAGGATCCCGGCAACGGATTTATTTACGTAAAAAAGCAGATAGGCTTCGTTGCACTCGGACTTATCGCTATGTTTTTGGTGTCAAGAATGGACACGGAATTTATAAGACGTATGTCTCCGTGGGCATATTGGGGCTCGATGTTTTTACTCGTGCTCGTATTCTTTATCGGCTCGGTCGGAGGCGGCGCAAAAAGATGGCTGAATCTCGGACTTTTCTCTATTCAACCCTCCGAGATCGCAAAAACCACCCTTGTTTTGATGCTCGCCTTATATATGAATGACCATTCTGGCGAAATATACGATCACCCTGACCCAAAAGAGCGTATAAAATACGGTATATTCAAACCGTTTTTCTACATAGCTCTTGCCTGCGGTCTGGTTATTATAGAAAAACATCTTTCGGGAACTATTATTCTGTTCCTTATAGGTATAATCGTAATATGGGCGGGCGGTGCAAGCACGAAATTCTTAGCTGCTGCAGGCGGAATAGGTGCTACCCTGCTCGGAACGGTAGCGGTGCTCGTCCCGTACACAAGAAGACGTCTTGAAATATGGATGGATCCCGAAAAGGACCTTACGGGAAGCGGCTGGCAGACCATTCAGGGACTGCGTGCAATCGGCTCGGGCGGCTTGTTCGGACTCGGTCCCGCTAACAGCCGTCAGAAGCATATGTACGTTTCTCAGCCCCAGAATGACTTTATTTACAGTATTCTTTGCGAGGAGCTAGGCTACATCGGCGCCATCACGGTTATCTTACTTTTCGTAGCGCTGGTCATCAGAGGCTACAAGATAGCCTCCAAGGCTCCCGACCCCTTCTGCTCGCTCGTTGTAACAGGTATAGTCAGTAAGGTGGCACTTCAGGCGTTTCTCAACATCGCCGTTGTTACAAACACCCTCCCGAACACGGGTATTTCACTCCCCTTCTTCAGCTACGGAGGCTCGTCAACGGTCGTTCTTCTCGCTGAAATGGGTATAGTTTTATCGATTTCACGCTATTCAAGGCAGGAAAAATAGCACTTCACAAATTCTGAAAGGTTAAGCTTTATGAGAGTAATCGTCACGGGCGGAGGCACCAGCGGTCACGTTAATCCCGCGCTGGCTATCGCTAATTCAATCAAGAAAAACATCCCCGACTCCGAGATAATCTTCGTCGGAACAAGCAGGGGAATAGAAAACAAGCTTGTACCCGCGGAGGGCTACAAGCTCTATCACGTTGAGATAAGCGGTATCAGACGTTCTCTCTCGCTCTCTAATATCAAAAGCCTCTACCTTGCGCTGACCTCGCCTCTGAAGGCAAGAAAGCTTATCCGCGAGTTTGGTCCCGACGTTGTCGTCGGTACGGGCGGCTACGTTTGCTGGCCTGTTATGAAGGCGGCGGCAGATATGAAGATCCCCACCGTTCTTCACGAATCAAACTCGATTCCCGGCGTCGCAATAAAGATGCTCGCCAAATACGTTGATCTGATATTCGTAAATTTTGAAGCAACGAGGGATAAATTCCCCGAAAAGTATAAGAGCAAGACCGTCAGAGTCGGCAATCCTCTGAAGCCCGAATTTCTTAAGCTTTCCTACACAAAAGCGCGCGAAAAGCTCGGTATCACGGGTAAATACGAGAAATTCTTACTTTCCTACGGCGGCAGTATGGGTGCTGAAAAGGTAAACGAGGCGGCACTCACACTTATGAAGGAATATACCTCCTCTCATCCCGAGGTGCTTCATCTTCACGCTACGGGCGCGATAGAATACGAGGCGGCAACGTCTGAATTCAGACGTCTCGGTCTTGACAAGTGCGAAAACATAAAGCTTGTGGAGTACATCTACGATATGCCGCTTCAGATGGCGGCGGCAGACGCGGTAATATGCCGCGCAGGCGCTATGACTTTGTCTGAGCTTGCAATTCTCGGCAAGGCTGCCGTGCTTATCCCCTCCCCCAACGTGACCGACAACCATCAGTACAAGAACGCGCACGAGCTCGAGGTGGCAGACGCCGCCGTTCTCGTAGAGGAATGTGAGCTTGACAGCGGACGTCTTACACGAGAGATAAAATCTCTGCTTTCAGACGGCAGGGCGGCGGCTATCGGCGAAAACGTAAAGAAATTTGCCTCACCCGACGCGGAAAAACAAATTTTTGACGGCATCTGCCGTTTGGTAAAGAAAAAATAAAAGCGGAGGAAATCTATGGAAAACCGTGAGGTTCAAAATAACGGTAAGAGCATTGACAAGGACTTGAAAACCTTTTCGGAAAAAAGAAATTCCAAGAAAAAAGCGGCGCGTATAGCTTCGGTTATAGGCATTTTCTCCGTGCTCGTTATATTCATAGTGATATGCTTCGTTTTTTTCTTCAAGGTCAAAACGGTCGAGGTCAAGGGCGCGTCTAAGTACAGCGCCGAGCTTATCGCAATAAAAAGCGGAATAGTTGTGGGAGAAAATCTTTACAGCTACAGAGAAAGCGACATCGAAAGCACGCTTATGCTCTCATATCCCTACATCAGCAGAGTAAAGCTTAAGCGTCATTGGCCGGACAGGATAGTTCTTGAAATAATCGAGGATACTCCCGCGTATATTGCCGAGATTTACGGCGAAACCCTTATATTCTCAAGCTCTCTGAGGATCCTTGAGGCGCCGGACGGTAACGCGGACGATTTCGAGTTATGTCTTATAAAGCTGCCCGACATTGACAGAGCGCTCGTCGGAAACAAGCCCGTTTTCACAGAAGACGCAGACTACGTAACGACGGTGCTGAAGAGTATTGAAAAAAGCGAGCTTTCGGACCGCATAACCTATATTAATCTTGAAAACAAGTTCAACGTATATTTCCTTATCGGAAATCAGTATAAAATAAAGTGCGGTAACACTCAGGACTTTTCGCTCAAGCTTAGTATGACCGCAAAAATTCTCGAAAGCGGTCATATTCCAAGCGGTGTTAAGGCGGAGATAAACGTGTCCAACCCCGACGAGTCCACCGCGGTCATAGGTGAGCAGGCAATTATTGAATAATTTCGTCAAGGTTCAAAAGAAAATTGTAAAATAATAATAAATTTTTGCAAAACTTATTGCAATATTTACGCTTTTATATTATCATATAAAGTGAACTATACTAATATACATACGCAAAATCTTGATCCCGAAAATATTATGTGTTCAAAATACAGGAGGAAATACAAATGTCAGTAGAACTTACAGGCCTCGCAAACCGCGTTTGCATCAAGGTCGTCGGTGTAGGCGGCGGCGGAAACAACGCTATCAACAGAATGATCGCATCGGGTATCCGCGGTGTTGAATTCATTGCTGTCAACACGGATACTCAGGCTCTTAACAGATGTACGGCTGAAACCAAGATCGCAATCGGTCAGAAGACAACGGGCGGTCTCGGCGCAGGCGCTAATCCCGAAGTCGGCGCTTTGGCGGCTGAGGAAAGCATTGACGACATCAGAGCAGCTATTCAGGGCGCAAATATGGTATTCATCACCGCAGGTATGGGCGGCGGTACGGGTACAGGTGCTGCTCCCGTAGTTGCAAAGCTCTCCAAGGAGCTCGGCATACTTACTATCGGTATCGTTACAAAGCCCTTCAAGTTTGAGGGTGCAAGCAGAATGGCTAAGGCTGAGGCAGGTATTGCAAACTTCGCTCAGTATATCGACTCTCTTATCACCATTCCCAACGAGCGTCTTAAGTACATTTCCGAAACTAAGATCACTCTTTCAAACGCTTTCGGCATCGCAGACGACGTTCTCCGTCAGGGCGTTCAGAGCATAAGCGAGCTTATCAACATTGACGCTGAGATCAACCTCGACTTCGCAGACGTTACCGCAGTTATGAAGGACGCAGGCTACGCTCACATGGGTGTTGGTAGCGCTAAGGGTAAGGACAAGGCTGAAATCGCAGCTAAGGCTGCTATCTCCAGTCCTCTCCTCGAATCCTCCATCGCAGGCGCAAAGGGACTTATTCTCGGTATCGTGGCATCTCCCGACATCGGACTTGATGACACCGATATTGCATCGACTCTCATCTCCGAGGAAGCTAACCCCGACGTAAACCTCATCTGGGGTGTTGCGTTCGACCCTGCCCTCGAAGACGAAATGAGAATCACGGTTATCGCTACAAACTTTGATTCGACCCCCACATCTTCCGCAAAGAAGGGCATCAAGACCTCTGCTGAAGGCGCTGACGCCATCACAAAGGACGAATTCAAGGACCTTATCTCGATTCTTGATAAGAACAAGTAATAAGAATTTATTTATAAGAAAAATCCACCGTTTTTACGGTGGATTTTTTGTTAGTGAGGATCAAGTATACTCAGACTCGCCATCAAATTCGGGGAATTTGGCATCAAGTCTGAGCTCGCCGAACTTTTCTTCAAACTCGGCAACCGTGTATTTTGTGAAAAGCATTTCGGTAACTTCGCCGTTGAAAATATTATCGTAGTCATTTTTTATTGAGTATATGAAATAACCCTCTTGATAGTCCGCAAAGCCGAACAGATAGGTATATTCCGGAAATGAAAAAATATCATCACCTTTGTACGCCTCTGGTTTCAGAAACTCAATCTCTGCTCCAGTACTTGCTGATTTAAAAAAATCGTATTCTTTGTTATTATATATGAGTTTCCCCGGAGACCCCACCATTTTTTCATCGAACTTAAAGTAAGCAAACGGATATTCACATACCCATACTTCATTTGGATCAATTCCGGGACGAACTTCATCATCTGCTATACAAGAACATAAGAACAGTGATAATATGATTATAGTTAATAGGAAACAAAACAGTTTGAGTTTCATAGCAATTCTCCTGTGGTATTATTCCTCCGACTCACTCTCATACTCAGGAAATTTGGCATCAAGTCTGAGCTCGCCGAACTTTTCTTCAAACTCGGCTACCGTGTATTTTGTGAAAAGCATTTCGGTAACTTCGCCGTTGAAAATATTATCGTAATCGTTTTTTATTGAGTATATGAAATAACCCTCTTGATAATCTGCAAAGCCGAACAGATAGGTATATTCCGGAAATGAAAAAATATCATCACCTTTGTACGCCTCTGGTTTCAGAAACTCAATCTCTGTTCCGGTACTTGCTGATTCGAAAAAATCATATTCTTTGTCATTATATATAAGCTTCCCCGGAGAATCCAACATTTCTTCATCAAACTTGAAATATGCAAACGGATATTCGCAAACCCAAACCTCGTTTGGATCAATTCCAGGACGTATTTCGCCATAAGCTTCACAAGAACATAAGAACAATGATAATATGATTATAGTTAATAGGAAACAAAACAGTTTGAGTTTCATAGCAATTCTCCTGTGGTATTATTCCTCCGACACGCTCTCATACTCAGGAAATTTGGCATCAAGCCTGAGTTCACCGAATTTTTCTTCAAATTCCGCTACTGTGTATCTTGTGAACAGCATTTCGGTAACTTCGCCGTTGAAAATATTGTCGTAGTCGTTTTCTATTGCGTAGGTAAAATATCCTTCCTTATAATCTGCGAAACCGTGGAGATAGGTGAATTCGGGATAGGCAAAAACATCGTCGCCTTTATAAGCTTCAGGCTTCATAAACTTCAATGCCAAACTACTGCCGCTACTTTCGAAAAAATCGTACTCAGCTCCGTTATATATAAGCTTCCCCGGAGAATCCAACATTTCTTCATCAAACTTGAAATATGCAAACGGATATTCGCAAACCCAAACCTCGTTTGGATCAATTCCGGGACGAACTTCATCATCTGCTATACAAGAACATAAGAACAGTGATAATATAATTATAGTTGATAGCAACAACGGCTTAATCTTCATAATATAACCCCTGAAAATTATTATTTTTTGTTTATAGTAAACAATACTATTGGTTGAACGCCTTCTTCTGCAAAAATCTTTATTCCATCAGTATTCTCCTGCCTGTTCTTTTTCCCCTTGTAATTGTATATAACATATTTTCCTATTTCAGTCTTTCGAACTGCAACTGTATGCAATGATTCACTTACTTTGTCAGAATTCCAAAACGAAAGTATATACGCATCGGCATCAGGGATTTTATCATTTAAAATATCATCTCCTTCTACTTTACTTACTTCATACCCTCTTTGCTTGAAAAATCTTTCAGCAGCATAAGGATTGGTTCCCCAAGTTCCGTTAAGCATTTGTCCGTCAGACTCATAATGAGCCGCAATTTTGCAAAGATCCTCTTTGGCACCTAATGTTACAAGAGCGTTATACGTAGCAATAACTTCACAACCATTTTCATCCATAGTAGTATTACCAAATTTGAATTCTGCAACATTGCCTATTTTCTGACCATTGATATACTCTTTATACTCGCTCATATCAATTTCAGAATTGCGCTTATAATTTTCTACACCTTGCTTGTTAGCAGAGTTTTCTATAAGGTTACCATTTTTGTCTAAAACTGCAGCTTTCTTGAGGCTCATTAAATCTTCGGCTTTAAGCAAAATAGCAGATACCTCATCAAGCATTCCTGCTTTAGCAAGTTCTTCGGAATATGGATCAAAAGCCTCTCCTGTCTTTAAATCCTCTCCATACTTTTGAACTTCTTTTGAAATACCATCAACAGTCTCCTTAACTTTTTTTGTAATACTGTCTATTGCGCCACTAATCTTTCCCGAAACAACGTCAACAGCACCATCAATTTTCTCAGGAATATCATTAACAAACTTTTTAAAATCCTCGGAAAATTTTTCAATTCGTTCTTTAAGGTCCTGAGTTTTTACATACTTTTCAAGTATAAGTTCTATCTCCTTTGAAAGACTATTGGCATCTGTTTTTTCAAAAAGCTCGGATTCTATACTTGCGGCATATATTGCTTTCATCTGTGCATCTGTAATTTCAATATTCGAGTTTTTGAACAAGCCATCAGCTTTAAGAACGCCATCTACCAACTTTACAAAGTTATCGTATGACAAATTTGTTGCCGTTTCAGCTATCCCCAATATTTCAGCACATCGCCATCCGTATAATGCTTCGGCATTTGATAGTTTTCTGTTGCATCGTCTACATCTGTTCGACATTTCACTTCTCCTTCATAATAACATATTTTTGAATTATTGTCAATTTCTACTCGTACCGGTTGAGTAATAATATTATGCAACTTAATTTCGCTTTTGTCAACACTTTTGACGCAAAAAGTGCAAAATTGTTACAACGGTAACATTTGTGAAACAAAAATTTCATTTTTGAAACTCGATTTATGCTTTCATGGGTGTATTACAAAACTATACTTCTACAAATACAAACCAATTCCGCCCTATAAAAAACAAAATTTGTTTTGTAGGGGAGGGGTCTCCCCTCACGCCAAATTTCTACCAACATTAGTATTATTACGGTGCTTCGCACCTCTCGCGCCTTTTTGTAAAAAGGCGCCCCAAAAACTTTTGGGCGCGCATTTAGATTCTCGGCAAGTGTTATCTCCTCCCGTTCACGTTTATCTGCGGGCATATTACTCTCGTTCTTGTCATATTATTAAGTGTGAAATTGTTTCTGCCACGCGGCAGCTTGGAGGTTATATGAAAAAATTCCTTGCCCTGTTTCTCGCTACACTGCTACTAACCCTTTCCCTCACCGCTACCGTCAGCGCCGACGCAAATAGAAAATTCGATGCTAAAAGCGTTATTCTTATGGAAGCCTCAACAGGAAAGGTCCTGCTCGAAGACAACGCCGACTCCCCTCTCCCGCCTGCTTCCGTCACCAAGATCATGACCCTCCTCATCGTTATGGAGGCGATCGAAAACGGCAAAATATCCTTTGACGACAAGGTGACCGTTTCAAACAATGCCGCGTCTATGGGCGGCTCGCAGGTCTATCTCGAGCCCGGCGAAGAAATGAGCGTTGACGAAATGATAAAATGTGTGGTAGTGTCCTCTGCTAACGATGCCGCCGTCGCTCTCGCCGAATACGTTGCGGGAAGCGAGGAGCTTTTCGTCGAACAGATGAACAAGCGTGCCACGGAGCTTGGAATGAACAACACTCATTTTGAGAACACCAACGGTCTCGACGATACCGTTTCAAACCACGTCACAAGTGCCCGTGACATCGCCATAATGAGCCGCGAGCTTATCCGCCACCCCAAGATCCTCGAGTACAGCTCCATCTGGATGGACACCATTCGTGACGGTGCCTTCACTCTCACCAACAACAACAGGCTTATACGCTTTTACAGCGGTGCAAACGGTCTCAAGACGGGCTCTACGTCCAAGGCAGGCTTCTGTATCAGCGCCACGGCTCTGCGCGACAATATGCAGCTTATTGCCGTTGTTATGGGTGCGCCGAACCGCGACACCCGCAACGAGATAGCCAAGAAGCTACTCGACTACGGCTTTGCAAGCTACTCGGTTGCAAGCTTTGAGCCTCGCGAGCTTGAGCCTATCCGTCTGCTTGGCGGTCTCACAGACACAGTTAAGATCGGCTACGGTGAGTTTTCGGCAATCGTTGGCAAGGGCAAAGCATCGGCGGTTGAAAAAAAGATAACGATACCCGAAAATCTGACCGCACCCGTGCGTGAGGGCGACGTTGTGGGCGAAGTTGAATACCTCCTTGACGGCGAGGTCATCGGCAAGGCTGATATCACAGCGCTCGAATCCGCCGACAAGATAAGCTACTTCGGCGTACTACTCGGAATACTCAAAAAAGCCGTATTACTGTAAACAAAAAATATCCTTTGTGCAAGCACAAAGGATATTTTTTGTTAGGTTAATTACTCTTTAACAAGCTTTCTCTGTATAAATTTTACAGTTTCAACAACAGGTATAACGACTATTCCGAGAGCAATTGCTACTGCATATTCAACAATGCTTACGCTTTCAAAGCCAAATGCATTTGCAATAACCGGAACCTCACACACAAGCGTGGTAGCAACAAGCGAGCCAACACACGCAAACCACAGTATCATATTGTGCGAGCCGAGCTTAAAAATGCTGCCTCTCTGCGAACGCATATTAAAGCTGTGGAATATTTCAGCCATAGACATTGTAAGGAATGCCATAGTCATACCGTGTGCGCTGTCGGTTATCTCAAAGTTTCCTGTTTCCATAAAGTGACCTATAAAATAGGAAGCTATCGTGAGAAGCGTTACCAAGATTCCCTGATAAGCTATATCTGCGCCCATGCCTCCCGAGAAAATCCCCGCTTTTGCATCACGCGGCTTACGTCGCATAATATTGGGCTCCGCTTTTTCCGTTCCGAGTGCAAGAGCCGGGAAGCAGTCTGTAACAAGATTTATCCACAAAAGATGAACAGGCTTAAGAATGGTAAATCCGAGCAAGGTAGCCGTAAAGATAGAAAGCACCTCGCTCATATTTGAGCCGAGCAGGAACTGTATCGCCTTGCGGATATTATCGTAAATTCTGCGGCCTTCTTCTACTGCTCCTACTATCGTTGCAAAGTTATCGTCGGTAAGCACCATATCCGCAACGTTCTTTGTAACGTCCGTTCCCGTGATTCCCATACCAACGCCGATATCTGCGCTCTTTATCGAAGGAGCGTCGTTAACTCCGTCTCCCGTCATAGCGGTAACGTACGCCTCGCCTCTCCATGCATTGACTATACGGGTTTTGTGCTCGGGCTGTACGCGCGCATAAACGCTGATATCTCGGAACTTTGACACAAATTCCTCGTCACTCATATCATTGAGCTGTGAGCCTGTAATGGCGTAGGTATCTTCCGTAATGATACCAAGCTCCTTAGCAATGGCAACCGCGGTGTCTATATGGTCACCCGTTATCATAATAGGACGAATGCCTGCATTTCTACACTCAACTATAGCATCTCTTACCTCGGGACGAACGGGATCGATCATGCCGCAAAGTCCCATAAAGCAAAGCTCTGTTTCAAGCGTGTCCGCTTCAAAGTCAGACGGTTCAGCGTCCCAGAATCTCGTCGCACAGGCAAGAACACGGAGAGCCTTATCTGCCATAGTCTTATTAGCATTCAAGATATCTGCTTTATATTCCTCTGTCATAGGAACAGGTACACCAGACTTCAGATAGTGCGTACATTTTCCTATAATAACGTCGGGCGCGCCCTTGGTATACTGCACATATCTGCCGTCAGCATTATGAACGGTAGACATCATTTTTCTGCCCGAGTCAAAGGGGGCTTCTCCGCATCTCGGAAGCTTTTCCTTAAGGTCATACTTCTTCATTCCGAGCTTATCCGCCCAGACTACAAGTGCCGCCTCTGTCGGTTCACCCGTTACGTTGCCATCAGAATCCAATTCCGCATCGCAACAAAGAGCCATTGATGATGCGATCTGCTTTTCATCCTCACCGAAAAAATCAACAACCGTCATTTTGTTCTGCGTAAGCGTACCTGTCTTATCGGAGCAGATTATCTGTGCGCAGCCGAGAGTTTCTACTGCTGTCAGGCGGCGAATGATCGCGTTACGCTTTGACATATTTGTTACGCCCATTGACAGAACTACTGTAACAACCGCCGCAAGTCCCTCCGGTATAGCCGCAACTGCAAGGGACACGGCAACCATAAACGATGGGAGAATGGTATCGTTAAAGCTAAAGCTTTCTGCTCTTAAAATCTGAACGCCGAAAACAATGATACATATACCAAGAACAAGCCAAGTGAGAATTTTGGACAACTGATTAAGCTTTATCTGAAGCGGTGTATCCCCGTCCTCAGCCTGTTGGAGAGCTCCTGCGATCTTACCCATTTCGGTGTCCATTCCGGTTGCGGTAACAACCGCAACACCACGTCCGTAAACCACGGTCGAGCCCATATAAAGCATATTCTTACGGTCTCCGAGCGGAACGTCGCGCTCACCGTCTTTAAGATTTATAATATCTATAAACTTTGTTACGGGAACAGATTCACCCGTAAGTGCCGCTTCCTCAACCTTCAGACTGGCATTTTCGAGAATACGGGCATCTGCGGGAACTGCGTCGCCCGCTTCGAGCAAAATAACGTCACCGACAACAAGGTCCTCGCTGTGTATTACCTGCACCTTACCGTCTCGAAGCACCTTAGAGGTTGCCGCAGACATTTCCTGCAGGGCCTCGATCGCTTTTTCCGCCTTACTCTCCTGATAAACTCCGAGAACGGCGTTCACGATAACAACTGCAAGAATAATGATAACGTCCGCAAAGCTTTCGTTCTCGACTACCGCAAGAACTCCGCTTATGAGCGCTGCAACGAGCAGAATAATGATCATCGGATCGGCGAGCTGCTCAAGAAAACGGCGGATAAGCGACTTGCCCTTTGCTGCGGCAAGCTTGTTTTTTCCGTTAGCCTCAAGCCTTACTGCCGCTTCCTCCGACGAAAGACCGTCACGGCGGCTATCAAGATTTTTCAGCACCTCCGTGCTCTCTTCGCAATAAAACTTCAATTTATTATCCTCCTATAAATTAGTTTTTACAAAAAACAAAAAACGAGACCTACCCTGTAGCAGATAAGTCTCGTCATTTAAGATAAAGCCAAGTTTAGCTGTGATGGTGACTTTACCACACCTTAGTGCCGACTACTCCCTTATGGAATGATATGTTTTTGTCTGACGGTTTATGAAAAAACGATCAGATCATTGAACTAATTTTAACACACAAAGCATACTTTGTCAATAACTGGATAAGCGCATTTTTTATTTCTTCCAGGTTTTGATACTGAAAAGCATCAGCATCGGGAATATCTCAAGTCGTCCGACAAGCATCAGAAGCGAGAACAAAAGCTTTGATGCCGATGAGAATATCGAAAAGTTGCCCATCGGTCCTACCAGATCAAGTCCGGGGCCGATGTTATTAAGAGTCGCTATTACCGCCGTGAGATTTGTGGTAAAATTAAAGTTTTCAAGGCTAATAAGGAGTACCGACACCACGACTATCGCCATAAATGTTCCCATATACACGTTTACCGCACGTACGGTCTCATGCTCCACGGGTCTTCCGTTAAGGTTCACCTTAACAGTTGTCTTGGGATGCGCCGCCACTCTTATCTCCTTAATTATGCTCTTTATAAGTATAAGCACGCGCGACACCTTGATACCGCCGCCCGTACTGCCCGCACATGCACCGACTATCATAAGCGCAACAAGCACCGCCTTTGAAAATTCGGGCCACAGATTGAAGTCAGCCGTCGCGTATCCCGTAGTTGTGACAACGCTGGCTACCTGAAACGCCGCGTGCTTGAGTGCTACTCCCGCATTTTCAAAAAGTCCGCTTATATTAACCGTTATGGCTGCTATCGCAAGCACTACCATTCCCACGTAGCTTCTTATTTCCTCGGACTTTATTGCGTCCTTGAATTTACCGATAAGCACAAGGTAGTATAGCGAGAAATCTATTCCAAAAAGGAACATAAATACGGTTATAACTATCTGAACGTAATTGGAATAGTCAGCAACACCCGAATTGAGTATGCCGAAGCCGCCCGTACCCGCAGTACCGAAGCTTAAGGTAAGCGAGGAAAAGAGGTCAAGCCCGCCGAGAAGCAAAAGCACGATCTCAACAGCGGTCAACGCAACGTAAATAAGATAGATGATCTTGGCGCTCGACTTTACCTTTGGTACTATCTTGCTTACCGCAGGTCCAGTGCTCTCTGCTCTCATAAGGTGCAGATTTCCCCCTCCCGACAGGGGAAGCAGCGCAACAAGGAACACGAGCACTCCCATACCGCCTATCCAATGTGTAAAGCTTCTCCAGAACAGGAGACTTTTGGGAAGTATCTCAACGTCGGTAAGGATAGTCGCACCTGTGGTCGAGAATCCGGATACCGTCTCAAATATCGCATCTGCAAAATTCGGTATCGCGCCCGAGAGAAAGAACGGTAGGCTCCCGAATATACTCATTACTATCCAGGAAAGCGCAACCGTCACAAAGCCCTCTTTCGCGTACATAGCCTTGTTTTCGGGGGCACGGCAGGTCAGCGCTATTCCGAAAAGCAGACACAGACCAATGGTGATCGCTATATATTTGAGATAGAATAATTCACCGTAGCAAACGGCGCATATTGCAGGCAGAGCCAGACACGCCGCCTCTATATTAAGCACCCAGCCGAGTGTATATAGAATAGTTCTGTAATTCATAAGACTCTCCGATCAGTCTAAAATATCGCTGATATCCTTAAAGCCTGCGTGGGCGGTAACTATAACCACGCTATCGCCCTTCATAAGAGCGTCACGTCCGCGAGGTATAATTATCTTTCCGTCACGGTTTATACACGCGATAAGAGTATTGCTCTTGAGCTTGATGGAGTCAAATGTTTTCCCCGTAATAGAGGTATCTACGTCTACTCTGAACTCTATCGCTTCGGCCTTGTCACCGAGGATCATGTGCATGGTCTCAATGCTGTCGTCTCTTGAATTTTTCTTGCCGCGCACAAATTTTACTATATTTTCAGCGGCGAGTTTCTTGGGATAAACTATACTGTCAAGGTCGAGACCGCCTATAACTCCGTCGTAATCCACGCGGTTTATTTTGGTTATGACCTTACCCGAGGGCATTTTGCTTTTTGCAAAAAGGGAGAGTAGTATATTTACCTCATCACTGTCGGTAAGCGACACGAAGGATTCCGCATACTCAATACCCTCCTCCAAAAGAAGTCTGCTCTCCGCACCGTCACCGCGGATTATAGTCGCCTTGGGAAGAAGTCTGCAAAGCTCGTCGCAACGGTCCTGATCCTGCTCTATTATCTTGACACCGATACCCGTTTTGAGAAGCTTTTGCGCAAGATAATACGCAGTGTCGCCCCCTCCGACTATCGTGGTGTCCTTGACTCTGTTAGTCTTTACTCCGATCTTCTTGAAAAATCCCGACGCGTTTTCAAGCGCCGTGGTTATGCTTATAAGGTCGCCCGATTTCAGCACGAAGTTACCGCCCGGGATAAACACCTCGTCATCTCTCTCGACGCCGCAAACAAGCACGTCGCATCCGAGGGTGGACACTATTTCCATAACTCGCATATTATCAAGCACCGAATCCTCGGGGATACGGAATTTAAGTATCTCCACTCTGCCCTTTGCAAACGTGTCGATCTCAACTGCGGTCGGGAATCTTAAAATTCTTGCGATCTCGGACGCAGAGGTATATTCGGGATTGATTATAAGAGCAAGACCGAGGTCTTTCTTTAAGAAGTTGATGGATTTACTGTATTCAGGCTTTCTCACTCTTGCAACCGTCTGGCAGTTTCCGAGCTTGCGCGCCATAAGGCAGCTTAAGAGGTTGAGCTCATCAGAATCGGTAACGGCGATAAAAATGTCGGCATTGGCAACACCCGCCTCGGTGAGAGTGTCGATATTCGCGCCGCTTCCCTCGATACCCATCACGTCGTTGAGAGAGACGAAGTCGTTCACCTCAGATGCCTTTATGTCTATTACGGTAAGGTTATTATCCTTTTCCTGCGAAAAAAGCTCAACAAGCTTTTGCCCCATATTGCCGCAGCCTGCTATTACTATATTCATATATTTCCTCTCCGACGCTATACGTCAAAAAAGCATTGGTCTCTCGAATTTATTATTTAATAAGTATATCAAATTTACAAAGATTTGTCAATCTTGATAATTAAGCGCATATTTTTAATAATATAAACAAAAAATGTTGATTTTATAAGAAAAAGGTGTTAAAATGTAGTTTGGTATTATATGTGAATTTCAGGATTGGAGACAGTTATGACAATTAACCGGAGAATAAAACAGCTTGTGGGTTACGCAGTAAAGAGAGAACTCGTAAACAAAGCAGATATTACCTGCGTCACAAACAGGCTTCTCGATATACTCGCTCTTGACGAATACGAGGATACGGATGCTCCCGAGTGCCAAGAGCTTGAGGAGATACTTTCGGATATATGCGACTTTGCGTTTGAGAAGGGGCTCATTCCGAGCAACACGGTTGTTTACCGCGACCTTTTCGACACGAAGCTTATGGGTGCGCTCACTCCTATGCCGAGTGTAGTTATCGATAAATTTAACAAGCTTTATGCCGAAAGTCCCGAAAAAGCTACCGCGTTCTATTACGACTTCGCCATCGCAACCGACTACATACGCTCTTACAGAGTAAAGAAGGACCTCAGATGGAAGACTCCCAGCATCTACGGTGACATCGACATAACCATAAACCTTTCAAAGCCCGAAAAAGACCCCAAGGCTATCGCGGCGGCAAAGCTTCTCCCCCAGAGCGGATATCCCAAGTGTCTGCTTTGCAAGGAAAACGAGGGATATGCGGGCAGAGTCAACTCCCCCGCAAGACAGAATCACAGAGTTATTCCCATGATGCTTGATAATGAACAGTGGTATCTCCAGTACTCGCCCTACGTTTACTACAACGAGCACTGCATCGCGTTTTCGGAAGCTCACGTGCCTATGAAGATAAACGCGTCTACGTTTAAGAAGATGCTCGACTTCATTGAATTTCTCCCCCACTATTTTATTGGCTCGAATGCAGACCTGCCCATCGTCGGCGGCTCCATTCTCTCCCACAATCATATGCAGGGCGGTCACTACACCTTTGCTATGGAAACAGCCCCCATTGAAAAGGAAATCTCCTTCAAGGGCTTTGACGACGTCAAGGCGGGAATCGTAAAGTGGCCTCTTTCCGTAATCAGACTGAACGGCAAGAACAAGGAAAGCATCTGCGCTCTCGCATCCGACATACTTGCCAAGTGGCGTGCATACACCGATGCTGACGCGTATATTTTCGCTGAGACCGACGGCGAGGAGCACAACACCATTACCCCCATCGCCCGTATGAGAGACGGCGACTTCGAGCTTGACCTCGTACTCAGAAACAATATCACCACAGAGGAGCATCCCCTTGGACTCTACCATCCTCACGCCGAGCTTCACAACATCAAAAAGGAAAACATCGGTCTTATTGAGGTTATGGGTCTTGCGGTGCTTCCCTCCCGACTCAAAGAAGAAATTTCAATAATGAAGTCAGCTATCCTCGAGGGTCAGGATTTTGCGAAAATTCCCGAAATAGAAAAGCACGCAGAATGGTTTGCGCGCTTTAAGGATAACTACTCGTTTAACGCTGACAACACCGAGTCTATTCTCTGCGACGAGATCGGCAAAACCTTCGTCAAGGTACTTGAGGATGCCGGAGTTTACAAGTGTACGTCTGAGGGCAGACAGGCGTTTATGAGATTCGTTGAAAGTGTGTGAATAACAAAAGAAGCGCAAACGGTTTCCCGTTTGCGCTTCTTTGTTTTAATAATTTTCTGCGTGGATCTCGAAATAGCTCTGAGGATGTGCGCAGGTGGGGCAGATCTCAGGTGCAGCGGTACCAACGATGATGTGTCCGCAGTTGCGGCACTCCCATACCTTGACCTCGCTCTTCTTGAATACCTCCTGTGCCTCTACGTTATGAAGAAGCGCACGGTATCTTTCCTCGTGATGCTTTTCTATCGCGGCTACGAGTCTGAACTTGTGTGCAAGCTCCGTAAAGCCTTCTTCCTCTGCTGTTTTTGCAAATCCTGCGTACATATCTGTCCACTCGTAGTTTTCGCCTGCTGCGGCAGATGCGTGATTCTGTGCAGTATCGCCGAAGCCATCAAGCTCCTTGAACCAGAGCTTTGCGTGCTCCTTCTCATTTTCGGCAGTTTTTAAGAAAAGTGCCGCGATCTGCTCAAAGCCCTCCTTCTTTGCCTTGGATGCAAAGTAGGTATACTTGTTTCTTGCCTCGGACTCGCCCGAAAATGCCGCCATAAGATTTTTTTCCGTTTGTGTTCCCGAATACTTGCTCATTTATGTTTTCTCCTTAAAATAAAAATTCTGATCACACCAATTATTTTATCATCTGTTTTTTGCAAAATCAAGACAAATCTATAAATTCTTCCAAACTTTGAAAATTTCATTGACTGAAAAGCGTACCGTGTGCTAAAATATATATACCCTACGAGAGGAATTTTTATACTATGAAATATTTTATTGCGTCCGACATACACGGCTCTGCATATTTTGCAAAAAAGCTTTTGGAATGCTTTGACAGAGAGTCTGCCGACCGCCTTGTTTTACTCGGAGACATTCTCTATCACGGTCCGCGTAACAATCTACCCGAGGGCTATGCTCCAAAGGAGGTCATCTCCCTTCTCAACGAACGAAAGAACAGTATTCTCTGCGTGCGAGGAAACTGCGACACAGAGGTTGACCAGATGGTGCTCGAATTTCCCATTCTCGCAGACTACGCCATAATCGAGCTTGACCGCAGAATGATATTCGCCACCCACGGCCACAATTTTAACGAAAGCGCCCTGCCGCCGCTACGTGAGGGTGACATTCTGCTACACGGTCACACCCACGTACCGAAGTGCGTGGATCACGGCACGTATATTTATATGAATCCGGGCTCCGTGTCCATTCCGAAGGAAAACTCCCACCACGGCTATATGACGCTTGAAAACGGAGTTTTCAAGTGGAAGGACCTCGACGGCAATATAATAAACACCTATGAAGCTTAATTAAAAGGAGATATAACAATGATAAAGCATATTATTTTATGGAAGATCGACGACAAATTTACGGCCGAGGAAAAGGCAAGGATAGCAGATGGCGCAAAAGCGGCTCTTTGCGGACTCGTAGGCAAGGTGCCGGGACTTATTGAGGTCAAGGTGCAGACCGAAAAGCTCGAATCCTCGAATGCTGACCTTATGCTCGACTCCACTCTCGAAAGTGTTGATGCGCTCAAGGGCTATCAGGTGCACCCCGACCACGTTGCCGCGGCTGACAACTTCGTCCGCCCGTTTATGTCACAGCGTCTCTGTCTTGACTTCGAAGCGTAATACGCAAAACAGCCCTCTGCATCAGAAAATGCAGAGGGCTGTTTTTTATTTTATTCAGATTACGGAGAATATCTCGTCTACCCTCTCTTTGTCCTTTGCGCTGTTCTTTGTAAGCAGACTTACCACGGGAACAACGATAAACGAAACCGCCATCGCCGCAACACCCATTTCGGGAGACCTTGATGCCGCAACGCCAAATCCCGACGTGAGAGATATCACCAGCGTTGCGCCGCCAACCGTAACGAGTCCCGAAATAACACCTGCAAATGCGCCGATCTTGGTGATCCTCTTTGAGAAAATTCCCCAGATGTACGGACCAATAAAGCAGCCCGACACGATTCCCCAGGAAAATGACATCAGGTTTACGATGATCGGAATGTTCTGTGTTGCAAAAATAAACGAGCAAGCGATAAACGCAAGACAAAAAATTCTCGTTATAAGCATTTGCTTATTTGCAGGTATTTCCTTCTTTCTGAAGGCAGGAATAAGGTCTACCGCTACTGCCGATGCAGAGGTGAGCACTACCGCCTCAAGCGTTGACATAGACGCCGACAAAAGAAGTATCATAATCAAAGCAAGTAAGATGATACCGACAGTTGAGCCGCCGAGCACCTTCAAAAGTACTGCGGGGATCACCGAGTCAATACCGCCCTCGGGAAGCACTCCGCCGAGGATGAGGCGCGACGTGCTGCCGACCAGGTATGCACCGCAACCGATAACAAGGCAGAATATAGTGGAAATGACCGTTCCGCGCTTGATCGCGGCGGTGTCCTTGATGGCGTAAAACTTGCCTATCATCTGAGGAAGACCCCACGTACCGAAGCTTGTAAGCATTATATTAAAGCAGAGAAATCTGAATGCCGAGCCGCCGAATATATCGGTCAGCTGTGCGCCTGTGGTGGGATTGGGGTCGCCCGGAATCGACTCAAAGCCCTTCAGATTTTCAATAAGTCCCATAATACCGCCTACCGCATCATTTGAAAGCACCGCGATAATCAGGCAAACCACACCTACTATCATAATAACGCCCTGAATGAGATTCGTGTACGCAGTTGCTATATATCCGCCCGCAACGAGATATACTGCCGTAAGGCAGGCGATGATAAGCATCCACACCCACGTTTCAACACTCGGGAATATTGCGCCGAACAGAGAGCCGAGTCCCTTGTAAACTGCGGCGGAATACGGAACGAGGAACACGAAGATTATCGCCGCCGCCAATATCTTTATACCCCTGGAGCCGTAACGCTTTTCAAAAAAGTCGGGCATTGTTCTCGCGTTTAACTTCTTGGTCATCTTTCGTGTTCTGTTTGCAAATAACAGCCACGAGAGAAGGCAACCGATAACCGTGTTTCCGACACCGATCCAAAGTGCGCCGAGTCCGATATTCCAGCCGTGCTGACCTGCGTAACCTATGAATACGACCGCGGAGAAATACGAGCTTCCGTAAGCAAAGGCAGTTGACCAGGCTCCGATCTTTCTGCCTCCTACAAGGAATCCGTCAAGTGTTTTTGATTTGCCGTAGCTGATATACCCGATAAGTGCCATTGTGAGCGCGTATAAGGCAAGTGCAATTATCGTGAAAAGCTGTGTCGACTGCATTTTTGTAAAACCTCCGTGGTCTGTCCCGTGAAAAATGTCAAAGGGACTTGTTTTTTGCGTGTCTCCATTATATAACAGTTATCATCATTAGTCAAGCGAATGATTTTGATGTTTATCATCTATATTTTCGATAATAAAACAAAGTCAAAAGGCTTTTGTGACTTAGCTGACCAATCCTTACCAAAGCCCCTTGAAAGCGCACGTTGTGCGATTCAAGGGGCTCGTAGTGAAGCATATATTTTACTTACTCAATTTTTCAAGGTCGTTTTTGCGGATCTCAACTCTTCTTACTTTACCGCTGATGGTCTTGGGAAGCTCATCCACAAACTCAACGATTCTCGGATACTTATAGGGTGCCGTGTGTGTCTTGACGTATTCCTGGATATCCTTTTTGAGCTCATCGCTTTTTTCGGTGCCTTTTACAAGAACCACCGTTGCCTTTACTATCTGACCGCGTACCTCGTCGGGAACGGGAGTAACCGCACATTCAAGAACGTAAGGAAGCTCCATGATAACGCTTTCGATCTCGAACGGTCCGATACGGTAGCCTGACGATTTGATAACGTCATCGATACGTCCCACGTACCAAAGATATCCGTCCTCGTCCATTGTAGCCTGATCGCCCGTGTGGTAATATCCGTCGTGCCATACCTCGTTGGTCTTCTCTTCATCAAGATAGTAGCCGATAAAGAGTCCGCAGGGGATATCGTCTTTAACTCTGATACAGATCTCGCCCGCATCTCCAGTCTTGCATTCATTGCCGTCGGGGTCAAGCACCACAACGTCGTAGAGGGGGCTGGGTCTTCCCATTGAGCCGATCTTGGGTGTAGATCCAACGAAGTTTGCGATAGACAGAGTTGTTTCGGTCTGACCGAAGCCTTCCATAATGGTAAGTCCCGTTGCCTTCTTAAACTGATTAAAGACCTCGGGGTTAAGTGCCTCTCCCGCAGTTGTCGCATACTCGATAGACGAAAGATCGTACTTCGACAAATCTTCCTTAATAAAGAAGCGGTACATTGTAGGCGGTGCACAGAAGGTCGTGATATGGTATTTAGCAAACATCGGCAAAATATCTTCCGAATGGAAGCGGTCAAAATCATACGTGAACTGAGCCGCTTCGCAGAGCCATTGTCCGTAGAGCTTGCCCCAGAGAGCTTTACCCCAGCCTGTATCGGAGATGGTAAAGTGAAGTCCTTCGGGATTTACATTATGCCAATGCTTTGCAGTCGGATAATGACCGAGAGCATATTTATATGAGTGTGTTGCGATTCTCGGATATCCTGTTGTTCCCGATGTAAAGAGCATCAACATCGGTTCGTCGCCGCAAGGAGAATTTTCTGTGCGGTAGTAATGTGTGCTGAAGCGTCCCATTTCAACATTGAAGTTACGCCAGCCTTCTTTTTCGCCGCCGACTAAAATCTTTACCATTCCGGG
>JAZSOD010000033.1:0-31645 GCA_045536775.1 Eubacteriales bacterium | reverse complement strand
TCGGGCTTGAACTCGCCGCTGTAGGATTTGAGGTATCCGAGACCTTCAAGGTAGGTTATATACTTATAGTACCACGCGTTCTTATTAAGGTCGGTGAACGCGGTAGCTTTAGAGTTATCGAGTGTGTTTTCATCAACGAGGAGTCTTGTAATCACCGTACAAGCCTCGGCACGAGTCATATTGTTTTCGGGTCTGAACTCAAAGCCGTCGTAGCCATTGATAAAGGGAGTGTCAACACGATCTGCTTTTGCTGAGAAAACACCCTCTGTATATTCAAATGCTTCTGCTTCAGCTTTGGTTTTGAAGAAAGCAATATACTGAAGATCCAGGAACTGGTTTCCGATAACCTCCGTATTGAAACTCTTGCCCCAAGGCGTTATGCGGACGAACTGAACATCAGAGCCTTCATCAACCCCCGTCCAGTCCGCACCTGCGTCACTGCCCGTGACTTCACGTATATCCATAACAGCTTTGTTAAGCACGTTCCCGCCAACGTGAGGAGGATAAAGTCCCCAGAAACGTGTATATGCGCCGTCATTCATCATTTGGAGACTGACACCCCAGTTGGCTTTGGTTTCAATGTTTGACTTATAACCTATTACAAGGAAAGGATACTCGTGTACTCTGAATTTTTCAAGAAGGTTTATTGTTATAAATGTCTTACTGTCATAGATCCCGCCGTCATCGGGAGTAACAAATCTGACATAAGTACTGCCGTTTTCTTCAACATGTCCCTCAAGCTTCGCAAGCACTCCTTTCGCGCTTGCGTGAACCAATCCCTCCTCGTTGAGAGACTTCAGTGTAAATCCGTACATTTCGGTCGTATCGGGTACGTAAACGTTTATCGCATCTCCCTCGTAGTATGCGGTCAGAGAAAGCTCTTCCGTAGCTTGGAAATTCGAGGTATACAACGTCCCGTTATCATCCATCCAACCAACAAACTTTTTGTCTGCAACGGCAGGTGCCTTGGGAAGCACGACCGTGGTCCCCTCTATTGCCTCGGTACGCTCAAGTCTCTTACCGTTTCTGTCCTTGAACGTTATCTTATATGTAGTTTCGGGAATCTCCTCACCGATAAAGTCATTTACCGTTTCCATGCTTCTGAAAAAGGCTATATACTTAACATCGAAGTATTCCTTGTCTGCCTGACGCTGCTTACTTGCCGAAGTGGCCCACGCCGGTATACGAATATATTTGACACCCGATGCATCATCAACGTCGCTAAAGGTTCGCTTTCCAGCGTTTGAACCCGTTATCATCGAAAGATCGACCACAGCATTATGAAGCTTGCCGTTGTTGATTACAGGAACACTCATTCCCCAGCATCTTTCATATTCACCGGTTGATTTCATTTTAAGCCCTGCGTTTATGCTTAACTTTTTATCGGTAGATGCAATATCGGTTCTATATCCTATTACAACTATCGGATAGTCCTTTACAAGAAAGTCCGGCTCCCCCTCGTCTTCGTTGAATATATTAAGCGCAACGTAGTAATTTGCCGAGCCTATTGAGCCGCGTGCCTGCATACGTATGTACTTTTCACCGTTTTCATCATAAAGGCTTGCGGTGTTTCCAGCATATTTCAGTCTTGACGGAAAATGTTCTGCCGTGTACATAACGTAGTCATCAGTGTCGTGCGACGCGCTGTAAGTGGAAGTGAGAGTTTTATTACCCTCAATCGCGCTTATCGCAAGCGTAATAGATGCAAGCGCACCGATCAACAATACAAATAGTACGGAAATGCGAAATGTGTTCTTCATTTTTGATCCTCTCATATCTTTTTCATAATGTGTCTGCCCGTTGCCGCAAGCAGAGCGAGTGCTTCGGGAAACACTTCGTTCGGCATAAAGTGAAAATACTTTCCCGTTTCAAACGTAAAGTCTCCGTCATAGTCTATTTCACGAAGTCCTTCTGCGATGCTGTCCCAGTCAATTTTTCCGATGTACGGAACCGTATGTGTATCGGTTATACCGTCAACGTCATGTATATGTAATGCCTTCAATCTATCGTGTCCGAGTCTTTTGATAAATCCCTTCACGTTCATATCAACCAGTGCTGCGTGTCCAACATCGAGGCAAGCAACGAAGCAGTCGCTGTTAAGCTCGTCAAGGTAACGGACGAACTCGTCAGGTGTCGAGCAGGTCGAGCCTACTATTACGTGGTCAGAATTAAATTTCCAAAGATTTTCAAGTGCAACCTTGATGCCAAACTCCTCGCAGTACGGCTTGAGTTTGTTGTAAAACTCCATATTCATTTCAAAAAGGTGCTCGCGGTTTACAAGCGAAGTGTGAGGAAGGTGCTGGTACGGATGCACCACGATGCACTTTGCTCCAAGATATGATGCGTTTCTTATTCCGCGCCACAGATATTCAAATATTTCCTCTGTCTTTTCGGGGTCCGGTGAACTTGAAGGGTTGTAAGCGTGTGCCTGATTAAACACAAGTCCCTTGTCTTCCGCTCTTTTTCTAAGCTCGATAAACTCTTCCTTGAATTTTGCGGTGTCCGTGTCAGGGTTGCGAAATTCTTCAAACTGGAAAGAAAAGTCCATGGCATCAAAGCCAACCTTCTTTACCGTATCCATTATCCAATCAAGACTCATACCTTTTTGATAGAGCTTGGAAATTGCTGTTGAAAGTAACATTATAAATCTCCTTGATAGTTTTTTGGTGAAATACAAAAAGTAGAATTTTCCTCTTGCATTATCCACATTTTTATTGTATAATAATCGCGCAAACATTTCTTTAATTATATAGCACAAAAACTTAAATATTTTGCAAGGTGTGTTATGAAAAAAGATATACGAAACTATATTGAATATCTCAAACGCGACCATTCGTTTGAAATCAGCTTCTACAACGGCACAAAGCCCGGAAACAAAATACTCAGCGACCTTTTATTATACAGTCTCCACACAAATCCGTACTGTATATACATAAAGTCAAGTCGCAAACGCCATCAGAAATGCGTATCATTCTTAAACTCTATTCAGAAGCATTGCGATGAGGAAATTTTTGAAATCGAATGTCCGTGCGGTGTTATGCAGTACATAATTCCTATAAGGTACGATGCGAATCTGTTCGGTTTCATCTGTGTCGGCTCGGCAAAAGGAAACCGCAGTACCGTCGAAAAATTCGCCGAACAAAACGGTATTGACAAAAGCGAGCTTTTATATAAATTCGATAATTTTCTTGAGCAAAGGCCATATGACAAAAAGTTGGTGCTCACTCTCGTCAAGCCACTTGCCGCTATGATAACCATATTGTTTATGCAATCGCCAATGGTTGACAAAACAAAGGCAAACAACCTTTATGAAAGCATTTTGTACGAGCTTCATTACGGACCGAAAAACAGAAAAACCATCGCAGACATTGCCGAGGCGTGTCATTGCAGCACCTCTACCGTAAGTCACGTGTTCAAGAAAAATTCAGGGACCACCATAAGCCGTTATCTTAATGACCTGCGCTTTCAGTCCGCAAAGCACCTTATAACGTCTACAGATATGAGTGTTACCGAAATAGCCTATACCTGCGGCTTTTCAGATGCGAATTACTTCATTTCGTTTTTCGGTAAGGAAATGGGTATGCCACCCCTCAAGTACAGAAAAAAGTACCGTCAGGAAAACAAATAAAAAAAGCGATGCCGTGCATCGCTTTTTTTATTTGTATAACGGAGTCGAGAGATATCTCTCGCCGTTATCGGGCAATATCACAACTACCGTTTTACCTGCGTTTTCAGGACGCGAGGATAACACGCTTGCCGCATGAAGTGCCGCGCCGCCGCTTATTCCACAGAGAAAGCCTTCCGTTGAGGCAAGCTCTCGCGCCGCGGTGTACGCTTCCTCCTCAGTAACCGTTATTACCTCGTCAATGAGCGAGGTGTCGAGCGTGTCGGGGATAAAGCCTGCACCTATTCCCATAAGTCCGTGTGGTCCTGCCGTACCACCCGATATTACCGATGAGCCAGCAGGCTCGACCGCAATGCTTATAAGCTCGGGCTTTTTTTTCTTAATATATCTTGATATACCCGTAAGCGTTCCGCCCGTACCCGCTCCCGCGACAATGATATCCACCTCACCGTCGGTGTCCTCAAATATTTCGGGGCCTGTGGTCTTATAATGCGCCTTGGGGTTGGCAGGATTTTCAAACTGTCCGAGTATAACTGCACCCGGTATCTGCTCGGCAAGCTCATACGCCTTCGCAATCGCGCCGTTCATTCCGAGCTTCCCCTCAGTAAGGACGATCTCAGCTCCGTATGCCGCAAGAAGTTTACGTCTTTCAATGCTCATCGTGTCGGGCATTGTAAGCATAGCGCGGTATCCCTTTGACACTGCCGCCATCGCAATTCCAATGCCTGTATTGCCGCTGGTTGGCTCGATTATAGTAGCACCCGCGTGAAGAATACCGTTTTTCTCGGCATCCTCTATCATACTGATTCCGACTCTATCCTTTACGCTTCCCGCAGGATTCATATATTCAAGCTTTGCAATTATTTTCGCCTTTGAAGATACGCTTTTTTCAAAGCGGTGAAGTCTTAAAAGCGGTGTTTTTCCGATAAGCTCGGTTATGGAGTCGTATATTTTCATTTTTGGGGGTTTTCCTTTTCGTTTTCTGGCTTTTTGCCTGCCTTTTTACTCTTTTTGAAGGCAAATTTACTCTCAGTTCCGTTCATAAGACGCTTTATGTTGTCCTTATGCTTGAATACTATAAGAATTGCTACTATAAACGAGCAAAGCGTCGGAACTAATCCGATCACGCCAAGTCTGTTTGAAAGCAGCGGGTATAGCATAAGGCACATTACCGAGCCGAGAGATATGTACTTGAATCCAAGCACGATAAGCACGAAAAGAGTAAGTAGAATCGCAAAGCACAAGGGATTAGTCATAAGAACCATCATTGCCGCAGTTACTACTCCCTTACCGCCCTTGAACCCAAAGTAGCAGGGGTAGATGTGTCCGATAACACTCGCAGTGCCTGCGATATACGCGCCCGGCTCACCAAATATCATTCTCGCTAAAATAACAGCTATCACGGTTTTAAGAAGGTCACCGGCAAGTGTTCCCGCCGCTGCCGCCTTGCCATAGGTTCTCATCATATTGGTCATACCTGCGTTATGGCTTCCGTAATTTCGGATATCGTCGTGATAGACAGCCTTGGATATAAGTATCGCTGAATTGATTCCTCCGAGAAAATAGCCGATAATAGCGCAGATCAGTCCGAGCATTATCATAAACATAATGCCGCCGAAGTCAAGTACAACTCCCGTTTTATCGCCTATTATAAGTCCGTATTCAAACATATTTACCTCCTATGCCGCACGCGGCGTCCGGTTATCAGTCGGCATTATCGCCCTTTTGCCTTATTACAAGGCGTATCGGTGTACCCTTGAAGCCGAACACCTCACGAAGCTGGTTTTCGATATATCTCTGATACGAGAAGTGGAAAAGCTCTGCATCGTTACAGAAAATAACGAACGTGGGAGGTGCCACTGCCGTTTGGGTCATATAGTATATCTTGAGTCTTCTTCCCTTGTCGGACGGAGGCTGAACACGTGCCGTGCAATCGTTGAGCACGTCGTTAAGCATACCCGTCGTTATTCTGAGAAGCGACTGGTTGTAAACATAATTTATCTGCTCAAAAAGCTTATGAAGCCTTTGTCCCGTCTTTGCGGAAATAAACAAAAGGGGAGCGTAGGTCATATATGAGAGCGAGGTGTAGACGTCCTCGGTCATTTTATTTACAAGCTTATCTGTTTTTTCATCAATAGTATCCCATTTGTTTACGGCGATGATACAAGCCTTTCCCGCTTCGTGAGCAATACCCGCTATCTTTTCGTCCTGCTCGGTGATTCCCTCGTTTGCATCAGCCATTATAATGCACACGTCGGCTCTTTCAACCGCCATTTTCGCTCTGAGCACGCTGTAACGCTCGATAACGTCATTGACCTTGCTCTTGCGGCGAATTCCCGCCGTGTCGATAAATACGTACTTGCCGTATTCGTTCTCAACCTCTGTATCCACCGCGTCACGCGTAGTTCCCGGTATATCGGATACGATAAGTCTGTTTTCACCGATTATCTTGTTGATCAGCGAGCTTTTGCCCGCGTTAGGCTTACCTATTACCGCAACCTTTATAGCTTCGGTATCGTCTTCCTCCTCTGCTTCTGCGGGGAGATACTCAAGCACTCTGTCGAGAAGGTCGCCCGAGCCTGTTCCGTGTATCGAGGAAAGTGCTACGGGGTCACCCTCGAAGCCAAGCTCGTAAAATTCGTAATATTCCATGGGAAGATGTCCGATAGAATCTATTTTATTGACCGCAAGAACTACGGGCTTACCGCTTTTGAGAAGCATTACGGCAATTTCCTTATCGTCTGCGGTGACTCCTGCGCGTACGTCGGTCATAAATATAATTACGTCCGCAGTTTCGATAGCTATCTGCGCCTGATTTCGCATTTGCTTTAAGATTATATCGTCGGACTTCGGCTCGATACCGCCCGTATCCACCATCATAAGCTTACGTCCGCACCATTCTATATCATAGTAGATACGGTCGCGTGTAACGCCCGGGATATCCTCAACTATTGATATTCTGTCACCGGCAAGCTTGTTGAAAAGAGTACTCTTTCCAACATTAGGTCTGCCGACTATCGCAACTATGGGTTTTGCCATTTTTAACCTCTTTCTATTATCTCAAGATATGAGTCCGTTTATGTATTGGGTCTTGTACGATGCACCTGCGATAATACCCTCGAATTCCGCTATACCACCGAGAATATTCGCGGTTTCGGTGATAACACCAAGCTTGACTCCGGACTCGTCTGACTTAAAGTAGTACTCGGGGTAGATGGAATAAAGCTTATCGTACTGTGATATCAAATCTGTAAGAGTCGTTTCGTCAAGAAGCTTATTGTAGCCGTATGTTTGCTTGTACTCTCCCGACTCAAACGCCTTCTTGAATTTGTCAAAATCGACCGTTTCATTAAAGCCTATAAGCTTAACGTCCTCAAGATCCACGTTTATTCCGAAAGAAAATTCGCTTGGATTGGTGTCACCCTCGTAAGTAACGTGTCCTCGGCAATGTGCCGACAAAAGCTTTTCGCTTTTATAAGTAACATCAAAGGATTCCATCTCATATTGCACTGTCTTGCCCATACTTACAGCCATTACCGGCTTTACCGCCGCGTCTCTTTTTGAGCAAACGAAAGAATATATAAGTGCGTTGACCTTTTCCTCGATTTCAGCGTCACCAAAGCCCGAGAGTTGTGGATAATACATAAACGCGCGATATCCGTCTGCCACGTATTCCTCGGTCTGAATCTTAACCTTATACGCTTCAGCAGGAAGCTTCACGTCCTCGGAAATAGTTTCGCCCTCGCTTTCTGTTTCCGTCACGGTCTCGCTTGTTTCGGTCTTGTCCTTCCCGAAGCATCCGTATATACTTATTACTAACACAAGCGCAAGCAAAAGCGCCGTTATTTTAGCAGTAATCTTCAAAATATCCCGCCTTTCGTCATTCGTCATATAAAATACTTGATACTATATCGTAGCCATCGTTGGTGACCGCGAAAACAGGCACTCCGAGCTTTTCCGAAAGCTCGTCCTTTGACATACTGTCAAGAAACAGCTCGCCTTCGCGTCTTACAGCGACCTCGGGTATCAGAAGTCTATCTCCGAGAGGCTTGCCGGTAAGCTGCTCAGCGATGTCCTTTCCCGTTAAAAGTCCCGCCACGGTTATATTTTCACCAAAGAAATTGTTTTTTATCTCATAAACTTTGCAGTTAAGACTGCCTCCGCACGCCGTTTTGAGCTTTTCAACCGTTTCAAAAATAAACGGATACGCGGCAACTCCCGTTGCTATTGACAGGCTGCGACGCTTCTCAAGGTCATATGCCGTGAGGTCCTCAAGTGTGAAATCAACCTCGTCCGCGGACGAGCGTATGCTTCCCACCCCGTCCTCAAGCTGAAGGTAACCCTCGTAGTATTCCTCGTCGGGTATTTTCCTCTCTGCCTTGAGAAAAAGCTCGTCGGAGCAAAAGAAAATCCTTTTGCCGTACAAAGACTTACATCTGTCGCCGACTGCGTTGACCGTGTCGAGTATGGAAATGCACTCATCCTTTGTAAACATAGCAAGCGGATAAAGCTTGTCACGGTATTTCGTGAGTCCTGCCGGAACGACGGTTACACCTTGTAGGACATCGTGGTATTTTTCCATTCTCTCAAGGGTAAACTCAAGCTCCTTGCCGTCATTTATGCCTTTACACAAAACTATCTGAAAATTGAGCTCTATTCCCGCGTCTGCAAGTCTATCTATATATGAGAGCACCTCGCCCGAATGCTTGTTTTTCATCATCTTGACGCGAAGCTCGGGATTCATAGTGTGGACCGAGATATTGACGGGGCTCATTTTCATTTCGATAATTCTGTCGATATCCGCATCGGTCATATTCGTGAGGGTAACGTAGTTTCCCATAAGGAAGGAAAGCCTTGAATCGTCATCCTTGAAATATATCGACTCACGCATACCTGGAGGATTTTGGTCTATGAAGCAGAATATGCACTTATTCTTGCAGGTCTGCTTTTCATCCATAAGATAGGTTTCAAAATCAAGACCGATATCATCGTATTCGTCATTTTTGAGAATGCGCGCAGTGTGCTTTTCGCCTTTTCGGTTATATTCTATTTCGAGAATTTTAGCACAGGTCCTGTATCTGTAATCGAGAACGTCACGTATCTCGTGAGAGTTGACCGACACAAGCGTGTCGCCGCCCTTTATTCCTGCCTTATCGGCGTGAGAGCCCCGAAAAACTTCCTTTATTAAAACCACTCAGGGCACACCTCCTTGCCAAACGCACACAATACGGCATTTTATTATTTATAGTATTATAGCATTATGATCGTTATTTGTCAAGAAAACATCCCGTGAACGATGGGTGCTATGCAGAGTAATTTTTATAATCGTCTTGACTTTACCGTACCTTTCATTTATAATGTTATTGCACAAATTACGAAAGGAATTATAAAATGAAGCTTGACGTAAGACCTATTCTTTCGGGCGAGACCGACAGAATAAATATAGATTATAACCTGTCCTCTGCCGACCTTCCCGTCATTAATGACGTTGAGTTTGCCGATAACATTCACGTTACGGGTGAATTCAAAAACACCGCCGGATATATGACTCTATCGCTCATCTGCGCTATCGGATACAAGTCGGTATGCTCAAGGTGCTTAAAGGAGCTTGAAGGAACTCTTAACGTAAATTTTGAAAAGACTGTCTGTGAGGAGGGCGACCTTCAAAATCAAGAGAATGACGATTATATAGAGATCTCTGACTGTATCATTGACGTTGACGAGGCAATTATCGAGGATATTATCCTAAACTTCCCCGCAAAGCTTCTGTGTGTGGAGGACTGTAAGGGTCTTTGCCCCAAGTGCGGTGCCGATCTTAATGATAAGGGCTGCTCGTGTGTGACTAAGGAGATCGACCCGAGACTCGCTCCCCTGCTCAAATTCTTTGAAAACAATGACAATAACTGAGCAAAAGCAGGCTTTTGTTTTAACAATTTTTCACAGTATTCAAAAAAACTTGCAAAAAAATCTAAAAAACTATTGCAAAATTCAAAAATTCGTAGTATAATACATTTCAGTATTGTGTATACCGATAAGGAGGTGTCTATTAATGGCAGTACCGAAGAAGAAAGTGTCTAAGGCAAGACGCGATAAAAGACGTTCTAATGTATGGAAGTTACCGATTCCGGGTATGACTAAGTGCCCCAAGTGCGGTGAATACAATCTCGCTCACAGAGTTTGCAAGGCTTGCGGATTCTACAAGGGTGAGGAAATCATCAAAAAAGAAGCATAATTTTTGGGTGGAAGGACAAGTTCCTTCCGCTTTTTTCTTTTCCGAAATTTTACATTTTTATACTTTTCCGTGTTATAGAAATGTTAACATATATGTGATATAATGAATTCATCCAATGTTCCGAGGTTGAAAATGAAAAAGATCACACTAAAATTTATTGCCGCGATCCTCGCGGCTTTGATGATATTCTCCCCCACCACAGTAGGAGCTCTTTACAGAGGCGTGCTTGGTGACGTTTATTATATTAAAAGCGAACAACTTGCCGCAGGCGTTGATTTCACCGAATACCACTCGGTGACAGACGGTCTCAACGAGCGCGCTTACGTTTTCGAGTACCGTCCGAGTGAGGGCTCTCTTCCAATCGTTTCGTTCGGTGACTATCTCACCGGCTCGACCAAAGTCACGTCTCTCGCAAAGCACGAGGAGAAGAACGGCTACGACGTGATCGGCGGAGTAAACGGCGACTTTTACAGTCTCAAGACAGGAGTTCCGCTTGGCACCGCTGTTCGTGACGGCAGGCTTATCACGGACGATGACAAAAACAACGCCGTCGGCTTCAAAGAGAACGGTGAAACAATATTCGGCAACCCTGAAATAGAGTTCACGGTAAAGCATACCTACATATACAGTAAAGACAGAGTGACCCTCGCAAGTATAGAAGCTGAGGCGGAGACCGAGGAGGCTGAAAGCACCGTTGATGATATAGAATCCGAGGTTTTGGACGAGGTTGAGTCTGACACAGACGAGAGCGTCGAGGATACGACGGACGAGGAAAGCTCGACCAAGACCGACAGCGAGGAAACCGAAACCGAGGCTGATACTGAAAGCACAGATCAGACCGAAAGTGAAGCCGCAAGCGAGGTTTCAGAGCTTCCCAAGTACGAGGAGGGCGACGAGGTAACTGAGATCCTGCCCGTAAGCTACTTCAACAAATACCCCACCGAGTGGGGCGCGTATTTGCTTGACGATGCCTTCTCGGATTCAACGAAGTCGCAGAAGGATTCACTTGAGGTAGTCATTAAGCTCGATGACCCCGATGCGTACGCAAGGCTCGGAGAATCACTCACAGGCGAAATTTCGGCTATATATGAGTCCTCAAAGGATACGCCCATTGAAAAGGGACACCTTGTAATCTCTGTTTGCGAAACCAGCGTTATGCGCCCCGATTATTCGAATATTGCCGTGGGCGACAGAATTGAAGTTGACTTCACCTGTGCTGACGGATGGGAGGATATTGTGTGCGCGATAGGCGGCTCGGACGTCTTTATCAAGAACGGAGAGATCGACCACAGCCAAATAACCGAATCGTCCGAGAAGATTGCAAATCCGCGCACCGCAGTAGGCGTGCGTGCTGACGGAACGGTCATTCTTTTCGTTGCGGACGGACGCCAGGACCTTTCCTACGGCTTCAGACTTGTAAGCCTTGCCGAGACTCTTCTTTCGTTCGGGTGCGTGTACGCTATAAATCTTGACGGCGGCGGCTCGTCGACTGCGGTTGTAAAGTTTCAAGGTGAGGAGAACGCGGTGCTCGTAAACTCCCCGTCCGACAAGACTGAACGCGGTGTTTCAAACGCGCTCTTACTCGTTGATATGAGCGAAGCCGACAATATTCCGCGTTACATAATCCCGGAAGACTCCTCTCCTATTCTTCTCAAGGGCGAGAGCTACTCGTTTGAAAATATCAGAATAACCGACTCTTCCCTCTCCGACGTCGATTTCGGCGATCCTACCGTAAAAGAAGCGCTTATTAATAATCTTACCCTGTCATTTGACGAGTCCAGACTTTCATATTATGCAGACAAAGACAAAGTCCCATCTCTCGGAAGCTTCTCCGATGACAAAAAAACTTATATTGCAGACGGTGACAGCGGCGAGATACCGCTTATACTCACATCTGAATATGATGGTATCACGGTTACGGGACGTGCGCTTTTATTTGTTACGAATCAGCCCGACAAGATAGTCTCAAGACTTGCCTCCACCGTCTTTATCGGCAACGAGAGGCTCAAGCTTGAGTTCGACGCGTATTATATGGGTCACAAGATCCCCTCAAACCCCGATCAGGTAACCTATTCATTGCTTGATGACGTTGTAAACAGTGCTACCGACGAAAGCGAGGTGCCAGAGGGCGCGCTTGCAACCTCGTCGCTCGGATACGTGAGCGAGGACGGGTACTTTGTACCGTTTGAGAACGCAGACGGCTCTCTCTTGCTTACGGTAGAGCACGGTGACAAGGCTCTCTCAAGCACCAACATAATCGTTGGCAGCGGCTCGCTTAGAGTAATGGGCGATGATAATATCACCTATGACTTCACGGGTGAGGTCACCGAAGATATTGAGCTTCCCTACATTTCGGTTCTCGAGGAAGTACAGAGCCTTGACATATATTCAAGCAAAACCGATCTCACAATTTACGCCAAGGTCATTGACTCCGAGGAAGAAATGCACAAGATAGCTTACATTCTCCAGAACGAGCCGATCGACAGCGGAATCTACCATTATCGCGCAGAGATAAGGGGCAATTACGATTACGTTGTATCTCCTCTTTATATAGATGCGCTCGACAATACGGGACGATCGGGCGAGCTTGCTCTTACGTCGGTATGTATGAGCTATACAGACACAGAAACGGTATTTTACGACACCTATAACCACTGGGCAAAAACCAACGTCAACACACTTTTCAGACTTGGTATAGTAGGAGGCGAATCCACCGACTCGGGACTTGTTTTTGCCCCCGAGCGCTCACTTTCACGCGCTGAGTTTGCAGTTATGATGAGCAGGACTCTCGGATATGACACCGAGGAGTATACGGACGCGCTCGTATTTGACGATGCGAAAGGCATTCCCTCATGGGCGTCAGCTCATATTGCGGCTATCAGCGAAAACGGTCTTATGAACGGAAAGAGTATGCCGGACGGCACTCTCGTGTTCGATGCAAACGGCAAGATAACCCGTCAGGAGATTATGCAGGTCATCGGAAATCTTATAAAGTCGCTTGAAGCCGAAGCTGAAGACGAGACCGATGAGGAAAATATCGAAGCCGAGGAGGTTGCGGAGGAGATAGTTGAGGAGGTCACTAAGCCGACGTTCTCGGACATCGACTCGGTTGCCGCGTGGGCGTACGATAACGTGCTTCTGACTCTCGATACGGGAATCATTACGGGTTACGGCGACAACACCTTAAAGCCGCTGAACAACGTCACAAGAGCAGAGGCGGCAACGGTAATACTCCGCTCCGCAAATTACATTCAAGGTCTGATTTCCTAACACGGATATAAATAACTATTGATTTTTTCGCGTTTTTGTGGTATAAATAAGGTAATCACTAAAGGAGACATCACTACCGTGAAATACATATTTATAATAAATCCTTTTGCAGGTCCGAGAAATGCCGAAGATTTTATAAGATCTGAGGTGAATAAGGCTCTTGCCAACACAACTCAAGAATACGAAATAGAGTTCTACGTGACGAGCGCCCCCGGCGATGCTACCGAATTCGTCGCAAAATACGCTGACGAGCATCCGAATCTTGATATCTGCTTCATCGCCTGCGGCGGTGACGGCACGGTTTTCGAGGTCACGAACGGTGTTGTCGGCAGAAATAATGCGTATATGTGCGTTTACCCCTGCGGAAGCGGCAACGATTACGTAAAATATTACGGCGGACGCGACCCCTTCTTCGACATCCTCGGAATTTTCGAGGGCTCTGTCCGAGACGTTGACGTTATGAAGGTAGGAGACAAGTATTCGATAAACATTTGCAATTTTGGCTTTGAATCTGCAGTTGCAGATTGTATCGGCACGGTAAAGCGTCTTCCTGTTATCGGGGGTAAAAACGCTTATTACACCGGCATAGCAAAGGCTATATTCACTTCAATGAAAAACAAATGCAAGGTGTATGCAGACGGAGAGCTTTTGAATCCCGACGGCAACATACTGCTCTGCACGCTCGGTAACGGCTCGTACGTGGGCGGAAGCTTCAACTGCTCACCAAAAAGCGACAACACCGACGGTCTTATGGAGGTCTGCCTCGTCAAGCCCGTCAGCCTTGTAAGATTTATAAGTCTTATTCCCTATTACGAGCAAGGAACACACCTTGAAAGCGATAAATTCGATGATATTTTAGTATACAGGCGCGCTAAAAGCGTAACGGTCGAGGCAGAAGACGGTTTTAAGATTTGTCTTGACGGCGAAATAGAAAAATGTGCGGGAGCAACAGTCGAAAACGTGCCGGGCGGGATTCACTTTATCGTTCCGAGAAACGCAAAGATCACTCCCGCGAAGACAGTAGTGGAAAAAGAGCCGGTTACAGTTTGATAAAAAAAGAGATGCGAAATCGCATCTCTTTTTTATTTATTTTATCTTTTCTCCTACGGAGATGTTATTTGTGGCTTTGGCATATACGGTACCGTTTTTGATCAATTCATCGCCGATGCAGAGGCTTTCAAGAGCGTAAAGATCTCCATCCTTACCAACCCCCACGTTATCAAATTCGTGAAGCTTAGTTGCTCCGATTCGCTCTAAAAGTGCGGTTTCTTCGTTTTCAAGTCGTTCAAACTCATCGTCGGACATTGACATCAAGCGACTATACATATCATTCATAACGTCACCCTCTCAAAAATTATTTATCAGGTTGCTATTCCCGCAAACTGACTCTGATAAAGTCTGTAATACGCGCCGCGCTTTGCAAGAAGCTCCTCGTGGTTGCCCGCCTCCGCGACCTTTTTGTTATCAATAACTATTATCTTATCTGCATCGCGTATGGTCGAGAGCCTGTGCGCTATAATAAGGCTCGTTCTTCCCTTCATCAGAGATACCATTGCCGACTGGATGTGCATTTCGGTCTGAGTATCGACGCTCGAGGTAGCCTCATCGAGGATAAGTATCTTCGGGTCTGCAAGAACGGCTCTGGCTATCGACAAGAGCTGTCTCTGACCTACGCTCAGATTGCTTCCCGACTGTGATAGCTCCGTATTATAGCCATCGGGCAGTCTTTCAACAAACACGTCTGCGTTTGCACAGCCTGCCGCGCGGCGAACGTCCCCGTCGTCAGCATCAAGTCTGCCGTATTTGATGTTGTTTCCGATAGTATCCGAAAACAGTACAGTATCCTGAAGAACTATCGCTATTGCGGATCTGAGCTTGTTTTTGGGTATTTCGTTTATATTAACACCGTCAAGAAGTATCTCGCCGCCATCAATCTCGTAGAAGCGGGTAAGAAGGTTTACAATAGTGGTCTTTCCGCTACCCGTTGCACCGACGATCGCTATTTTCTGTCCACTCTTGACCTCGAGATTAAAGTCCTTGAGAACAGGCTCGCCAGGAATATACGAAAAGTCAATATTCTTAAACGAAATGTTACCCTTTACCTCGGAAATATCAATGTCCGTCTTGCCCTCGTCTATCTCAGAGGGAGTATCCATTATCTCGAACACGCGCTCTGCACCTGCCATAGCCGTGAGAATAGACGAATACTGGTTTGCAATCTCGTTTATGGGTCTCGTGAACTGCTTTGAGTATCCAAGCACCGCCTGAATTGCGCCTATTGTGAGTATATTTACTCCGCTTGGATCCTGCGTTGCTATCATATAACCGCCGATGGTTGCTATAAGTAAGTATGAAAGGTTACCGATAAGGTTCATTATGGGCCCCATTATAGAGCCCCATATCCTTGCCTTGATAGACACCCTTCTGTAATCGCTTGCGATCCTTGAAAAATCATGAATCGCGGTCTTTTCCTTTCCGAACGCCATAACCGTTTTGTATCCCGTTACCATTTCCTCAATATGTCCGTTAAGGTGGCCGAGAAGCTTTGACTGCTGGGAGAAATACTTTCTCATATGCTTTACGAGAAGATTAGAGGAAAGTACGGTAAGAGGTATAGCTACCATAGCAGCGAGGGTCAAGATTGGGCTATAACGCATCATCAGAACGAAAGCACCTATAAGCATTATGGCACTTGAGAACAAGGAGGCTATCGACTGAGATATGGTATTTGAAATATTTTCAACGTCATTTGTCATACGGCTCATTATATCGCCGTGCTTGTGGGTATCGGTGTAGCTTATGGGAAGATATGATATCTTCTTGAAAAGCTCGTTTCGCATCGTATGTACCGTGCTTTGCGATAAGCTTGCCGCAACTCTGCCCTGTATCATTGTCGCAAGCGACGAAATCAGGTAAAGCGCACCCATAAGAATAAGAGTTGAAAGAAGCGTCTCGAAGTCGACCGAGAGATTCTTTTCGTTTATTGTTATCGCATCTATTGCGGTTGCCTGAAGCGACGGACCCGCAAGGTTTACGATAGTAACAACGACCACCATTAGCAAAAGCGCAAGAACGCTGTATTTACTCTTTCCTATGTATTTAATAAGTCTGGCTACGATTGCTTTTGTATTCTTCGGCTTTTCGACGTTAACGCGCCCTCCCATAGGACCGCCCTTTCCAGGTCCTCCGCCGGGCCCGCCCGGTCCGCCCGGACGCATATGTATGATAGGTGTGTCCTGTCTTTTGTTTTCAGCCATTAGACTCACCTCCGTTTCTCTGCTGGGACTCGTAGATATCTCTGTAAGTCTCGCTTGTTTTCATCAGCTCATCGTGAGGTGCAAACGCGGTTATCTCACCGTGCTCGATCACGGCAATTCTGTCCGCGCTCTTAATACTTGCTATCCTCTGCGCTATCATTATTATGGTCGTGCCCTTCATTTTTTCTGCAAGAGCCTGTCTGAGCTTCGATTCTGTTGCAAGGTCGAGTGCTGAGGTGCTATCGTCGAAGACCAGAATTTCGGGACGGCGTATAATAGCGCGGGCAATGGCAAGTCTCTGCTTCTGACCGCCGGACAATGACGCGCCCTTTTCAGCGATCATTGTATCGTATCCGTCGTTGAAGCCGCATATAAACTCATCCGCCTGTGCTATCTTCGCTGCCTCGATTATTTCCTCCCGTGTTGCGTCTTCTCTGCCCCAACGTATATTTTCTTCAACTGTTCCCGAGAAAAGCTCGCTCTTTTGCAGAACGAACGCTATTCTTTCACGGAGGTTATGGAGGTCATAGTCCTTTACGTTTACTCCGTCAACGAGGACCTCGCCCTCGTTTGCATCGTAAAATCTTGTGATAAGGTTAACAAGCGAGGTCTTTCCGCTTCCCGTAGCGCCTATGACCGCGACCGTTTCACCGGGGTTCACCTTGAAGCTTACATTATTCAGTACGGGTCTGCCGACAGTTCCCGGATAACGGAAGGTTACGTTCTTCATTTCAACCGTACCTGCAGAAAGCTTATCCGCAGAGTATTCGCCGTCGGTAATTACCGCGTCGGACTCAAGCATTTCGACAATACGCTTTGCAGAAGCGGATGCACGGGAGATAGTCTGGAAAAGCATACTTACCATCATTAGCGACATAAGTATCTGGGTTATGTAGGTAACCGCCGCCATAACGTCACCCGGCTCCATACCGCCTCCGAGGTCTATCTGCACGCCGCCTATGTAAATGATAGCTATGACGGAGCCGTTCATTATGAGCATCATTATCGGAGATATGAGCGCCATTATCCTCTGAACACGCAAATTAATGTCACGAAGCTCGGTATTGGCACTGTCAAAGCGGCCTATCTCGTGCTCCTCCTTGACGTACGCCTTTACTACTCTCGCTCCCGTTACGTTCTCCTGCACAACAGAGTTTACCTTATCAAGCTTTGTCTGCACCTTTGAAAACAGGGGTGCGGCAACTCTGAGCATTATAATTATAAGGATTATCTGAAGCGGCATTGAAAAAACCAGCACCCGTCCGAAATTGACATCAAGCGACAGGCACATAAATATACCGCCTATAAACATCATAGGAGAGCGCACGAACATACGTAACATCATAGCTACGAGATCCTGCACTATATTGATATCGTTCGTAAGTCTGGTCACAAGGGAGCCCGTTGTAAACTTATCGGTCTGCTCAAGCGACATTCCCATTACCTTTTTGAAGGCATCGTTCCTGAGATCTTCGCCAAAACGCTGTGCGGCGTTTGTGGCAAAAATTGCCGTGCCGAGTCCGAATATGCCTCCGAAGACTACAAGCACAAGCATTATTGCTCCCGTTTTCAATATAAACGGAACATCCGGTCCCGACGCGCCGAGAAGTCCGACGTCTACTATCTCACTCATTAGCTTTGGCTGCATCAGATCCATCGCAACCTCGCCTATCATAAAAAGCGGCGCAAGCAATGCGAGATACCAGTACGGCTTTAAGTATTTTGCAAGCTTCATATTGGTTTCCTCTATACTAAAAATTACACATATTATTATATTACTATGTCACTTTTAAGTCAATAAAATCATCCATATTTTCACAGAAAAATCAAAATTCCCCTTGAAAGTCGGTTTTATCTATGGTACAATTAAAAAGTCAAGTACGTTGATCTTATTATTGTCAACGATTTTTTGGAGGATTATATTATGGCATTACCGGTTGCTATTCAGCTCTACTCTGTTCGCGATGCTATGCAGGCAGACTTTGAAGGCACGCTTAAGAAGGTTTCCGAGCTCGGTTACCAGGGCGTTGAGTTTGCAGGCCTTTTCGGTCACTCTGCAGCAGAGGTAAAGGATCTTTGCGCAAAGTACAACCTTACACCTATCTCGGCTCACGTTCCGCTTGTTGACTTACTCAAGGACACCGCTGCTACCCTCGCTATATACAAGGAGATTGGCTGCGAATACGTAGCTATTCCCTACGTTACCGAGGAAAGACGTCCCGGTGCGGAAAAGTTTGCTGAAACACTCGAGGATATGAAGATGATCGGCGAAGAGTGCGTAAAGCTCGGACTCACACTCGTTTACCACAACCACGATTTTGAATTTGTTAAGGTTGACGGTGAGATTGGTCTCGACGTTATCTACAACACCGTTCCCGCTGAACTTCTCAAGACTGAGATCGACACCTGCTGGGCAAACGTTGGCGGTGTTGACCCCGCGAAGTACATACTCAAGTACACAGACCGTGCTCCTATCGTTCACCTAAAGGATCTTAGCGGTGTTCCGAATGGCAGACTTTACGCTCTCATCGGTCTTGACGAGGACAAGGAAGTGGAAGCATCCACGTTTGAGCTTCGTCCCGTTGGCTACGGCAGACAAGATATGCCCAACATCCTTGACGCGAGCGTTAAGGCAGGTGCTAAGTGGGTGGTAGTCGAGCAGGACAATCCCTCGATGGGCAAGACTCCCCTCGAGTGCGCTGAAATGTCGAGAAACTACCTCAAGACTCTCGGTTGGTAATTATTTCCATAGAAAAAGACGGTTCAAAATTGAACCGTCTTTTTTGTTTACAGTATGCTCTTTAAGAACTGCTGGGTTTTAGGGCTCTTCGGTGAGTTGAATATCTCCTCGGGTGTGCCGACCTCCTCAATCTGTCCGTCGTACATAAATATTACTCTGTCTGCAACCTCGCGGGCAAATCCCATTTCGTGAGTTACGCAGATCATCGTCATTCCCTCTTTTGCGAGGTTCTTCATTACCGCAAGCACCTCTCCTACCATTTCAGGATCAAGTGCCGACGTGGGCTCGTCAAAAAGCATTACCTCAGGGCTCATACAGAGAGCTCTGACTATCGCCACTCTCTGCTTCTGTCCGCCCGAAAGCTGCGACGGATATGCGTCTGCTCTGTCCTTAAGACCTACTCTGTCGAGCATTTTAAGGGCAAGCTCCTCGGCGTCTGCCTTGCTCATCTTCTTGAGCTTCATAGGTGCGAGGGTGAGGTTTTTAAGCACCGTCATGTGCGGAAACAGATTGAACTGCTGGAACACCATTCCCATTTTTTCGCGATGCTTGTTTATATTGACCTTAGGGTCTGTAATATCTACTCCTTCAAAAAACACTTTACCGCTCGTGGCCGTTTCAAGAAGATTGAGCGAACGAAGAAAGGTTGATTTACCGCTTCCGGAGGGGCCTATAACAACTACCACCTCTCCACGGGTTATCTCAGCTGATACGTTATCAAGTGCGTGGATCTTGTCACCGTAAAACTTACACAGATTTTCTGTTCTTATAATAACGTTATCGTTCACTGTTTCTCAGCCTCCTTTCAAGTATACCTACAAGGCGGGTAAAGAATATTACAAGCACAAGGTATATAGCGGCTACGGTAAGAAGCGGCATAAATGTTTCGTACGTAGCACCTCTTATTATGTCTCCTCCCTTGGTAAGATCCTGAATCGCAACGTAACCTGCAACCGAGGTCTCCTTAAGAAGAACGATGAATTCGTTTGCAAGTGCCGGAAGGACGCTCTTGAACGCCTGCGGGAAGACTATAAACAGCATGGTTTTTATATAACCGAAGCCGAGGCTTCTTCCTGCCTCAAACTGACCGTGATCAACACTCATAATTCCCGAACGGAAAATTTCTGCAACGTACGCACCCGAGTTGATACCGAATGCTACGATTGCTATCATTACACTGTTTCGTGACGTTGCAAAAACTATGTAATACATAATCATAAGCTGCACAACTACAGGCGTTCCGCGAATGACCGTCAGGTATATGTTACAGATAAAGTTTGCAACGCTGAGCATAGCCTTGCCAAAACCGCTTCTCATATCCTTCCCGGTCTTATCGTAGGTGCTTCTTATAACAGCAACAACAAGTCCGATAAAAATACCCATTACGCACGCAAAGAATGTTATCTCAAGCGTTGCACCAAGACCGTCCCATATAAGTCTCCAACGGTTTTTGGTTATAAAGCATTTTACAAAATCGGCTTGCATTGTCTGAAAAAATTCATTCATAACCGTTTTCTCCCATATTATTAGAAGGGAGCAGGTATTACCGGCTCCCTTCGGCTAATTTCTGTGCCCTGTCTTATTCAGCGGATATGTACTTTGCCACGATCTTAGCAAGTGTTCCGTCGTTCATAAGCTCGTCGAGTGCTGTATTGATCTTATCGAGAAGCTCTGTGTTTTCCTTAGCTACTGCGATAGCATAGTCTTCTTCAGCATATGCAGTATCGAGGATCTTAAGGCCTTCTGCATCTGCAACAAATGCCTTTGCAGGCTCGTTGTCGATGATTACGCAGTCAACCTTGTTTGTCTTGAGAGCTTCAACAGCGTCTGCGCCCTTATTGTAACGGGAAACTGTACCGAGCTTTTCGTCTTCGATATCCCACGTTGCATAAAGGTCGCCTGTTGTACCTGTCTGAACGCCGATAATGTAGTTGCCTTCACCAAAGAGATCGTCAACCGTTTTGATAGCGGAGTCTTCCTTAACGATAACTACCTGTACGCCCTTAGCGTAGCTCTTGGAGAAGCTTACTTCCTCAAGGCCCTCTTCGGTAACTGTCATACCTGCCATACCCATATCGTACTTCTTAGCCTTGATAGCGGGGATGATGGAGTCGAATGCGGTATCAACGATTTCAAGCTTCATTCCAAGCTTTTCAGCTATAACAGCTGCGATCTCGGCATCTATACCAACGATAGTCTCGCCGTCGTAATATTCGTAAGGCGGGAATTCTGCGTTGGTTGCCATTGTGAGAACCTTAACTTCAACGTTCTCTGTTGCATTTTCTGTTGCATTTTCTGTTGCTTCATCGGTGTTTGCTTCAGGTCCGCAAGCTACTACTGCGAATGCGAGAACAACAACGAGAAGAAGTGCTAAAAACTTTTTCATTGTAATTTTCTCCTTTAATATAATGAAACATTTGCACGAACTATCATACACCATTTAATAGATTTTGTCAAGAGAAAAGCGAATTTTTATGCGAATATACTAATAATTATACACAAAGCAAAGAAAAAGGCTTGTCTTTTGTGCAAAAGCACTCAACAAGCCTTGTTATCACTTTATTTCCTTAAGACGTCGTTTACGAGAAGTCTTTTTAGTATATCGTGAGAGTATTCCTTTATCTCATCGGGCGAATATCCTGCAGTTCGCCCCGTTATAACGAAGCCGCGTATGCCATCGCAAAGGAGGTTTCTCACCATTTCAAACGGATATCTCAAGTTAAGTCTCTGTCTATCCTTCTCCATTTTGCCGCCGACGTTCTCGTTTATAAATTTAAGAGTCAGCGCTCTGAGCACGGGACTTTCATCGGTATGGGCGAAAAAGTCATAATTTTCTCGGTATGTGTTAAGAATACAATCAAGAAGGTTAAGATATTCGGTAACTATATCGCCGCTTTGGTTATTTTCGCTCTGAAGTCTGTAAAACTCGCTTTTTGCAAAAGCGGTCATATCGTCAATTATGTCGTTTGCAAGCTCGGCTTTGTCGGAATAATGAGTATAAAAGGTAATGCGGCTGGTCTCCGCCCTCTCGCAAAGCTCCTTTACCGTTATCTCCTCAAAGCTCTTTTCGCTGAGCATCGCTATCATTGTCTTCTTAATATTTCGTTTGGTTTTAATTATTCTCTTATCCATAAGCAACAGCCTCGGGTTTTTATAACATTCGTATAATTGTTTATACACATTTGCGCGGTGTGTAATTGCAAAAATATGCGTTTTTCTATATAATTGGTAATGTATAAAGTTATGCGGTCTGAGTTTTTACCGTATTGATTATACCACACGCAGTCAAACTGTGTCAACATCTATTTACTGACGCTTACGTCCGTCGCTATGACAGAAAGGAAAAGTAAATGAGTAAATATATCATAAGCTGCAGCTCTACTGCAGATCTTTCAGCCGAGCATCTTGATAGCCGCGATATCAAATACGTGTGCTTCCACTTTACACTCGACGGAAAACAGTATCCCGACGATCTCGGCAAATCTGTTCCCTTTGACGTGTTCTACAGAGCTATGGCTAACGGTGCGGAGACCCGTACCTCCCAGGTAAACGTTTCCGAATACGTTAAGTTCTTTACGTCCTTCCTCGAAAAAGGCCTCGACATTCTTCACGTTGAACTCTCAAGCGGTCTTTCCGGCTCTTACAACTCGGCTGTTATTGCGAGAAACGAGCTTCTTGAAAAGTTCCCCGAGAGAAAGATATTTATAGTCGACTCTCTTGCTGCGTCATCGGGATACGGTCTGCTTATGGATAAGCTCGCCGATCTCAGAGATGCAGGACTCAACATTGAGGAGCTCAGCGAATGGGCTCATACTCACAAGCTCGAAATGCACCATTGGTTCTTCTCTACCGACCTTACCTTCTACGTTAAGGGCGGAAGAATCACCAAGGCTTCGGGTTGGTTTGGCACTATTCTCAAGATCTGTCCTCTTCTCAATATGGATAAGATAGGTAAGCTCATTCCCCGCGAAAAGATCCGCACCAAAGCAAAGGTCATAAACGCCATTGTTGAAAAAATGCAGGAGAACGCAAAGGACGGGCTTGATTACAGCGGCAAGTGCTATATTTCCCAGTCCGGTTGCTACGAGGATGCAAAGGCTGTTGCCGACCTTATCGAAGCAAGATTCAAATCTCTTCGCGGTAATGTGCTGATAAACAGCATCGGTACTACCATCGGAAGTCACACGGGTCCCGGCACGGTTGCTCTCTTCTTCTGGGGTAAGAAGCGCGAGGACTAATTTCATTACAAAATAACAAAGCCGTGACACACTCACGGTTTTGTTTTGCGAATACTATTATTTTTTCTCGGAGTTAACAATGAATTTAACAGCTGAAAATATAAAGACAGTTACCGCAGACGCCTATAAAAGAATGGTTATCAGCGCGGCAGCTACCATAGAAAACAACTGCACGAAGCTTAACGACCTTAACGTCTTCCCCGTTCCCGACGGTGATACGGGAAGCAATATGGCAATGACCACAAAGGCTGCCGTTTCCGAGCTTATGAGAAAGGCTCCCTCGACCGTTGGCGAAGCGGCGGATATTGCCGCAAAGTCAATGCTCCGCGGCGCGCGCGGCAACTCGGGCGTTATCACAAGTCTTTTGTTCCGCGGTATTGCAAGTGAGATGAACGGTATGGGCGAGTGCGATTCAAAAACACTTGCAAATGCACTTCAGGCAGGTGTTGCCGCAGCATATAAGGCGGTTGCAAATCCCGCCGAGGGTACTATCCTCACAGTTTCAAGGCTTGCGGCCGACGCCGCGGTCAAGGCTGCTGACGCGGATGAATCACCGGTAGAGGTATTCAATACCGCAATAGCAAGCGCAAAGGTTGCGCTTGAGCAGACGATGGAGATGAATCCCACGCTTAAAAAGGCTCGCGTTGTAGATGCGGGCGGTTACGGCTGGGTGCTCATACTTGAGGCTATGCGCGATTCTCTTCTCGGCATAGACGTAACACCCGCAGGAACGGGTGTCACAGAATCTTCCGCGGATTTTTCAGACTTTAATGATGAAGACATCACCTTTACTTACTGTACCGAATTTATCGTATCCAAGGAAAATGACAATAACCCTGCCGAGCTTAAAGCAGAGCTTGAAAAGCTCGGTGACAGTCTCGTTTTCGTTGAGGATGACGAGATAATAAAGGTACACGTTCACACCGATGACCCAGGAACTGCGCTTCACCTCGCAGTAGCTTACGGTCAGTTTGTTACCGTAAAGGTCGAAAATATGAGGATCCAGCACACAAGCAAGGTTGAAGAGGGCGCTACTGTAAGTACTTCACCCTCCGAACCCGAGCAGCGCTACGGTATGATCGCCGTTGCACCCGGTGACGGCATTGCCGAGGTGTTTACAGATCTTGGCGTTGACGCCATCGTCAGCGGCGGTCAGACAATGAATCCGTCGACCGACGATATCCTCTCGGCAATTGACAAGGTAAACGCCGAGAACATTTTCGTTCTTCCAAACAACAAAAACATTATTCTCGCGGCACAACAGGCTGCGGCTATCACCGATAAAAACATCATCGTTATCCCTTCAAAGTCTGTTCCTCAGGGCATTTGCGCTATGGAATCGTACGATACCGACCTCGAGCCCGATGCACTTACAGAGGAAATGACCGAGAGCCTTAAAAGAGTTATCACCACTCAGATCACCACCGCGGTAAGAGATTCCGACATGGGCGGTCTCGGTATTGAGAAGGATGACTTTATCGCAATCTACGAGGGTGAGCTTATGGGCGGAGGCAAGGATGAAAACACCCTTATAGAAAAGCTTATCGTCAAGATAAAGGAAGCTGAGCGCGATATGATAACCGTATTCTACGGAGAAGACATTGACGACAAGCGAGCCGCAGAGGTTGCCGCTACACTTGAAGCCGCTTTCGGCGAGGACAACGTAAGTATGATTCCCGGCGGTCAAAGCGTTTACAGATACATTATTGCGGCCGAATAAGTTAATTAATAAATTTCCCTGCAAAGTCTGATGCTTTGCAGGGAAACTTATTTAAGGCATATTCTCGAAAACAATTATATTAAATACAAAAAGCTTCGCCGCGGCGAAGCTTTTTTGTATGTTTATTTTGTGCTCTTTTCAGAAAGATACTTATCAAGACTCTCTCTGCCGACGTCGGTTACGGGCTTTATCCATTTTTCCGTTAGGAAGTACTTTATACAAAGTATGCTCTTCGGAATATCCTCGGCAACATACATTATTATGTAAACGAGAACGAAGTCAAGCTTCAGAACGTAAGCCGAAATTGCAGTTGCGGGAATAGCGATGCACCAGAGACATATAAGCTCGTAGATGAGTCCGCGAACCGTTTCTCCGCCGGGTCTGAATATGCCTACCACCTGTATATACGGAACGTTTCTGATAGCTATAAAGCTACCGTATACCGTGATGATTCCGATAGCGGTATTAAGCGTTACCTCGGTTATATTTCCACTCATATTGAAAAGGTGAACGAGCTGTTCTCGGAACAGTATTATCAGCGCACCGACCGGAAGCGCGACCAGTGGAACAAGCAGCGCCATTCTCTTTGCGTTTGATACCGCCTCCTTGATATTTCCCGCACCCACAGATTTTCCGACCATTACACAGGATGCGTTACAGATACCTATGAATATGGTAAACGCTATGTTTTCAAAGGTCTTTAGTATGGTAACGGCGGCGTAATATTCACTTCCGAGGTTTGAGTAAAGCAGAGTCATCACGAACGTGCCGAGTCCCCAGAGCGACTCGTTTACGATAACCGGGGTAGCCTTTATATAAAACACTTTTATTCTCTCACGCGTAAACTTGAAAATCTTTGCGGGAGACGCCAGAATAAGCAGTTTTTTCCAAAACGCGATGATTACTGCAAAAATCGGGTTTGCCCAAGCCGAAATACAGGTTGCGACAGCTGCACCCTCAATACCCATCTCGGGAAGTCCGAATTTACCGAATATGAGTCCGTAGTTAAAAAATGCGTTAAGCACCGTACTCATAGCCGATATATACATCGGTATTTTTACACATTCTGTTGAGCGAAGAAGTGAAAACATAATGTTTCCGAGCATTACCGCAGGATAGGAAAACGCCACTATGCGCAAATACGCGGCTCCTGCCGCTACGACCTCACTCTCACGGTTGAATATCATCATTACTCTATCGGGAATAAGCGCCGCCGACAAAGTGAAAAGCAAAGCAAGCACCGCGCCGGAGCTGAGTGCTATTCCGTAGGATTTATGTATTCCGTCAATATTCTTTTCTCCCCAATACTGCGAAACGAACATCGACATTGCGGAAACTATTCCGAAAAGAAATATCTGCAAAAGCCAACTCCACTGTCCCGCCATTCCTACAGCCGAAAGCTCGATGTCGCCAAGCTGACCAACCATAATGGTATCAACGAGAGTAAACGAGCTTACAAGCATATTCTGCAGTGCTATCGGCACTGCAAGCTTTAACATTGACGAATAGAATTTTTTATCACTAAAAAGCCACATTGGATAATACCTCAAGATCACAAAACAAGGTCCGCCGCAAACGGCGGACTGTGAAAATAATTTTATTCTGAAAGAAATTTTCGGTTTGGGGATATCACGGGGTTAAAATTGTACCCTCGATTATTCATTCCCGAAACCTTTATAGCCACCAGATTTATATCGGTCTCAAGAAGCTTTGATATTTCCTCGATATCGTGGCCCGCGCCCGCAAGCTCAAGTATCTCCGCGTCGTCAAGCAAAAGCTCGGCGGCGAAAAGATTTGCCTCGTACTCGGGACGGCTCTTCATATCATAGAGCACAAACTCCTGAAGTCCCGCGTCTCCCGCAAGCTTTCGGTGAAGTCTGTCGTGGCCCAGCTCGTGCGAGAGAACTATTCTCTTCTGACTGTCATCAAGGTTATCGTTAATAACTATGTACCTTTTTCTGTTCATTACGATATAAAAGCCCTTCAGACGAGAAAAATCGGGGTTATATTTAATCTCTATACCGAGAAGCCGCGCGATCTTTTCGGGGTCGCGGGTCTTGTACCTGCGAACAAGCCGCATCGCGCTTTCGTATATACCGTTTCTCATATTTTTCGCGTTAATTGATCCTTTTTACTTCTTGAATTTATCGGGAGTAAACCTCTTTGCTGACTCCTTACTGTCAAAGTAAAGCTCCTGTATCTGATGCACGAAGGCAAGCTTATCGTCGTCGTCAAGCTCACCGCCTGCAAACATCGCAGACACCTGCGTGATAATCCTCTTTGCCTGTACTCGACCTCTTGAGCCGTATTCAACTCCTGCGTCAACAAGGAATTCCTCGTCCTCGCTTATAAGATAGCTCGGTTCAACGTCAAGCACGTTTGCCAGGGTGGTATACATTTTTCTTCCTTTAGGATATATGTTACCGCTTTCGTAGTTTACTATCGTTCTTTTTGAAACGCCGGTGAGCTTACCGAGCTCCTCCTGCGTCAGGCGCTTTTCCTTACGCGCCTTTCTTAGCTTTTCGCCAAATTTCATAGTGATGTTACCTTTCAGTTGTGAAATTGTTTTTCTGCGCAAAAAATATTAGTGCAATAATTTTGCGTTTTTATATTGACAAACGCAATTTAATTGCGTATAATCAATGTGAAACTTACTTGCGTATCAATTATATGACATTTTTCACTTTTTGTCAAGAGGAAAGGAAAATTTTATGGAAAGAATTATTCTCCACAGTGATCTCAACAATTTTTTTGCGTCTGTGGAGTGCGCAAACAACCCCGAATACCGCAACAAATTCATTGCCGTTTGCGGCAAGGAGGATGACCGCCACGGCATTGTTCTCGCAAAAAATCAACGTGCCAAGCTTTGCGGTGTCAAAACCGGCGACACCATAAGAGAAGCAAAGCTTAAATGTCCGGGACTTATATGCGTACTTCCCCATTTTGAAAAATACTCCGAGTTTTCAAAAAAGGTAAGGAAGATATACTGCGACTACACAGATGAGGTCGAGGCGTTCGGTATGGACGAGTGCTGGCTTGACGTTACCCACAGTACCTGGCTTTTCGGCAGCGGAAGAAGCATTGCAGAGGAAATACGCGAAAGAGTCAAGCGCGAAACAGGGCTTACCGTATCGGTCGGAGTCTCGTTTAACAAGGTGTTTGCCAAGCTCTGCAGCGATATGAAAAAGCCCGATGCGGTTACAGAAATAGGGCGTGGCGATTTTAAGGAAAGAATATGGCCGCTTCCCGCCACGTCCCTTCTCGGTGTCGGAAGATCAAGCGAAAAAGTACTATCAAAGCACGGGATATACACCATAGGCGATATTGCCGCCGTGCCGCGTGAGTATATGGAAAAGTGGCTCGGCAAATGCGGTGCTTCCCTTCACGATTTTGCTTGGGGAGACGATTTTTCGAGGGTGGCACCCTCCGAGTACGTACCGATAACCAAAAGTGTCAGTCGCGGAGTGACATGTCGGGCGCCTCTTGCTGACAATGACGAGGTCTCGCGCATTGTTCTTTATCTTTCTGAGCGGGTATCTGCGGAGTTAAGACGCACGGACTGCGTGGCGTCGGGGGTTGGTATAACCGTCAAGGACGAGCGCTTATGTACTTCCGACCTTAACTCAAGGCTTCACCGTCCGACGAGATCTCACCGTCTTATATTTGAGGAAATTATGAAGCTTTTCCGAGAAAATTATATCTGGCACGAAAACGTGCGCGCTCTTACGGTGCGTACGTTTGACCTTCAAAGCGACCGCGAGCCGATACCCCTTGATTTCTTTACCGATGCCCTAAGAGAAGAAAAATACGAAAAAAAAGAAGCGTGTGCGGACAATATCCGCGCACGCTTCGGTAAAGACTCAATTTGCCCCGCTTCTCTGCTCGGGGATATAAAGCTTCCTTCAATTCTCAACAAGTCAAGGCTTCCCGGCTCGCCGTTCAGATGACGAGTCCTCCGTTTACGTTAAGCACCTCTCCCGTAATAAACGAAGCCTTCTCTGATGCAAGAAACAAAACCGCCTCGGCAACGTCGCCAACAGTTCCTATCCTGCCAAGCGGAGTTTCATCGCAAAGAGACTCTATCGTCCCCTTATCAAGACAAGCGTTCATCTCGGTGGCTATAACCCCCGGAGCCACGCAGTTTACCGTAATTCCCGACGGTCCGAGCTCCTTTGCAAGCGCTTTTGTAAAGCCGATAAGTCCTGCCTTTGCCGCAGAATACGCAACCTCACAGGACGCTCCCGTAACCCCCCACATTGAAGAAATATTTATAATGAAGCCCTTATGCTGTCTTACCATCGTCGGAATAGCCGCCTTTGATACAAGCATTGCCGCCTCAAGATCACAGCCTATAAGCTCACGCACCTCGTCCTCACTCATATCAGTGAAAAGTCCTATTTTGGAGACTCCTGCGTTGTTGACTATAACGTCGACTCCTCCGAGTGCCAGAATTGCCGTATCGATAGCCGCAGCAGCTTCCCCATTTGCAGAAAGGTCTGCCTTGACAAGTACCGCGCCCGTTTCTGCCCCAAGCTCCCTTGCGGCAAGATCGGAGCTTTTATAGATAAATGCGACCGAGTCTCCGCGCGCCGAGAAACGTCTCACGCACTCAGCACCTATCCCTCTCGAGCCGCCTGTGATAATAACCTTCATCGTAGTTCTCCCTTTCCGTTTTTGGATCTGTCTGCGTTAATTATACTATAATATTTCCGCAAAATCAACAATTACGACAAAATATAAATTATCTCCCCCCTTGAAATTGTGAATATTTTGTGGTATACTGTTCCAAGTGAGTTGTTATACCATATTTGCGTTCTCCGTCTATTAACCCGGATATAAAATTAAACCTAATTACAGGGAGGTATCAGTTTGTTAAAATCAAAACTTAGCAACACTCACTTTAAGGTGTCAATTCATATCGTCGTTGATTTGTTAATACTGCTTTTATCGGTGCTTGTCTCAATTCTGACCCAGATGAGTCCCGAAAGTGTTTTTGAAAATTATCTCTTCAGTATTATTTTGTGGTTCGTTGTTGTAGACATAGTCTATCCGACGATGTATTATGTTGCGGGAATACACAAGATTATATGGGGATTTTGCTCTACATACGATATGCTCAAATACGGTCTTATCGTAGTTTTTTCCTCCCTTATAACATTTGTCATTCATTTCACGGCGACCCTCGCTCTATCCGCACCCACACGTGCGGAGAAGCTCCCCTTTGTAATAAACACTCTCCCGCTCAGTGTTTATTTTACAACGCTTGCAATTGCTATAATTATCATCATGTTCAAAGCGATTTACAGGCGTCTTTCAGGGTATGAAGCATCAGCAATTGCACATCCGAGTTCCCGCTCTCGTACGAACGATGGGCAGAACGTAATGATAATCGGCGGCGGATATACCGGAAACCTCGTTATAAACGACCTTAAGCACAACAGTGCCTGCTCAAGCTACTCTGTACTTTGTGTTATTGACGATGACAAGACCAAGGTAGGAAAGCAGATCCAAGGTATTCCGATAATGGGAACTACCGAGGATATAAAGCTTATTGCACAGGAGCTTGATATTTCGCTTATTATTTTCGCTATTTCATACTGCTCAAACGAAAGGAAAGCACAGATACTCAAAATATGCGCCGAAACCAAGTGCGAGGTCAAGACGGTCCCCACCTTTGCTCAGATACTAAACGGCGAGGCTAACGTGTCGCAGACCCGTCCCATTCAGATCGAGGATCTTCTCGGACGTGAGCCTATCAAGACGAATCTCGAAAAAGTCATGCAGTACGTAGACGGCAAAACGGTTATGGTAACGGGAGGCGGCGGCTCGATCGGCAGTGAGCTTTGCAGACAGTTATCAAGCCACTGTCCCAAGCGACTCATAATATTTGATATATACGAAAACAGCGCTTACGATATTTCAAACGAAATTAAAAGAAACCACCCCGAGCTTGATCTCATAACACTTATCGGAAGTGTGCGCGACACTGCGAGAATCGAATCTGTGCTCGATCAGTACAGACCCGACATCATATACCACGCGGCTGCACACAAGCACGTTCCGCTTATGGAGGATTCCCCGAACGAAGCGATAAAAAACAACGTCCTCGGCACCTACAAGCTTGCACGCGCGGCTGATAAGTTCGGCGTCAAGCGCTTCGTTATGATCTCCACGGACAAGGCGGTCAACCCCACGAACATTATGGGCGCGACCAAGCGTATATGTGAAATGATAGTCCAGACCTTCAATAACCATTCCGAGTGCGAATTCGTTGCGGTAAGATTCGGCAACGTGCTCGGAAGCAACGGAAGTGTTATCCCCCTGTTCAAGCGTCAGATCGCCGAGGGCGGTCCCGTTACGGTCACACATCCCGATATTATCCGTTACTTTATGACGATTCCCGAAGCGGTGTCTTTGGTTATTCAGGCAGGCGCATCTGCTAAGGGTGGCGAAATATTCGTGCTTGATATGGGTAGTCCCGTCAAGATTCTCGACCTCGCAAAGAACCTTATAACTCTTATGGGTCACGTTCCAGATGAAGATATCAAGATCGAGTTCACAGG